>VAXP01000014.1 GCA_005884125.1 Actinomycetota bacterium | reverse complement strand
CCCGGTGGAGCCGGGGGACACGCAGGGCGTGGCTTCCGGTGACGAGCCCGGCGAGCAGGCCATCCGCACCGACCTGGCCGACCTGGAGCGCATCGCGGCCGAGCGCGACGAGTACCTCGACGCGCTGAGGCGGCTGCAGGCGGACTTCGAGAACTACAAGAAGCGCATGATCAAGCAGCAGACCGAGCACCTCCAGCGGGCCGCGGAGGATCTGGTCGGGAAGCTGAGTGCCGGCACCGACGCCGACCGTCTGCGCAAAGGGGTCGAACTGGTCTACGGCGAGCTGTTGGGAGCGCTGGAGAAGGCGGGGTTGGAACGCATCGAGGCCCTCGGGAAGCCGTTCGATCCGGAGGAGCACGAGGCGGTCATGCATGTGGAAGGCGAAGACGGCGAGCCGGGGGTGCGAGATGTCGTGCGCACCGGCTACCGCCTCAAGGGTCGGGTCCTGCGCCCGGCCATGGTCAAGGTCGCCACCTAGTCGCCAGTCAGCGGAGGAAGGACGCCGTGGCTCCTCAGCGGGAGTGGTTCGAGAAGGACTACTACGCCGTGCTCGGGCTCCAGAAGGGAGCGACCGAGAAGGAGATCACGCGCGCCTACCGGAAGCTGGCCAAGCAGCACCACCCCGACGCCAACCCCGGATCTGAGGATCGCTTCAAGGACATCTCGGCCGCCTACGACGTGCTCGGGGACGCGGCCAAGCGCAAGGAGTACGACGAGGTCCGCGCCCTCGGTCCCGGCGCCAACCCCTTCGCCGGTACGAGTGGCGGAGGTCCGGGCGGGTTCAACTTCAGGGTCGGGGACCTGGGCGACCTGGGTGATCTCTTCGGGGGCCTGTTCGGCCGCCGGCGGGGCTCCCCGGGGGCGGCCGGCCCGCAGCGGGGCGACGACCTGGAGGCTGAGCTCCACCTCTCCTTCGACGAGGCCTTCCAGGGCGTCACGACCACGGTCAACCTGACCAGCGAGGCCGCCTGCCACACGTGCGGTGGCACCGGAGCCGCCCCGGGGACCTCACCGGTGATCTGCCCGGCGTGCGGCGGACGGGGCGTCACCGCCGAGAACCAGGGTCTGTTCTCCTTCAGCCAGCCCTGCCGCGTCTGCGGCGGTACGGGGATGAAGGTCGAGACTCCCTGCCCGACGTGCTCCGGCACCGGCGTCGAGCGCCGTCCCCGGCGGGTCAAGGTGCGCATCCCCGCCGGCGTCGAGGACGGCCAGCGCATACGCATCAAGGGACGGGGCGGCGCGGGGCGCAACAATGGAGGGCCGGGGGACCTCTACGTGGTGGTGCACGTGGGCAATCACGAGCTGTTCGGGAGGAGGGGCAAGGACCTCACCCTCACCGTGCCCCTCACCTTCCCGGAGGCGGCCCTGGGGGCCACGGTCACGGTGCCGACCCTCGAGCGCCCGGTGACGCTGCGCATCCCCCCGGGGACGCGCTCGGGCCGCACCTTCCGGGTCCGGGGCCATGGCGTGCCGGGCAAGGACGGGGCCGGCGACCTGTTGGTCACCGTGGAGGTGGCCGTGCCCCAGCACCTGTCCGACGCCGAGCGGGACGCCATTGAGGCCCTGGCCAACGCGTCCGACGAGTCACCCAGGACCCATCTGGGGGTGTGAGCATGGCTGGTCGCGAACGAATGGAACACATAGAAATGAGCACCCGGGCGGTGTATGTCATCTCGGTGGCGGCCGAGCTGGCGGGCATGCACCCGCAGACGCTGCGCATCTACGAGCGCAAGGGCCTCCTCGACCCGGCCCGCACCCTGGGCGGCAGCCGGCGCTACAGCGAGCGGGACATCGACCGCCTGCGCCGCATCCAGGACCTGACCGGGGTGGGCCTCAACCTGGAGGGGGTGCGCCGGGTGCTGGAGCTGGAGGAGGAGGTGGAGCGCCTCCGCCAGGAGCTGCTCCGCACCCGGGCCGAGGCCCGCGAGGCCATCGAGCGCACCCACCGCCAGTACCGCCGGGACCTGGTCCCCGTGAACCAGGCCCCCGTCCTCTACCGGCGCCGGGGCTGAGCCCGGCGGGCAGCGGGGCCCGGACCCAGGGCCGGAGATCCCTCAGTTCCGGGAATCAGAGTCCGCCCGAAGTTGATACACATATTGTCAAGTTTATTCAGCACATAGGGAGGTGAGGCGCTGTGGCCCTGGACCCCAATCGATGGACCCTGAAGACCCAGGAGGCGTTCAACGCCGCAGTCGAGGCTGCCCGCACCGGGCCCCACCCCGAGGTGACCCCCGAGCACCTAGTGCTGGCCATGCTCGGCCAGGAGGGGACCGTCACCCTCCCCGTCCTCCAGAAGGTGGGCGTGGCGCCGCTCTCCCTGCGCAACCGCATGGAGGAAGCCGTGGCCCGCCTGCCCAAGGCCTACGGGGGGGCCGAGCCCGGCCTGGGCCGCCGTCTGCGTGACGCCCTGGAGCGGGCCGACACCGAGCGGGGGTCGCTGGGCGACGAGTACCTCTCCATCGAGCACGTGCTCCTCTCTCTCAGCGAGCTGGTCGGCGTGAGCAGGGAGGACCTGCTGGCCGCTTTGGCCGACGTCCGGGGCAGCCACCGTGTCACCAGCCAGAGCCCGGAGGACGCCTACCAGGCCCTGGAGAAGTACGGCCGGGACCTCACCGAGGAGGCCCGCAAGGGCAAGCTCGACCCCGTCATCGGACGGGACGAGGAGATCCGCCGCGTCATTCAGGTCCTGTCCCGCCGCACCAAGAACAACCCCGTTCTCATCGGGGAGCCGGGCGTGGGCAAGACAGCCATCGTGGAGGGGCTGGCCCGGCGCATCGTCGAAGGCGACGTGCCCGAGGGCCTCAAGGGCAAGCGGGTGGTGGCCCTGGACATGGGCGCCATGGTGGCCGGCTCCAAGTACCGGGGCGAGTTCGAGGAGCGCCTCAAGGCCGTGCTCAAGGAGATCGCCGACTCCGGCGGTGAGGTCATCACCTTCATCGACGAGCTCCACACCATCGTGGGCGCCGGCGCGGCCGAGGGCGCCATGGACGCCGGCAACATGATCAAGCCCATGCTGGCTCGGGGCGAGCTGCGCATGATCGGCGCCACCACCCTGGACGAGTACCGCAAGCGTGTGGAGAAGGACGCCGCCCTGGAGCGCCGCTTCCAGCCCGTGTACGTCGGGGAGCCTTCGGTGGAGGACACCATCGGCATCCTCCGGGGGCTCAAGGAGCGCTACGAGGTCCACCATGGCGTACGCATCCAGGACGCGGCCCTGGTGGCCGCGGCAGTGCTGTCCAACCGCTATGTGACCGGCCGCTTCCTGCCCGACAAGGCCATCGACCTGGTCGACGAGGCGGCCAGCCGTCTGCGCATCGAGATCGACTCCATGCCCACGGAGATCGACGTGGTCGAGCGGCGCATCCGCCAACTGGAGATCGAGCGGGTGGCGCTGGCCAAGGAGACCGACGCGGTGTCGGTCGAGCGTCTGGCCAAGCTGGACGAGGAGCTGGCCAACCTGCGCGAGCAGTCCGACGCCATGAAGGCCCACTGGCAGGGCGAGAAGGAGGCCATCTCCGCCATCCGCCACCTCAAGGAAGAGCTGGAGGCGGCCCGGGGAGAAGCCGAGCGCTTCGAGCGGGACGGCGATCTCAACCGGGCCGCGGAGATCCGCTACGGCCGGGTGCCCGAGCTCGAGCGCCAGGTGGAGGAGGCGACCAAGCACCTGGCCGAGCTCCAGGCCGACCAGAAGATGCTCAAGGAAGAGGTCGACGAGGAAGACATCGCCGAGGTGGTGAGCCGCTGGACGGGCGTACCCGTCTCCAGGCTCATGGAGGGCGAGGTAGCCAAGCTGGTGCGCATGGAGGACATGCTCCGCCAGCGGGTCGTCGGCCAGGACGAGGCCGTCTCGGTGGTGGCCAACGCCATCCGCCGGTCGCGCTCGGGCCTGTCCGATCCCAACCGGCCCATCGGCTCGTTCCTGTTCCTGGGCCCCACCGGCGTGGGCAAGACCGAGCTGGCCCGCACCCTGGCCGAGTTCCTGTTCGACGACGAGCGGGCCATGGTCCGCGTCGACATGGGTGAGTATCAGGAGAAGCACACAGTGGCCCGCCTCATCGGCGCGCCCCCGGGCTACGTCGGTTACGACGAGGGCGGTCAGCTCACCGAAGCCGTCCGCCGGCGGCCCTACGCGGTGGTGCTCCTCGACGAGATCGAGAAGGCCCACGCGGACGTGTTCAACGTGCTGCTCCAGGTCCTCGACGACGGCCGGCTGACCGACGGGCAGGGTCGGACGGTCGACTTCACCAACGCCGTGCTCATCATGACGTCGAACCTGCCCGGCGAGCCCAAGGACTTCTTCAAGCCCGAGTTCCTGAACCGCATCGACGAGATCGTGCGCTTCCGGTCGCTTACGGAGGATGACATCTCAGCCATCGTCGTCATTCAGCTGCGCCAGCTTCACGAGCGCCTGGCCGCTCGCCGGCTGTCGCTCCAGGTCACCGACTCGGCCCGCCGGTGGCTGGCCCACCGGGGGTACGACCCCGCCTACGGGGCCCGGCCCCTACGCCGGCTCATCCAGCGGGAAATCGGGGACAAGCTGGCCCTGTCGCTTCTGGAGGGCCGCTACCCCGAGGGCTCCGAGGTGACCGTCGACGTCGAGGGCGACGAGCTCGTCCTGCGCTGATGCGCATCGCCTCCGGCGATGCTGCCCGGGCCTTACGGCCCTCCTCCCGAGCCCCAGGCCCCAGGCCGGGCCGTGCTGATGCGCGTCGCCTCCGGCGATGCTGCCCGGGCCTGACGGCCCTCCTCCCGAGCCTGGGGCCCCAGCCCCAGGCCGGGCCGTGCTGAGCGCATTAGATAGGTGGGTGCCGGTCGGGATCGGCGTCCATGGAGCACAGTGTGGGCCGTGCCCGCCCGAGCCCCCCGCCGAGCCCGGAGGCTCCTCTCCCTCCTGACAAGCTCGATGCTCGCCGCGGGCGTGGTGGCTCTGGTGCTGGGGATCCCCAACGGGGGCGGCAGCCGCACCCGGGTGCGCACGCCCCAGCCCCGTGTGGGCCGGCCCGGGCCCACGACCACCGAGGCCCCGGCCGCCACCACGACGACGGGTGTGGTGCCCCCCGCCCTGGCCGCCCTCATCACCGAGCTGAAGGGCTTCGCCGAGCGCACCCGGGGGCTCAAGTTCGTCCATGAGGTCCCCGTCTCCCTGCTCGACGACGCCTCCTTCCGCAAGCGGACCGAGGAGCTGACCGCCACCAGCGCGGCGAGCATGGAGAAGACGCAGAAGGTGCTGCGGGCCCTGGGGCTCATCACCGCCGACGTCGATTTGGGCAAGGCCGTCCGGGCCCTCTACGCGGGGGCGGTGGTGGGCCTTTACGACCAGAAGAACAAGGTGCTGCTCGTCCGGGGATCCCAGCCCACGCCCCTGGTCCGGCGCACCCTGGCCCACGAGCTCACCCACGCCCTCCAGGACCAGCACTTCACCCTGTTCCGCCCCGAGCTCGACAGCCGGGACGACGAGTCGGCCCTGGCCTTCTCGGCCCTGGTGGAGGGCGACGCCGTGCGGGTCGAGCAGGCCTACCAGAACACCATGTCCCTGGCCGACCGCGACCAGCTGGGACGGGAGGAATCGGCCCAACTGGGCCAGCTGGCCCCGTCCATACCCGAGGTGCTCATCGAGCTGGTCGGGTTCCCGTACACGTACGGACCGCGCTACGTGCAGTCCGTGCTGTCATCCGCGGGGCAGGTCCGCCTGGACCAGGCCTTCACCTCGCCCCCGACCACGACCGAGCAGATCCTGCATCCCGACCGGTGGCTGGCGGGCGACCCGCCCGCACCGCTGGCCCAGCCCAAGGCGGACGCCGCCGTCATCGACAAGGGGGTCCTGGGCGAGCTCGGCTTCGACCTGGTGCTGCAGAAGGTGGTGGGCGTGGACGAGACCCGCGCCGCCCTGGCCGACTGGGGTGGCGACCAGTACGTGGCGTGGGACGCCTCCGGGCGGACCTGCCTCCGGGACACCGTCACCGCCGGCGGGGGCGGTTCGGCCGCAGCCATGCAACGGGCCCTGCGGGACTACACCCGGCGGCGCTCGGGAGCCACCCTGACGGGCGCCGCGCCCGACCCCATGACCTTTACCGTCTGCGCCTGAGGCTTCCGAACGCCTATTCTGATTGGACCGCCGCAGGAGTGTTCGGAGGACGCGCGTGCCCGCGACCGTGGTGGTCGGAACCCAATGGGGGGACGAGGGGAAGGGCCGGCTCACAGACCTGCTGGCCAAGGAGATGCATCTCGTTGTCCGCTACCAGGGCGGCCACAACGCGGGCCACACCATCGTCGTGGACGGGGAGCGCTTCGCCCTCCAGCTCATCCCCAGCGGCGTCCTCTACGGCCACATCACCCCGGTGATCGGCAACGGGGTGGTGGTCGACCCGGCCGTGCTCCTAGCCGAGGTGGACGCCCTGGAGGAGAAGGGCATCGACTGCAGCCGCCTGCGGGTCAGCGGCAACGCCCACCTGGTCATGCCCTACCACCAGGAGCTGGACCGGGTGACGGAGCGCTACCTGGGCAAGAACCGCCTGGGCACGACCAGGCGGGGCATAGGGCCCGCCTACGCCGACAAGGCCGCCCGCGTGGGCCTGCGGGTCCAGGACCTCCTCGACCCCAAGATCTTCCGCGAGAAGCTGGACGTGGTCCTCAAGGAGAAGAACGCGGTGCTGGCCAAGGTGTACAACCGCCTGCCGCTCTCCCCCGAGGAGATCGCCAGGCGCTACCTGGACGAGTACGCCCCCCGCGTCGCGCCCATGATCGCCGACACCGTTGGCCTGGTGCACGAGGCCCTGGCCGCCGGCCACCACGTGCTCCTGGAGGGGGCCCAGGCCACCTTCCTCGACCTCGACCACGGCACCTATCCCTTCGTGACGTCGTCCAACCCGGTGGCCGGCGGGGCGTGCACGGGGGCCGGGCTCGGGCCCAGGGACATCGACCGGGTCATCGGCGTGGCCAAGGCCTACCTCACCAGGGTGGGATCCGGCCCCTTCCCCACGGAGCTGTTCGACGAGCGGGGTGAAGCCCTGGTCGAGCGGGGCCAGGAGCACGGCACCAACACGGGCAGGAGGCGCAGGCCCGGCTGGTTCGACGCGGTGATGATGCGACACGCCGTGCGCCTCAACTCCCTCTCTGAGATCTTCCTCACCAAGCTCGACGTCCTCGACACCTTCGACACGGTGAAGGTGTGCGTGGCCTACGAGGCCGGCGGCGTTCGCTACGAGAACCTCCCCTACCACCAGTCCGTGCTCCACGACGCCCGCCCCGTGTACGAGGAGCTCCCGGGCTGGAACACCGACCTGTCCCTCGCCACCAGCGTCTCGGACCTTCCCCAGACCGCCCGCCGCTACGTCGAGTTCATCGCCGCCCAGTCGGGCGTGCCCGTGAGGCTGGTGAGCGTGGGCCCGTCGCGCGGTCAGTTCGTCCACGTCGGGGCGTGAGGTACGCGTGAGGGTGTGCGTCGTGGGCTCGGGGGGCCGGGAGCACGCCCTGGCCCACGCCCTGGGCCGCACGGCCGAGGTGGTGGCCACGCCCGGGAACCCGGGCATCGCCCCGGGGGAGCACGGCCTGGCCCTGTCCTCCACCTCCGCTCCCCCCGAGGAGGTGGACGCCGACCTCTACGTCATCGGCCCCGAGGGTCCGCTGGTGGACGGTCTGGCCGACCGCCTGCGGGCCCTGGGCCGGCGCGTCTTCGGGCCCGGCGCCGACGGCGCCCACCTGGAGGGCTCCAAGGCGTGGATGAAGCACGTCCTTGACGAAGTCGGGGTCCCCACCGCCCGCCACGGCGTGTTCACCGAGGTCGAGGCCGCCGTCCACTTCCTGCGCACACTCCCCGGGCCCTACGTGGTCAAGACCGACGGCCTGGCCGCGGGCAAGGGCGTGCTCGTCGCCCAGGAGCTGGAGGAGGCGGTGGACGACGTGCGGGCCAAGCTGTCCGGGACCTCCTTCGGGGAGGCGGGGCGCCGGGTGGTGATCGAGGAGGGCCTGAGCGGACCCGAGCTGTCCGTGCTCGCCGTCTGCGACGGCCGCCGGGCGGTGGCTCTGGCCCCGGCCCAGGACTTCAAGCGGGCCGGCGACGGCGACCAGGGGCCCAACACCGGAGGCGTTGGCGCCTACTCGCCCGTCCCCGCGGCTCCCCCCGAGGTCGTCGAGCAGGTCATGGACCGGGCCGTCGAACCCACGCTGGCGGCGCTCGCGGGCCGGGGCATCGACTACCGGGGCGTGCTCTACGCCGGGCTCATGCTCACGGCCGAGGGCCCCAAGGTGCTGGAGTTCAACGTGCGCTTCGGGGATCCCGAGACCCAGGTGGTGCTGCCCCGCACCGTGGGCGACCTGGCCGGCCTCCTGGCCGAGGCGGCCGACGGGCGCCTGCGCAGTGAACCCGCCTTCTGCTCAGACGCGGCGGCCACCGTCGTGTGCTGCGCCCGCAACTATCCAATCGCGCCCTACGGCACGGGCGAGCCCATCTCCGGCCTGGACGAGGCCGCCTCGGTGCCCGGGGTGGTGGTGTTCCATGCGGGCACAGCCGTCGACGGCCACGGGCGCCTGGTGACGGCGGGCGGGCGGGTCCTGGACGTGACCGCCCTGGCCCCCTCGCTGGGCGAGGCCCGGGCCCGGGCCTACGACGCCGTGGGCCGGCTCCGGTGGCCGGGGATCCAGTACCGCAAGGACATCGCCGAGGCCGCCAGCGCCCGGGAGGTGGCGTGAAGGTCGCCGTGCTCATGGGGTCCTCGAGCGACGCCGAAGGCATGAAGGCGGCACGCGAGATGCTGAGCCGCTTCGGAGTGGAGGTGGACGAGCGGGTCCTCTCCGCCCACCGCAACCCCGATGAGGTCGCGGCCTTCGCCCGGGCTGCGCGTGAGAACGGCTACGCGGCCCTGATCTGCGGGGCGGGGATGGCGGCCCACCTCGCCGGTGTGGTGGCGGCCCACACCACGCTCCCGGTGGTGGGCGTGCCCCTCTCCCGCAGCGCCCTGAACGGGGTGGACGCCCTGTACTCCACCGTGCAGATGCCTCCCGGGATCCCGGTGGCCACGGTGGCCATCGACGGGGCGTCGAACGCCGCCGTCCTCGTCGTCGAGATGCTGGCCATCGCCGACGCGGGGCTGGCGGCCAGGCTCGAGGAGTTCCGGGCCGGGGGGGCCAGGTGAAGGCGGAGATCCCCAACGTGCTGGCCGCCCGTTACGCCAGTGCGGCCATGACCGACCTCTGGTCGCCAGCGGGCAAGGTCCGCCTCGAGCGTCGCTTCTGGGTGGAGGTGATGGACGCCCAGCGCCGCCTGGGCGTCGACATCCCCGAGGAGGTCGTCGAGGACTACCGGGCCGTCGTCGACAAAGTCGACCTGGACAGCATCGAAGCCCGCGAGCGGGTCACCAAGCACGACGTCAAGGCCCGCATCGACGAGTTCTGCGCCCTGGCCGGACACGAGCACGTGCACAAGGGCCTCACGTCGCGCGACCTGACGGAGAACGTCGAGCAGCTCCAGATCCGCGACGCCCTGGCCCTCGTGCGCGACCGCATGGTGGCCGCAGCCGCCCGCCTGGCCCGCCTGGCCAGCGCCCACTCCACCACGCCCATCACGGCCCGCACCCACAACGTGCCCGCCCAGGTCACGACCCTGGGCAAGCGCTTCGCCAACGCGGG
Source organism: Actinomycetota bacterium (assembly GCA_005884125.1). Taxonomy (GTDB): domain Bacteria; phylum Actinomycetota; class Acidimicrobiia; order Acidimicrobiales; family AC-35; genus AC-35. Next base: position 2,231 of record VAXP01000014.1, on the reverse strand, counting down.
CGAGGAGCTGCTCGAGGCCTTCAGGCGGGTCGAGGGCCTCCTCGACCGCTACCCGTTGCGGGGGCTGAAGGGCCCGGTGGGAACCCAGGCGGACCAGCTCGAGCTGCTGGGCGGCGACCTGAGCCGGCTCGACCAGCTCGAGCGCACCGTCGCCTCGGAGCTGGGGTTCGGCCGCATCCTCACCAACGTGGGCCAGGTCTACCCCCGCTCGCTCGACCTCGACGTGGTGTCGGCTCTGCTGCAGGCCGTCTCCGGCCCCGCCGACCTGGCCCTGACCATCAGGCTCATGGCGGGCCACGACCTGGTGACAGAGGGCTTCGGGCCCGGGCAGGTGGGCTCCTCTGCCATGCCCCACAAGACCAACCCCCGCTCCAGCGAGCGCATCGCAGGTCTGACCATGGTCCTGCGAGGTCACCTCACCATGGTGGGGGGCCTGGCCGGGGACCAGTGGAACGAGGGCGACGTGAGCTGCTCGGTCGTGCGCCGGGTGGCCCTGCCCGACGCCTTCCTGGCCACCGACGGGCTCTTCGAGACCTTTCTGACCGTGCTCGACAACTTCGCCGCCTTCCCGGCCATGATCGAGCGCGAGCTGGCCCGGGAGCTCCCCTTCCTGGCCACGTCCCGGATGCTGCTGGCCCTGGTCGACGCGGGCCTGGGCCGGGAGCAGGCCCACGAGGTGGTCCGCGAGCACGCCCTGGCCGCGGCCCGGGCCCGGCGGGAGGTCGCCGGCGGCGCGGGCCCGGGCCTGGACGACGATCTCATCGCCGCCCTGGCCGGGGACGGGCGGGTGCTGTTGTCGGAGGAGGCGCTGCGTCAGGCCGTGGCCCAGCCCCTGGAGCACGCGGGCGCGGCCCGCCGCCAGGTGGCCGAGTTCGTCAAGCAGGTGGAGGCCGTGGTGGCCCGCCACCCCGAAGCCGCCGGGTACGTCCCGGCCGAGATCATCTGAGGAGGCCCGTTGCCCCTGCCCCACCTGTACTCAGGAAAGGTTCGCGACATCTTCGAGGTGCCCGGCGACATGCTCCTGTTCGTCGCCTCCGACCGCATCTCGGCCTTCGACGTGGTGATGGCCGAGACCATCCCCGACAAGGGCCGGGTGCTCACGGCCATGACCACCTACTGGCTGGAGGACCTGGCCGGCGTCGCGCCCAGCCACCTCGTCACCGCCGATCCGGCCCAGCTGCCCACCGACGCGCAAGGCATGACCGACCTGGCCGGGCGGGCCATGCTCGTGCGCCGGGCCGAGATGCTCCCCCTGGAGTGCATCGTGCGGGGCTACCTGGCCGGCTCGGGGTGGAAGGAGTACGCCTCCTCGGGAACGCTGCACGGCTCGTCCCTGCCCCCGGGGCTGCAGGAGTCCGACCGCCTGCCCGAGCCCCTCTTCACCCCCTCCACCAAGGCGACCGCGGGCCACGACGAGAACATCACCGTCGACCAGGCCGCCGACATCGTCGGTGGCGACGTGGTGAAGCAGGCGGCCGAGATGAGCCTCGCTGTCTACCGGAAGGGGGCGGACCTGGCGGCCCAGAGGGGCATCATCATCGCCGACACCAAGTTCGAGCTCGGCTGGATCGACGGCGTGCTGGCCCTGTGCGACGAGGTGCTCACCCCCGACTCGTCGCGGTTCTGGGACGCCGATACCTATAAGCCCGGCGCCACGCCGCCGTCGTTCGACAAGCAACCCGTACGCGATTGGGCCGAGGCGACGGGATGGGACAAGCAGCCGCCCGCCCCCTCGTTGCCCGGCGATGTCATCGACGCATCGCGCCGGCGCTACGTCGAGGCCTACGAACGCCTCACCGGCCTCCCGTTCTCCCAATGGGCGGGGGTCGAGGGGACGTGAGCATGGCCCAGTTCCCTGTGCTCGTGGAGGTCACGTTGCGCCCCGGCATCGCCGACCCCCAGGGGGCCACCATCGAGCGGGCCCTTCCGGCCCTCGGGTTCGATGGGGTCGATGGGGTGCGCGTCGGCAAGGCCATCCGTTTCACCGTCGAGGCGCCCGACGTGGAGACGGCGCGGTCGCGCGTCGACGACCTGTGCCAGCGCTTCCTCACCAACCCCGTGATCGAGGCCGCCGACATCACCATCGAAGGCGGCGCCACGTAATGAGGGTCGGCGTGGTCGTCTTCCCCGGGTCCAACTGCGAGCACGACGTGGTCGAAGCCATTGGCGGCGCAGGCGGCCAAGCCCAGCTGCTGTGGCACGGCGACGACTCGCTCGGCGAGGCCGACGCC
>VAXP01000084.1 GCA_005884125.1 Actinomycetota bacterium | reverse complement strand
GTCGCCGATCTTCCCGGTGCGGGCCGAGATGGCGATGAGGTCGATCACCTTGTCGACCTGCGTGGCCTCGACCAGCACCTCGACCTTCACCTTGGGAACGAAGTCGACCTTGTACTCGGACCCCCGGAAGGTCTCCGTCTTGCCCCCCTGGCGGCCGTACCCCTGCACCTCGGAAGCGGTGAGGCCGAGGATGCCGGCCCCCCTGAGGGCCTCCTTCACCTCTTCGAGCTTGAACGGTTTGATGATGGCGGTCACCAGATGGGCCATGGGTCTCTCCTATGGGCGTCGTCTGCTGGGGATGAAGGCGGGGTCTCCGTCAAACGGGCACGTCCTCCTCCTGTCGAGGCGGGACGACGGAGACCGGCTCTCTCGTCATGCCATTGCCGGGCAAGTTGGCCGGGGTCGAGTAGGTCATGCCCTGCCCGAACTCGACGTGGTACGCCGGCGTGCCGTGCTCGTGGATGTCGAGGCCTTCCAGCTCCCCCTCGCGGGAGACACGCAGGGTCCAGGAGCCCCTGATGGCCTTGATGGTGTACATGACGAGCAGGGTGACGCTGAGCACGACGACGACGCAGGTCAGGCTGCCTATGGCCTGGGCCCGCAGCTGCGCCGTACCCCCGCCGTAGAAGAGCCCCTTGACCACCGTCGAGGTGTCGGGCCCGTCCGCGGTGGGAACGCCGTACTGGCCGGTGGCCAGCAGCCCGATGCTGAGGGTGCCCCAGATCCCGGCCAGGCCGTGCACGGGCCAGGCGCCGATGGGGTCATCGATGCGCAGGTGCTCCAGGAGATCGATGCCCAGGGGCACCACCACTCCGGCGACGGCCCCGATGACGATGGCGCCCCAGGGCGAGACCCAGTAGCAGGGCGCGGTGATGGCCACCAGCCCGCCCAGGAAGCCGTTGACGGAGATGCCCAGGTCCCACTTCTTCGATCTCGGGTACACGAAGAACACGGCCATCATGCCCGCGGCGCACGCGGCCAGGGTGGTGTTGGCCGCCACCCGGCCGATCCCCTGCCAGTCCATGGCCGACAGGGTCGAGCCCGGGTTGAAGCCGTACCAGCCGAACCACAGGATGACGCCGCCGATGGCGCCCATGGTGAGGTCGTGGGGCGGCAGCGGGCCTCCCCCGTCCCGCTTGAACTTGCGTCCCAGACGAGGTCCCAGGGCGATGGCACCGCCCAGGGCGATGAAGCCGCCCACGGTGTGCACGACGGTGGAGCCGGCGAAGTCACGGAACACCGTCCCCCCGGTCCAGCTGTGGAACCACCCCATGGTGTTGCCCAGCCAGCCCCCGGGGCCCCAGGCCCAGTGTCCGAAGATGGGGTAGATGAAGCCCGACACGCAGGCGCTGTAGAGGATGTCGCCCTTGAAGCCGGTCCGCCCCACCATGGCCCCCGAGGTGACGGTGGAGGCGGTGTCGGCGAAGGCGAACTGGAAGAGGAAGAAGGCGAGGAAGGCGACCTTGGTCGAGCCGTAGGCCGCGGTCATTCCGTGCAGGAAGAAGAACTGGTGGCCGATGATGCCGTTGCCTGAGCCGAACTGGAAGGCGAAGCCGATGGCCCAATAGAGCATCCCGCACAGGCACGTGTCGAAGACGCACTCGAGCAGGACGTTCACCGTCTCCCGTGACCGTGCGAAGCCCGCCTCCAGGGCCATGAACCCGGCCTGCATGAAGAACACGAGAAAGGCGGTGACGAGAACCCAGATGGTGTTCACCGGGCTCACGAAGTCGTTCGTCTGGTGGACGACGTCGGCCAAGGGAGACGCACCCGCGGCGGAGTCGAAGTAGGAGGAGAAGCCCTTGACCAGGAGCAAGAGCGCCGCGATGCCGATCATCTTCCCGCCCACGATCACCGCCAGCAGGCGGCGGGTGTCCCTCTGCTTCAGCCGTTGCAGCCGTGTTCTGATCATGGGCCGGGACGGTATGGGTGCCTCGTTTCCGAGCCGTGCCCGGCGCGTGAACGGCGCGTGAACGGTCTTTATGGAGTCTTTATATCGGCGGGGGCGGCCCTACCCTTCCCGACGTGGGGCTGGAGCGAGCGCCGCTGCTGGCCGACGACGCCCTCACCGGCGCGCCCTGGTGTCGCGCCCACAGCGACCTGGTCGACGCGTGGCTGGCCGGCCTGCTGCAGAAGGCGGAGAACGGGGGCGGCGACGGCGTGGCTCTGGTCGCGGTCGGCGGCTACGGCCGCAGGGAGCTGTGCCCCGAGAGCGACATAGACGTGATGCTCGTCCACCGGCGCCGGCCCGACGTGGCCCGGCTGGCCGACCACATCTGGTACCCGATGTGGGACGAGGGCCTCCACGTAGGCCACAGCGTGTGCACCGTCAGGGAGGCGCTGGCCCTGGCCACCGACGATCTCGACACCGCCACCGCGCTGTTGAGCGCCCGCCACGTGGCCGGTGATCCGCGGCTGACCGACGAGCTCGCCCGCCAGAGCCTGACCCGGTGGGAGAAGCGGTCGAAGCGCTGGCTGACCGAGCTGGGCGGCCGGGTGGAGGTGCGCCACGGCAAGGCGGGCGAGGTCTCCTTCCGCCTCGAGCCCGACCTCAAGGAGGGGCGGGGCGGGCTCCGGGACGTGCAGTCACTGCGCTGGGCCCAGGCCGCCCAGCCCGTCCTGCTCGACCACGACGAGGCCGCCCTCGCCCCCGCCTACGGCGTGCTGCTCGACGCCAGGGTGGAGCTCCAGCGCCGCACCGGCCGGCCCACCAACGTGCTCGCCCTCCAGGAGCAGGACGCGGTGGCGGCCGCCCTGGGCCTGAGCGGCGCCGACGAGCTCATGGCCCGGGTGGCGGAGGCGGCCCAGGTCATCGCTTGGACCAGCGACGACACGTGGCGGCGGATCCGCTCCGCCCTCCGCGGCCCGCTGGGCCGCATCAGCCGCCGGGCCCGGCCCCTGGGGCCGGGCGTGCACCTGCGCGACGGAGAGGTGGGCCTGGACCTCGACGCCGCCGCTGCGGGCGAGGCGACGGTCGCCCTGAGGGTGGCCGCCGCCGCAGCCGCCCACCACACCGTGATCGACCGGGCCTCGCTGGAGTGGCTGGCGGCCAACGCCCCGGCCCTTCCCGACCCCTGGCCCGAGGAAGCCCGCTCCCTGTTCGTCGATCTCCTCCTGGCCGGACCGGCCGCGGTCAGGGTCATAGAGGCCCTCGACCGGAGGGGCGTTTGGCCGCGCATCGTCCCCGAGTGGCGGGCGGTCCGGGCCCGGCCCCAGCGCAACCCCTACCACCGCTACACCGTCGACCGGCATCTGCTGGAGGCGGCCGCCAACGCGGCCCGCCTCTCCCGCGCCGTGGGCCGGCCCGACCTCCTCGTCACCGCCGCCCTCCTACACGACCTGGGCAAGGGCTACGGCGGGGACCACACCGAGGTGGGCGTCGTCCTGGCCCGCACCATCGCCGCCCGGACGTGGCCACCCGCCGGGACATCGACGATCCCACCACCATCGCCCGGGTGGCAGAGGCAATCGGCTCCGAGCCCCGCCTTCGCCTGCTGGCCGCCCTCACCGAGGCCGACGGGCTGGCGACGGGTTCGGCCGCGTGGGGCCCGTGGAAGGCCGAGCTCGTGAGCCAGCTGGTCGAGAGGGTCGCCCATGTGCTGCAGGGCGGTGACATGGGCGAGATCGTGGCCCAGCAGTTCCCCGGCGCGGCCCAGCTCTCCCTGCTCGCGGGCCCGGGCACCCGCATCGACGCCAGCGGCGACCGGCTCACCCTGATGACCGACGACCGGCCCGGCATCTTCAGCCGGGTGGCGGGGGTGCTCGCCCTTCACGGCCTCGACGTCCTGCAGGCCGCGGCCTACTCCAGCGACGAGGGCCGGGCTCTGGCCTCCTTCCGCGTCAGCGACCCGCTCCGGCCCGAGGTCCCCTGGCCCCGCGTGGTCGCCGACCTCGAGCTGGCCCTGGTGGGGAGGCTCGCCATCCACGCCCGTCTGGCCGAGCGGGCCCGGACCTACGGCCGCTCCCGACCCCCGATCACGGGCCCGGCGCCGACGGTGACCTTCGACGACGACGCCTCGACCAACGCCACCGTGATCGACGTGCGGGCTCCGGACGACATCGGGGTTCTCTACCGGATCACGCGCGCCCTCACCGAGCTCGACCTCGACATCCGCTCGGCCAAGGTGCAGACCATCGGCCATCACGTCGTGGACGCCTTCTATGTGCGCGACGGCTGCGGCGGCAAGATCACCGACCGCCACACCTTGGGCGAGCTGGAGCGGGCCATCCTCCACAGCCTCGCCGGCGCGACCACGGCCTGAGGCGCCGGCTGGCGCCGCCCCTGCCGGCGGGGACGCTAGGAGGCGGCCCGACGGGGGCGCTCGACCTTGGCCGGGGTCTCGGGCCGGGTGACCAGGGTGGGGTTGACCCGGTCCAGCACCACGGAGCGGTCCACCACGCACTTGCCGATGTCGGAGCGGCTGGGCAGGTCGTACATGACCTCGAGGAGGACCTCTTCGAGTATGGCCCGCA
>VAXP01000083.1:7084-11161 GCA_005884125.1 Actinomycetota bacterium | reverse complement strand
CGCTCGCCGACCGGCTGCCGATCAGCGGTTGGCTAAGGTCCCGCCGGTGGGTAGCCAGACATCCACGCTGGCGGAGGCAACCGAGCACTTTCACGAGCACGGGTACGCGCTCCTGCTCGGTTACCTGGGGGAGGACGAGCTCGCGCCCGCGCAAGCCGAGCTCGGCCTGATGTTCCCGACCGCCGAGGAATACCACGCCGGGGCCGATCCGGCCCGCAACGCCCGCTTCACAGGGGGCGCCTTCGCCGGCATAGACCTGTTCCCGTACTCGAGCGTCGAGTGGTCGCTCCTCGGCGTCAGTCCACCGATCGCCGCTCTCGCCGAAGCGCTCCTCGGAACCGCGGCGGTGCGCTTGTACGAGGCGCACAACTGGGCGAAGTACGCCGGCGCGACGGACTACGACCAACAGCTGCACCGCGACTACGGGAACCACACGCCTGTGGTGCCGTCGGATGATCCGTCCTTTGCGGAGGTCGAGATGTTCATCTACATCCACCACGTCCCCGAGGAGCTCGGGCCCACGCACGTGGTGTCACGGCGCCATACCGCAGACTTACCGATGTGGCTGCCGCGCATTACCCGGGAGGAGCACGCCGAGATCTACGCCCACGAGGTCAGTGCGGCCGGTCCGGCCGGGACGGTGTTGGCATACAAGACGAGCACCTACCACCGGGGGACAGTGATGAGCGCGTCGGGCGGTGCTCGCTTCTCGCTCAAGGCCAGCTATCGCACCGTAAGCGACATCTGGTTCGACAAGATGAGCCTCACCCAGCGGCTCGGCGACTCCTGGTACCTATTCGTCGAGCGAGCCACACCTCGGCAGCTGGAGCTCGTGGGCTTTCCACCCCGCGGCCATCGCTACTGGACGTCGCGCACCTGGCACGACGTGTGCCGGCGGTACCCCAACGCCGACCTGTCGGCCTTCCGGCCCCAGTAGCGGGGGCGAGGGCCGGTTGGACGGACGAGCTGTATCGGCACTCTCCGGATCGGGCCAGGTGCGAGCCGTAGGGTTCCGGTATGGAGCCAACGCCTTCAGTGCCCCCCCCCAGAGCCGGTTGCCGCGCTTTCTCGCCGCCATCTTGGCGATGCTGGTGCTCGTGGTCGCGGCGCTGACGATCGAGCTCGTTCGACTCGATCGAGGATTGCACCGGGCGCGCTGCGACACCCGTCGAGCTACCGCTCTCGCAATTCTCGCGGCCTCGGGTCGACCCTCTCCTGACCAAGTAGCGCGGACGCTCAACGCTGGGTGCTCGGTCAAGCACGAGATATTCGACTTGTAGCGCCGTTGCCGCAGCGCATCCGCTCCTCGCGTCCGTCTTGTGGTCCTGGGCGAGGGAGCGGAGTGGGCACTTACGGGCGGCTACGAGAGCGCCACGCGCGTACTCGCTGGAGCCAACCCCGGATCGCTACCGCCTCGGCAGGCCCTCCGCCCGTCATGACCGCCGCAGCACCGGCCTGGACGTCTTCGAGGCAGTCCTGGTACACGTGACGCCCAGTTGCAGTCTCGATCCGCTCCCGGACGGGCTTCCCGCACTTCTCGCATACAACTTGCGCTGCGCTGAACTCCATTTGGCAGCTCCCGGGCCACCTCCATGGTGACAGGTGGGACGCCCGACCGGGACCGCAGGTGATAGGACTCAGGCGTGTTGTTGACCGGGCTCCGAACTCAACCGATCAGCGACGAACGCCGCGACCGCCGCTCGAGAAGGGTGCCCCCAGCCGATGCAGAACGGGTGGCCCGCCGGGTCGACATAGACCTGGTGCCCCTCTGCGGCGTCGAAGTCACCGGCCTGGAGCAGCCTGGCACCGAGCCCGATCGCCGCCTCGTGCGCGGCGCGCGGATCTTCGACGTGCAAATCGACATGCACCTGCTGAGGAGCCCCGTCCGGCCAGTCGGGTGGAACGTGGTTCGGCGCGAGCTGTACGCCGACATGCCACTCGCCGGAGGCGTCGATGACGCAGTGAAACCTGTCGTCCCTGAAGACGTGCCCGCCGAACATCCCCGCCCAGAACGTGCTCTCGGCCTCGAGATCGGCAGCATCGAACACGACTACCTGGCGCGCACCATCTCCATGGCCGGAACGTAGCAAGCGCCGACGCGGCTACGTGTTCGACTGAACCCAGGGAGACCGATCCTGTGCCTGACGGTTATCGCTTGCCGTTTGCTCGCTCGCTCTGTGCCCGCAGCTTGAGATCGCGCCAACCCGAGTCGTACGCCGGCGCCATCCAAGCCTCGTAGTCGGTGCGATCCACGCGGCCACCGTAGGCAGATCTCGGGGCGCCGGGCGTGCAGACTTCCCACTTCTCGATTTGCTGGAAGTGCCGATCTCGGCTGGGAGGAGGAGGCATGCTGAACGCATGCCGGAATCGGTCACGGCGGCTGAGGTGGTCGGGTGTATCCGGGAACTCCACCGGGCGCGGCAGGGAACGCTGCTGATCGCGGTCGACGGGCTGGGCGGGGCCGGAAAGACCACTCTGGCACGGAAAATCGCTGCGGAAGTCGGTGATGTGACCGTGGTCTGCCTGGACGACTTCGCCCGCCCGACGGCCCTCGGCTGGGAACAGGACCGGTTCGTGGAGCAGGTCCTGCAGCCCGTACTAAATGGCCGCCCCGGCCGCTATCAGCGTTGGGATTGGGACGCCGACGCTCCTGCCGAATGGCACGAGGTTCCGACGAACGGCGTGCTCGTCGTAGAAGGCGTTTCCTCTACTCGCCGTGAGATCGGACACCCATGGGATCTGACCATCTGGGTGAGCGCTCCGTTCGCCGTCCGGCTTCGACGCGGCGTCGAGCGAGACGGGGAGCCGATGCGATCCGTCTGGACCGGTCGGTGGATGCCAGAAGAGGACGCGTACTTGATGCAGCAACGGCCTGACGAGCGAGCTGACCTAATCGTCGATGGCACTGCGGGTTAGCCCTGGGCCCTTGCGGCCGTCACACGACCGACCTGGACGGCCGAACCCAGGGACTTGTGGGAAGTCCCGCACCTTCACTGATCGTCAGAGTACTTGCGTCGGGAGACGCGCAGCCGACCGACTCGTAGGCTGACTGAAGTGGGCCGAATTGTTTTGGGGCTAGCCCTTTCACTCGGAGCATCGGCAGTGCTGGCCCTCATCGGCCCGAGCTGGCGTGTCCGTTGAACGACGCTACCGCCAGCTTCTGCGGCGCAATTCGTACCACCGTGCGGTGGTCATCGCCATCTTCGGCGCGGGCCTGACGATCGTCGGCGTCGTCAAGGCGCTCCGGGAGTTGATTGCGGTTGCACGCTGTAGCGAATCAGCGCCGCTGAGCCGGACACATCCCGTGAGGTAGGACGGAACGCCGATTTCGTTAGCTGGTGCCGCCTGCTCCTGGGTGAGCATGGCCCGAGGTCGATGTGCCGATATCGCTGAGCGGAGAGCGGCGACTGCGGTCGGCGTGCAAACCGATCATGCTGTTGATCGTGCTACAGGATCGAAGTGCCGCCGGTGACCCCTACGGACGCAGGAGGGCCGCCAGAAGCGCTCTCCTACAACCTGGACGAGGCGCTGACTCTGCTCGCTGCGCTGGAAGACGCCCGGGACGGCCTCATTGACAGCCGCCACCTGGCCGAGGTGGTGAGCGTCGGAACGGAGATTCGGGTCATCAGCCGTAAACTGGGCTTCGACGACCCCGAGGGAGGGACTGATGCCCGCTGAATCTCTCCGAGCGAGCGAAGCCGCTCGTCGGCTCGGCATCTCGACCCGTGAACTTCTCGTCCTCATCCGCGAGCGCAAGATCAGGTACGTGATGGTCGACGGCATCGCCCATGTGCCTGCAGACGCCATCGACGAATACCGAGCACGAGCTTCGTAGCGCGTCGCCTCCATCCGTTGTAGGCGGGATGTGCCGATAGCGCGCCCTCGGCAGTCGCACCGAATATGTTCTCGTGGCCGCGCCGTCGGAGATCCGCCTGTGCAGCGACCCGCGGCGAACTAACTGTCGTTGAAGGCACCCATCCCCTGTCAGCTTGCTGCGACCGGACGATCGGGAGCTACACGTATTCGCTCCCGCGCTCACGTCCCGGCTCTGAGTGAAGTCGGGCTCCGGGGATAGCC
>VAXP01000083.1:5414-7017 GCA_005884125.1 Actinomycetota bacterium | reverse complement strand
GACAGCGGCTACAGCACCATCGCTGTCGCCGACCACTTCACCGAGGGCTCGACCATCGAGCCGGTCGTGGCCATGTGCGCCGCGGCGTCGGTCACGTCCCGCCTCCGGGTCCTCTGCACCGTGTTCGGAAACGACTACCGCCATCCCGTGCTCGTCCACCGCTCCATGGCGCTCCTCGATGTGCTGTCCGAAGGCAGGGTCGAGGTCGGTCTCGGGGCGGGGTGGATGCAGAGCGACTACGAGGCCGCGGGCATCCCGTACGACCCTCCCGGGGTCCGGATCACCCGCTTCCATGAGGCGGTCAAGGTCGTCAAAGGGCTCTTTGGAGACGCACCGTTCAGCTTCGCGGGCGACCACTACACGATCAGGGCGCTCGACGGGCTCCCCAAGCCGGCCCAGAAGCCGCACCCGCCGCTGATGATTGGCGGCGGTGGCCGACGCGTCCTCGGCATCGCCGGCCGAGAGGCCGACATCGTGAGCATCAGCGTCACTTCCACCCCATCCGGCGAAATCATCCCAGAGAAGATCGCCCGCGAGATGAGCGCCGAGGGGATCGCCGAGAAGATCGGTTGGATCCGTTCCGGGGCCGAGGCGGCCGGTCGGCGCTTGGAGGACCTCGAGCTCCAGCTCGGCGTGGTGTGCACACTGACCGATACGGCCGACCAGGCCCGCACCGCGCTCGACACCCTCGCCAAGACCTACGGGGCCGACCCCGCCCAGGTGGAGAAGTCACCCGCCGTCCTCGTCGGCAGTGTTGAGCAGTGCGTCGAGGCCCTCCAAGAGCGCCGGGAGCGATTGGGGATCTCGTACATCAGCTTCTTGTTCTCGGAACCGACCGCCGTCGCGCCCCTCGTCGCCCGTCTCAGCGGGACATAGCCCGTTCGGCTTGAGATGCGAGCGAGCTTCTTCGCCGCGCTCTCTTCGATGCTCGACCTAGCTTGGTCCGAATCGGACGGCGGCGTTGACGGCCACGGCCTCCGCGCTCGTGCAGTGCAACTGTCACTCTCATCGCACCTTCCCCCGCTGGGTCCGCTTCCCGACCCACCAGATGAGTTCCGGTCCTGCTTGGGCACGAGGACCGCGAAATGGAAGTTCCGGACGGTGCGACCTGACCGAGGTCGCTCACCCGAGGCGAATACTTCCTGGCGGCGGTGCCACGGCGATTGCGCCGTGCAGCGGGTGCACGACGGGGCGCTGACGTCAGAGCGTTGGCGGCGTGCGCGACCGGAGATCGGGCAGCGCTGCAGGAGTGTAGTAAGGTGTAGTACAGCGCAGTACATCTCCCGAGGAGGCGATATGCGCAAGTCGACGACGAGCGTCCGCCTCGATGACCGGCTGCGGGAGCAGCTGACCGCCGCTTCGGCTGCAGAAGGTGTCACGGTCACCGAGCTGATCGAGCGCTACGTCCGCGAGGGGATGGCGTGCGCGGCGCATCCGGGCATCGTCTTCAAGCCCGGCCCGTCGGGACGGCGGGCAGCCTTAGCCGGTGGGCCCGACGTCTGGGAGGTGGTTGCCGCCCTGCGTCACGTCCCGGGCTCCGAAGCCGAACGGATAGCGGTATTGGCCGAGCAGCTGGGGCTCCATGAGCGCCAGGTGGTGATGG
>VAXP01000083.1:0-5358 GCA_005884125.1 Actinomycetota bacterium | reverse complement strand
GAGGAGGCGGAGCGGGTCGCGGAGGAACGCGACCGACTTCTTGCTTGAGGTTCCTGGTCGACTCCATGCTGCCGCCCCGGGTCGCCGAGCTGCTCGAGGCCGGGGGCCATGACGCCACGACGCCGGCCCGCCTCGGTGCGCACAACCTCCCCGACGACGTCATCGTGCAGCTGGCCGCCGCGGAGGGCAGGGTCATCGTGACTGAGAACGCCAGCGATTTCTCGGCCGTTAGCGCGTGCCCCGTCCTCTTCGTCCTCAAGTCGTGGTGGGCAGCCGAGTCTCTCTCGGCGGGGCTGGCAGCCGCCCTAGATCGGTGGGCCAAGGTCAACTCCGATCCCGGCGCTTGGCCGCACTGGATGCCCTCCAAGCTCCGATGAGGAGGGGCTCGGTTTTCCGGGTCTTGTCCGCGGGATGTCCGCGAGATGCCCGACAACGAGGGAAGACGTCGGAAGACGGAAGCCCAGGTCACGGCCTCTCTCGGGTCTTCGACCGGGGTGTCAGCGCACGGCTGGTCGCTTCCAGCCCAACTGGCCCAGCGACCGCCTTCCCCCGGGCTGAACCGCCGTGGATATCCGAGGGGCTGGAGCGCCGGCCTTCGAGGACGCGCCCTGCGCTCGTCTCTTGACCGAAACCTAGCCAACCGCTTGCCCTTCCTTGGCTCGGATGTGGGAGGTCGTTGGGTTGCCGCATCCGATACTCCTCGAGGGGCGGACGCAGGCTCGCCCCGCGACACATCGAGGAGGAACTTCGTGGCAACCCGGTCGGAAGAAGGAACGCGGGTCGACGCAGAGGAGGCTTCGCCTGAGCGCAGGGCGACCCGCTCGCACAAGCAGGTCACGGGAACGGTGAGCGCGACCAAGATCACGCGTGCCCGCAGGGCCGCTACGGGCCCGACTGTGACCGAAGCCCCCACACCCGGCAAGGCCGTCGCCAAGAAGGCGACGAGGCCGGTGAGCGCGAGCAAAGTCGGCGGACCGCGTAAGGCCGCCGGCACCAAGAGGACCACCGGCGCGGGGGGCGCGACCAAGGCCGCGGCGCCGCGGAAGACCGTGGCCAAGAAGACGGTCAAGGAGGAGGCCGCACGGGGGATGACCTTCGTGGAGGAGAAGCAAGCTGAGCCCGTCAGCGCCCCCGTGACCGCGTCCGTCGTAGCGGTCCCGTCCGATTCCTCCGAGCAGGCGCCCGTGTTGCCGGTTGTCGGGCCGGTCCCAGCGCTGGCAAAGAGCGGGAGTCGGCAGATGCGGCTAGCCGCCGCGCTGGGCTGGGCGGCCGCAGGGCTGATGGCCGGCGCCGGCGTCATCCACCTGGCCTTCGCGCCCGACCACATCGCCGAATACCTTCCCTTCGGGGTCGCCTTCTACGTGATGGGCGTGGGCCAGCTCGCAGCTGCGCTCGCCGTGGTTGCCTTGGGCCGGTCCCGGCGCCTGCTCTGGGGTGCGTTCTGGGCGAATCTCGCGATCTGCGGGCTGTGGCTCGTCACCCGAACCGTGGGCCTGCCCATCGGAGCCGAGCACTGGACCCCGGAGAAGGTCGGCCTGGCCGACAGCGTCTGTGTGGCCTTCCAGCTCGCCGCCGCCGCGGTGTTGGGCCTGATGCTCGGGCGGCGTCCCGCCCTCGTTCGCGTCCGGGACCGCCACATCGGCGTGAGGATGGCCGCCACGACACTGGCGATCTTCGCCCTGGCTCTCGTCCCCGTGACGATCCACGCCTCTTCCACCGGTCACGAGACGCACTCCGCTTCGCCCATGACGGCGGGCTAGGCCCGGCGCACTCTGTCCCGCCCCGAGCGGCCGACGCGCCCAGCCTGACCCCCACCGTGCTCGCACGGCGCGGGTGTGCCACCTTGGCGCCGTGAGCGAGGACGGGGCGGCGGTGAGGCCATGAGGTGGGAAGGGTCGGTGGCGCTGGTCACGGGGGCGTCGCGCGGCATCGGCCGGGCCGTGGCCCGGGCCGCCGCGGCCAATGGGGCCCGGGTGGGCCTGGTGGCCAGGAGCGAGGGCGAGCTGGACCAGGTGCTGGAGGAGATCGGCGGCCGGGGCAGCGTCGCCGTGGCCGACGTGGGTCAGCCCGAGGAGGTGGAAGCCGCCGTGGGCCGGGTGGAGGCCGACCTCGGCCCCGTCGACGTCGTCGTGGCCAACGCCGGCATCGGGCTCTACGGCCCCTTCGTCGAGGTGCCCGTCGCCGAGATGGACCGCCTGGTGCGGGTCAACCTGCTGGGGACCATGTACGTGCTGGGCGCCGTGCTGCCCGGGATGGTGGCCAGGCGCCGGGGCCACGCCGTGGTGGTGGCCTCCATCGCGGGCCGCTTGGGAGCGCCCTTCGAGGCGGTGTACTCGGCCACCAAGTTCGCCCAGGTGGGCCTGACCGAGGCGCTGGCCGTAGAGCTGTCGGCCTTCGGGGTGGGGGTGTCGATGGTGAACCCGGGCCCGGTCGACACCGCCTTCTTCGAGGCCCGGGGCCACCGCTATGAACGGTCCTTCCCCCGTCCCGTGACAGCCGAGCGGGTGGCCGAGGCGGTCATGAGCGCGGTCGAGCGCAGGCGCCTCGAGCAGTTCGTTCCTCGATGGCTGGGCCAGACCGTCGTCGTGCGCCACCTCCTTCCCCCGCTCTACCGCTCGGGAGTGCGCCGCAGCTTCCGCCAGGAGCTGGCCGGGCTGAACGCGAGCCGACCGTGAGCGGGCCCGACCCCGTGCTCTACGAGGAGCGCGACGGTGTGGCCTTCGTGACCATCAACCGGTCCGAGAAGAAGAACACGCTCAACGACGCGGTGATACAGGGCATCGCCGACGGGATCGACCGGGCCACCGCCGCGGCCGGGGCCAGGGTGGTGGTGCTGCGGGGAGCAGGAGGCGTGTTCTCCGCCGGCTACGACCTGACCGGGGGCGGGGGATGGCAGGCGGTGTTCGACGCCCCTCGCCCCGAGCCCCGTCCGGGAGCGTGGGACCCCGTGCGCGACTGGCAGTTCATGGGCCACAACGTGCGCCGCTTCATGAAGGCCTGGGAGTGTCCCAAACCGGTGCTGGCCCAGATAGAAGGCTGGTGCGTGGGCGGGGCCACCGACCTGGCCCTGTGCTGCGACCAGCTCTTCATGGCCCATGACGCGGTGATCGGCTACCCGCCCTCCCGCATCTTCGGGACACCGACCACCATGCTCTGGGTCTACCGGCTGGGTCTGGAACGGGCCAAGCAGTTCCTGCTGTCGGGGTGCGAGCTGGACGCGGAGACGGCCCTGCGGGTGGGACTGATCTCCGAGGTCCACCCCGCGTCCGACCTGGCCGCTCGGGTCGAGGCCCACGCCCGCCGCCTCTGCTCCATCCCCGCCAACCAGCTCGCCCTCAACAAGCTCCTCATCAACCAGGCCTACGCTTCGACGGCGTGACCCGCCACACCGAGGAGGCCTACCGCTGGGCCGAGTCCTTCGCCGATCGGGGCTTTCGCGAGGTGATACGGGAGCGGGACCGGCCCTGGGCCGACTACGGCGAGCGGGGAGCCCGGGACAGCTAGCCCGGGAGGCTCACACGTGGGTGGGGACGTGGGCTGGCGGGCGGCCGACGACGACGGCGATCTCCTCCTGGTCGGTCAGGGGTACGCCCGGGGCATCGGTCAGAGCCACCTTCCCGCCGTTCACATAGACCGCGATCGGCGTCTGGGAGGCGCAGTACTGGCCCACGCAGTCCGGCCCCAGCTTCACGTCCCACTCCTTGAAGAACTGCCCCAGGGTGTTGTCCACGAACGTGGCCGACTCGGTGTGGAGGATGCCGGTCACGTCGTGGGTGTGCAGCGGTGAGATGCAGGGCTGGGCGCACTCGGTGATGCCGCCGTAGGCGGGCTGGCCCAGGGCCACGCCCCGGTGCACGGCCGGGTCGGTGATGACGATGCCTATCCCGGCCGGGACGGTCCGGCGCTGGCCGTCGATGTAGACGTCGAGATGGGCGTGCACGTGGTGCTCGAGGGACTCGTGGGTCTCGGGGACGAGGCCGGCCGCCTTGGCCAGCTCGATCACCCGGTCGGGCGGCGGCGCGGGCCAGGCCAGGCCGGCCGGGTCGGCGGAGGCGGCTGTGGTGGGGGAGCCGGCCGGGGATGAGGAGCGCCCGCTGCCGCACGCCCCCGCCAGGGCCGCCGCGAGCAGGGCGGCCGCCATGGCCCCGAGCATCCGGGCGCGGTAGGTCCGCGGCCGTCGAGGTCCCGGGGTATGGCGGGGGGGAACCACGCGTTCAGTCTGCCGTGCCCGTCCCCGTTGCTAGGGCGCGCCGGTGGTGAAGCTGACCACCAGCTCCGTCCAGCCCGCGTCGCAGTACACGGAGCGGGCCCGGAAGGTGCCGGCCTCCGCGCCCCGCCGGAAGTCATCGTCGGCCTCGCCGCTCTCGGAGTCGCCCCGGCCCAGGCGCCAGCCCCGGGCCCTCCAGTCGCCCAGGGCCACGCGCTTGACGAAGTCGCTCAGCCTGGCCTTGACCGCCCACACGCCCTTGTGGAACCCGGGCGGTGCGCCGGCCAGCTCGCCCACCGCGTAGCTGCCGTCCGGCAGGGGGAGGTCGGCGGGGAACCAGGCCGGTGTGGTTCCCTCGGCCGGGAGGGGCTGGCAGGGGCCGAAGGCCGACAGGTTGCCCGCGGTGGTGGTGGCGGTGGGCGCCTTCTTGGCCGAGCTCAGCGACCGGCCCCGGTCACCGGAGCAGGCAGGGCAGCCCGCCGCGGCCAGACCCAGGGCCAGGGCGAGCGCGGCCGTGGCCCGGACCGGCCCCATCGAGCAGCCGATCTAGCGCCGGCGGGAGCTGGTGCGCCGCGGGCGGCTCGAGGATGCCGCGAGGGGCGCCTGGGCCAGGGAGGTGGTGGGGGCGGCGCAGCTACTGGCGTAGGTGCAGTCGTTGAAGCCGTCGGCCTCGGCGTCGGGGGAGGAAGGCGTGGCCGTGGGGTTGCCGAGGAAGTCGACCATCTGCATGGCCTCGCTGGCCGTGAGCGCCACCGCGGTGCCGTTGGCCGTGGCCACGTCGAAGTGCACCGGGGCCGCGGGCGGATAGGGGTTCACAACCGTCGGCGCCTCCTCGATCCACTCCGCGGTGGCGTAGGTGGAGCTGTAGGTCACCGTCTTGGTGAAGGTCTTGGCCTGGGTCAGGTTGGTCAGGGTGATGGTCCAGTTGCCGGGCGTGGAGTTCTCGTGGATGTCGGCGTGGAAGTGGTCGCCCGGCTTCACCGGGAGCGTCACGGTGGTCGCCGGGTCCGGGATGAGCTCGTACCAGGCCGAGTACTGGGTCGAAGTCCCGTTGGCGGGGTCATAGACGACGTCCTGCTCGGTGCCCGTCTGGATGAGGGTGTTGTCGGTCTGGCTGCAGCCGGCGTCGACGCAGCCGCCGCCGATCCCGA
>VAXP01000013.1 GCA_005884125.1 Actinomycetota bacterium | reverse complement strand
CTTCCACCAGTTCATCGCCGGCCGCTTCCCTCAGCGCCTGCGGGCGGGAGGCATCTACATCATCGACGGACGGGCCGCCGGAGGAAGCGCCCTGCAGGAGAGCCTGGCC
Source organism: Actinomycetota bacterium (assembly GCA_005884125.1). Classification (GTDB taxonomy): domain Bacteria; phylum Actinomycetota; class Acidimicrobiia; order Acidimicrobiales; family AC-35; genus AC-35. The sequence goes on along the minus strand of VAXP01000013.1, from coordinate 18,481 downwards.
AACTTCCTCTCCGCCCTCCAGAGCGCCCACCTCGACGCCGCGCCGCTGGCCGACCTGCGCTGAGGCCGGGGGCGTAGTTGGCGAGAAGGGCCGCGGTGGCGGCCGCCCTGGTTGGCGCCGGTGCGTTCGTCGCTCATGCGGCGCCGGCGACGACGAGCATCGCCGCGCTGCGCCGGCGCTTCCTGCCCGGGCTCCACGGGCTGGGCCGAGGCGACCACGTCGCCCTCACCTTCGACGACGGGCCCGATCCCGCCTCCACCCCCGCTTTCCTCGAGGCCCTGGACGAGCTCGGCTGGCGGGCGACCTTCTTCATGCTCGGGAGCATGGTGCGCCGATCGCCCGGGTTGGCGGCCGAGGTGGCGGCGGCCGGACACGAGCTGGCCGTGCACGGCGACGTGCACCGTTCCGAGCTGTGGCGCACGCCCGCAGCCGTCCGCGCCGACATGACCAGGGCCCGGGGCGCGGTGGGCGACGTCGCCGGGGACGAGCCCGTCTGGTTCCGACCTCCTTACGGCGTGCTGTGCAGCGGGGGCATCGCCGCCAGCCGGGCCCTGGGGCTGCGCCCCGTGCTGTGGACCACGTGGGGCCGCGATTGGCGGGCCTCGGCCACACCCCGGTCGGTGGCGGCCGACGTGGAGGCCGAGCTGGCGCCCGGGGCCACCGTGCTTCTCCACGACTCCGACTGCACCTCTGACCCCGGGTCGTGGCGCTCGGCCCTGGGGGCCCTGCCCCTCCTGGCCGAGCGCTTCGCCTTCCGGGGCTACCGGGTCGGCCCCCTGGCCGAACACGGCGTCAACGGCCGCTCACCTGGCTGAAGACCCGGCCCCAGGCAGCGGGGTCGGGGCCGGGCCTGGACGGGGACGACCGGCGGGCGGCGGCGACGGCGGCGCCGATGAGGGCGGCGGCCACGGCCGCCTCCACGACGGGAACGGCCAGGTAGAGAGCCCCGCTCTGGAGGTGGTGGAGCCAGGGGGTCACGGGCACGGGCGCCCCCCCCGGGCCCCGCCGGCCCGGCAGCTCGGCCATCTGGAACAGGGCGGCCAGGACCACGACGGCCAGAGCCAGGCGGCGCCGGGCCCCAGCCACCAGTGTCGGCAGCACCCACACCGCGTACCAGGGCAGCACGTAGGCGCCCAGGAGCAGGTAGGCGAGGACGGGAGCGGTGGCTGCCCCGGCCCCGTCGCGGTCGGCACGGCGCCCGGCCAGCAGGAGGGCGGCGGCGGTGCCGAGGACGGCGACGCCGGCCACCGCTGACACCTCCCTGCCCGCCCACAACCGGGCCGTGACCAGACCGTGGTGCTGGTGGACGTAGCGCTGGATCAGGGCCCGGTCGAGCCAGTGCCATATGGAGGCCTTGCTCACCTCGAGGCGGGCCTGGCGCAGGGGCGTGAGGATGGAGGCGCCGCCGCCCAGCGCGCCCCCAACCAGCACGACCAGCGCCGCCGCGCCCGCGAAGAGGGCCGCGCCGGCACGATGGCGCCGGTACAGGAGCCAGGCCGCCAGGCCGGCCAGGGCCAGCACCGCCGTGGCCTTCACGAGCACGGCCGCACCGAGCACGGCGCCGGCCAGCGCGGGGCGGCGGGCGACGAGGACGACGGCACCGAGCAGGGCCAGGCCCACGAACACGTCGTTGTGGCCTCCGTTGGCCACGGCCAGCACGGTGAAGGGGTTGAGCGCGACCAGGGCCACGGCCGCGATGCTCGATGTCTTGCGCCAGGCCACGACCGCACAGGCCAGGGCGGCCAGGGCGGCCAGGCCCTGGAACAGCAGCCTCGTCGCCAGCGGGTTGCCGTGGGCCGCGGCCGCCACTCCCCCGGCCGCAGCCGAGAAGAGAGGGCCGTAGCGAGACGGGGTGTGGTGGTAGACCGCGTCCATTCGCGTGAGGAAGGGGTCGCGGGGGTACTCGTCGGGCAGGTGGCGGTAGGGGCTGGCGTGGTGCACGGCCACGATGCGCCCGTACATGGCGTATGACCACACGTCGCCCGACTCGATGGGGGGAACGACCACGGCCGCGGCCAGCAGCCCCACCATCCCCACGGCTGCGGCCCCGGCCATTCGCCGGGAGCCGTCGACCGGGTCGCGAGCCGAGGCACTCCTGGGCGCCTCCCCGGGGTGCCATCCCCTCCAGCAGCCGTGGACGAGGAGGGCCAGCCCCACCCAGCCCAGGGCCCGCAGGGCCAGGCCCGGGCCCAGAGGGGCCCGGGGCCCCATGGCCAGCACCGCGGCCATGGCCAGGACGGACAGGGACAGCCCGGCCCACGCCTCCCGTGCCCGTGTCCCCGAGCCGACGATCGCTACCGCCCCGGCGCGGGCGAGCCCGGCGTCTTCTCGCCGGGACCCACGGTCGGTTCGGGCTTGAACCTTCCCCGACCCTCGTCCCACACGTCCCTGGCCACGACCTGGAGGGCCCCGGCCACGGGGATGGCGAGCAGCGCCCCCACGAGGCCGCCCACCCTGGCCCCGACCAGCACCGACAGCATCACCCACAGAGGGTTGAGACGCACGGTGCGGCTCATGATCACCGGGTTCAGGATGTGGTTCTCGATCTGCTGGTAGACGAGGAACACGATCCCGGTGACGATCCCCGCCGAGGGTGAGTGGAGCAGGGCGAAGGCCACCGTGGGCACGCCGGCCAGCAGGCCACCGACCAGGGGCAACAGGTCGACCAGCGCCACCCACAACCCGAACAGGAAGGCGAAGGGCACACCCATGATCCTCAGGGTGGTGTAGATGACGACGCCGGCGATCACCGACGTCATGGCGTTGCCCACGACGTAGCCGGTGACGGACCGGGACGCGTCGCCGGCCACCCGCCTCACCCGTTCCGCGCGCGGCTCGGGCAGCAGTTTGAGGAACGAGGAGGCCAGGTTGGGAGCCTCGAGAAGCAGCAGGAAGGTGAGCACGAGCACGGTGACCATCCCCACGACCCCGGCGATCACCGAGCGCGCCACCCGTAGCAGAGGACCCCCGGCGTGCCTCAGGGCGTCCTGGATCTTGGGGGCGTTGTCGCGCACGTACTTGTCCACGTGGTAGCGCTTGATGAGGTGGCCGATCCTGCCCTGTCCGTGGCGGGCCTGGTCCACCACCTTGGGCAGGTCGTTGGCGAAGCGGCTGCCGGCGTCGTAGACGGGCTTGGCGAACAGGTACACGAGGCCGGCGAAGGCGGCCACACCGATGAGGAAGACGAGCGAGGTGGCCATGCCCCGGCGAAGGCCGTGACGGTTGAGGAGGGCGACCGCGGGGTCCAGGACGATGGCGAAGAACCCGGCGATGACCACCAGCACGATGACGCGCCTGAGCTCCCAGATGGTGAGCAGGGCGAGGACGGTCCCGACCACGATGCCGTCCACGGCCAGGATGGTGCGGAAGGGCACCGCTCTCCATCCGCCCGCCCCCGCGGGGTCCACGGGTTGCTCGCGTTCGAGCGGGGTTATTCGAGCCGCGTCAGCCTCTGGGACCGACTGACCCCTCCTGGGCGCGGGGCGGGCCGCGGGCGCTTGATCTGCCATGGGTCGTCCCGACCAGGCTACGCCCCACGGCGTCGGGGTCGTCGCGACCGTTCGCGACGCTCGCGGCGGCGCAGCGGTCGCGGCGGCGCCCGCTACGGTCGGCGGCCGTGGTCAGCCTCAGGTTCGACGCCGTCGACCTGGTGCGCGACGGGGTGAGCGTTCTGAGCGCGGTCGACTGGGTCGTCCAGGACGGCGAACGCTGGGTCGTCCTCGGTCCCAACGGCTCGGGCAAGACGTCGCTCCTTCAGCTGGCCAGCGGCTACCAGCACCCGTCCCGGGGCACGGTCGAGGTCCTCGGCCTGCGCCTCGGTCGCGTCGACGTGCGGGACCTGCGGACCCGCCTGGCCCTGACGAGCGCGGCGTTGGCCAACATCCTGCGTCCCGGGGTCAGGGCCATCGAGGTCGTCATGGCCGGAAAGCACGCGGCCCTGGAGACCTGGTGGAACCACTACGACGACGGCGACAGGGCCAGGGCCGACGCTCTGCTGGCCGCGGCCGGCTTCGCCGACATAGCCGAGAGGCGGTGGTCCCAGCTGTCGGAGGGCGAACGCCAGCAGGTCCTGCTGGCCCGGGCCCTCATGGGACAGCCCGAGCTGGTCCTGCTGGACGAGCCCAACGCGGGGCTGGATCTGGCGGCGCGGGAGCGACTGTTGTCGCGGCTGGCTCAGCTGGCGGCCGACGACCGGGTGCCCACCATGGTGCTCGTCACCCACCACGTGGAGGAGATCCCGCCCGGCTTCGATCACCTCCTGCTGCTGCGCGAGGGTCGGGTGGTGGCCGCCGGTGCCATCGAGGACACGCTCACCGAGCCCGCCCTCGACGCCACCTTCGGGGTGAAGGTGAGCCTGACCCGGGCCAGCGGACGCTGGGCCCTGCGGGGAACGCGCTGAGTGGATCAGCCGGCGGCTGTCAGGCGTCGCCGCCGCGCATCAGGACACCGGGACGGGCATCGGGGTCGTCCCTGCCGTCGGTGCGGACGGCCACGCCGTTCACCCACACGTGCTCCACGCCCTGGCTGCGGGCGAGCAGACGATCGGCGCCGGCGGGCAGGTCCCACACCCGCTCCATCTCGGTCACGCCGACCGTGTCGGGGTCGAAGGCCACCAGGTCGGCGGCGTAACCGGGGCGGAGGAGGCCGCGCCCGGGTATGCGGAAGGCCTGGTGGGGGTGGCCCGTCAGGCGCCACACGGCCTCCTCCAGGCTCAGGACCTTGCGTTCGCGCACCCAGTGGCCCAGCAGGTGGGTGGAGAAGCAGGCGTCGCACAGCTGGCTGGCGTGGGCCCCGGCGTCGGACAGACCCAACAGGGAGCGGTGGTCGCGGAGCAGGTCGCCGACCTCGTCCTCGTCGTCGTTGGCGAGCACCACCCTGAAGCGCGTACGCAGGTCCTCTTCCAGCGACAGGTCCACCAGCACGTCGAAGGGCTCGACCCCGCGCTCGGCCGCGATGTCGGCGAGCGTGCGCCCCTTCAAGGGGCCGTGCCTCTCCGTCTCGGCCACCACCGAAGTGGGCAGGCGGCTGGTCCAACCCCGTCCCAGCTCGGGACGGGCCCGCTCCCGCCAGGCCGCATCGGCGTAGAGTCCGGCCCGACGGGCCCGCGGCGTGGCCAGGACCTCCTTGAACGAAGGCAGCTGGGCCAGCGGGAACGGGTCCTCCAGGGTCAGCTGCATCACCAGCGGACGGCAGGCCACCTGGGGCCACACCTCTCCCTCCAGCTCGGACTGACGCTGCAGGATCCCGGTGGCCGATCCCCGCGGGCCGAAGCCCGTCAGCAGCGCGGTCCAGCTCACGGGCCGGCGCAGCTGCTGGGCCAGCTCGGCCAGCTCCTGCACGAACAGGCCGGGTCCCGGCGTCACCTGCACGACGCCCCTCCCGGCCTCGCCCAGGGCCGAGGCCAGCCTGAAGAGCTCAGCGGTGCTGGCCAGCCGGCTGGGGACGGGCCGGCCCCCGTCGCCCTGGTGCGTGGGGGAACGGGACGTGGCGAAGCCCATGGCGCCCGCCTCCAGGGCCTCGGCGACCAGGTCGCGCATGCGCTCGGTCTCCTCCTCCGTCGCCTCCCTCTCCACCGCCTCCTCCCCGAGGACGTAGAGCCGCAGCGGGGTGTGGCCCAGGAGCGCCCCCACGTTCAGGCGCTTGGGCGCGGCGTCGAGGGTGTCGAGGTACTCGGGGAAGGTCTCGAAGGACCAGGGGATCCCCGCCTCCAGGGCCTCGACCGACATGCCCTCCACGTTCTCCAGCGTGCGGGCGATGGTGCTCCGGTGGCCGGGACGCGTGGGCGCGATGCCGAAGCCGCAGTTGCCCATGATGACGGTCGTCACCCCGTGCCAGCATGAGGGTGTGAGGTCGGGGTCCCAGAGAACCTGGGCGTCGTAGTGCGTGTGGATGTCGATGAACCCGGGGGCCAGGACGAGGCCGTCGAGGTCAACCTCCTCGCCCGCCCCCGCGCCGGGTCGGGGCGATGGCGGACCCTCCCCGACCGAGGCGATCCTTCCCCCGTCCACGGTCACGTCGACGCGGCGGGCTTCCCCGCCACTGCCGTCGACCACCAGTGCGTTGCGCAGCACCAGGCTCATGTCGGGGCAGTCTCGCGCGCCCTGACGGCGCGCGACCGGTGACGGCCACCCCGGAAGAGCGACGGCGGGGGCGCAGGCGCAGGCCGCGAGGCTGGCTCGCCCCCGTGCCCCGTCCCCTGCGGCGGGGCGTGGCCGCATTCGTCGCCCTGCTGTTGGTGGAGTACGTGGTCCTCCCCCAGGTGGCGGGGGCGAGCAAGTCCCTGCACCTTCTGGCCTCGGTGCACGTGGGTTGGTTGCTGGCAGGCGTCGGGCTGGAGGCGGCGTCGCTGCTCTCCTACGCGCAGCTGACTCGTGCGGTGCTGCCCCGGAGGGACAACGCCCCCAGCCTGTTCGACGCCTTGCGCATCGACCTCGCCACCCTGGCCGTCAGCCACGTGGTGCCGGGCGGGTCGGCCGCGGGCACGAGCCTGGGCTATCGGCTCCTGACCGAGTCCGGGGTCTCGGGCGCGGACGCCGGCTTCGCGGTGGCGACGCAGGGCATCGGCTCCGCCGTCGTGCTCAACGTGCTGCTGTGGCTGGGGCTCGTCGTCTCCCTGCCGACGAGAGGCTTCAACCCCCTCTACGGCACCGCGGCCGTGGTGGGGATCGTGCTCCTCGGGGGCTTCGCCGGGCTGGTGGTGCTCTTGACCCGGGCCGAGGCGCAGGCCACCAGGATCCTGCGCGGCATCGCCCGGCGAATCCCCGGGCTCGACCCGCAAGCCGTGCACGACGTCGTCGCCAGGCTGGCCGAGCGGCTGCGGGAGCTGTCCGCCGATCGCTCGCTCCTCTTCGCCGCCATCGGCTGGGCCGCGGCCAACTGGCTGCTCGACGCCGCTTCCCTGTGGGTGTTCCTCCTCGCCTTCGGACACACGATGAGCCCCGACGGGCTCATCGTCGCCTACGCCCTGGCCAACGTGCTGGGCGCCATTCCCGTCACACCGGGCGGGCTGGGCATCGTCGAGGGCGTGCTGACCTCGGCCCTGGTCGGCTTCGGCTCTCCCCGCGGCGTCGCCATCCTCGGCGTGCTGGGCTGGCGCCTGGTGAACTTCTGGCTTCCCATCCCCGCCGGCGCCCTGGCCTACCTCTCGCTGCGGGTCGAGCCCGACGCGCCGCGGGAGGCCAAGGCGGCCGAGCTCGAGCAGCTGGCCCGGCGCTCGGCCGAGGATGCGGAGGACCGTCGCACGTGGGCGACTCGCATCGGGCTGCGCCGCCCCGACTGATCACGTCGGGATCAGGCGGCCCCGGGCACGGCGGTGAGGTGGCGGGACTCGCCCGACGCGGGCGCCACCGCGGCAAGCCCGGCGTCGACCACGGCCTTTACCGCCCGGCAGGCGGCGAACTCTCGCAGGCCCAGCCGGTCCGCGACCTGGCCCACGGGACCGCCGGCGCCGATGGCGCAGATCGTGGCCCACTGCTCCCGGTCCACGTAGACCTCGGGTCCGGGGGGCGCCGGGTTCAGAGCCACCAGGGCGACGAGGGAGGGAACGACCCGCTCGATGTCCCGCCACTCGGCCAGCCTGGCCCGGGCGCCGGCGAGCACGTCGTCGACCGGGGAACGGCCGCCGCCTCCTCCTCCTCCTCGTTCCACCCTCTCCGACTGGTCGAAGCTGAAGCCGCCCTGCCCCAGGCGCATGAGCTCGAAAGCGACCTCGACAGGGTCGTCCACCTCGGCGAAGGAAGCGGCCACGACGTGGCCGGCGTCGATCGACAGCTGCCCCCGGCGGGCGCCGTCCTCCACGGTCAGCACGCCCGAGCGGCCGGAGTGGCCCACGAAGACAAGCACTTCGTCGATAGCGAAGTCCTTGAGCGTTCCGTTGAGCGCCATGAAATCCTCCCGAAGACCCTGATCAGGTATCGGACGCCCCGGTCCGAGGTTGAGCACGTAGTTGGAAGTAACTAGGACTGCGCGCCGGCTCAGGTCTCCCTCCCGGCCGTCGATCAGCAAGGGCGATGACGCCTGTGCTCCTCGACGCCCTGCTCGGGCTGTTCTCCTTCGCCGGGCTGGCCACGCTGGCCGTCAGCCGCCACCAGGCCGAATGGCGGGCCGTCGGCTCGGCCCTGCTCGTCGTGGGTGTGGCGGTGGCCCTGGTCGACGTGGCCGCCGGGGGCCTCCTCGTGCTCGGGGTGGTGGCCAGCCGCCCCCTGGGTCGGACCCGGGCGCCCCTACCCGATCACGTGCCCCCCGGCTGGGAGCTCGACTGACTCAGTCGCCCGCGGACCCGGACCCGGGAGTGCCCGGGCGGGCCGCGTCCCGGGCCCTGGGTCGGGGAAGGACAGCGGAGGCAGGGGCGGGTCCGAGAGCGGTCGCCTCGGCCTGAGCCACGTCGGCCAGGGCCGCGTCCACCGCCTTCAGGCGCTCGAGGAGCCGGGCTGCGCTCATCTCGGGCTCTCCCGAGGCCCAGGTGCCGATGCTCGTCACCAGCCGTTGAGCCACCTCCTCCACCTGGGTCACCTCGGGCTCGAGCTGGGCCACCACCTTCTGGCGCAGGACCCGGGGCTGGGAGGCGGCGGCCACCAGCCGGGCCTCGACGGCCACGGCCAGCCTCTCCGTCTCGGTCACCAGCTCGGACCACGGGGCCCGGACCTCTGCCTGCAGGGAGCCACCGCTTGCGGCCAACCTCACCCCGGCCAGGGCCACGACCAGGCGCCGCTGCAAGAGCGCGGGGCGGCCCAGCGACCACCTCCACGCCAGAGGCACCGGCCCGCGCACGCCGGGGACGAGCTCCAGGGGACGGTGGAGCCGGCGCATGGCCATGAGCGCGGCCACCGCCGTCACGGCCGCCAGCACCAGCAGGACGACCAGCACGGTGGCGAGAACGGTCACCGCCGCGGATCGTACCCGAGGGCTTCAGGCGCTCCTGTGCGCTCGCGTGTGGCCAGCGTCACCCGGCCAGGCTCCCAGCGAGCCCGGCCTGAGCCTGGGGATGGCCGCCCGCCTCGCACGCCCTCAGAACCAGGAGCGGTCCCACGTACACGAACATGAGCGCGGTCACGACCGCCCCCGAGTCGTTGAGGGCCAGGGCCAGGAGGCCGAAGACGAAGGCGGCGACGACACCGGTGCGCAGCGTCGAGCCCAGCGGCAACAGGCGGGCGGCTCGGCGCTGGCGCACCAGGGCGTCCAGGCCCAGCGCGGCCAGCACGGGTGTGACCACGGTCCAGAAGTAGGCCGTCGCCAGCCGGAGCGTCGTCCCCAGCCGGCGGGCCACCACCTGACGCAGAGGCTCAAGCCCGTGAGCACCGACGTCGGCGACCAGCCGCCCGAGGTGGGTGCGCTGGGCCGCGGGGCGGGCGACGTCGACCAGGGCCGCGCCGGCCAGCACGGCGCCCAGAGCCACGAGGAGGGCGACGGCGGCGCGGGGGGTCATGCGGCGACCGCTGAAGACCCACAGCGCTCCCCCCAGCACGGGGACGGCGGTGAACACGGCTCCGACCTTGGACCCCAGGCCGGGAGCGACACCCACGACCACGACCAGGGCGAAGACGACGCCAACCTCGGCCAGGGCCGGCCCCTCCCTGCCCCGGTGGTGGAGGTGGAGGGCGGCCCACAGCAGGGCCGCGGCGCTGAGGACGGCGAGGGCGGTGTTGCTGAGCCCGAAGAACCGCGACGAGGTGTGGAGCGAGTAGCCCAGGATGCTGCCGGGCTGGAGCCGGCCCCCGAGACAGATGTCGACCACGACCAGGGCCGCGGTCGCGGCCAGCAGCGCCTCCAGGGGCGCCAGCGTCCGCCGTTGCCGGATGCGGCGCGTGCGGCCGAGGGCCAAGGCACCGGCGGCCAACAGCACGTCGAGACCGACGAGCACGGCCACCCCCCCGGCGGCACCCAGGCCGGGCATCCCGGGCAGGGCCCGCCAGGCGTATGTCGCCAGCGGGAAGGCGGCCACGGCCACGGCACCCACCCGCGCCGCGCACCGTAGAGGAGCGGCGTCGGGACGGCGCAGCCAACCCCGTAGCCAGGCCAGGGCCACCGCCATGAAGAGCAGCGACTGCAAGGTTATGAACACCACGGTGACGGGGAAGTAGACCCTCTCCCGGTAAGCGGCCTGGCGGTCCATGCCGGCCAGGCGACCCACGTCGACCGGCCCGGGCCGGGCTCGCAGCGGATGTCCGGTCATGCCCGCAGGCGGGGCGACGTGCAGGCCGGCCAGGACCGTGGGCGCCAGATCCCCCAGCGTCACCAGGCCCCGCCGGTGGGTCGTCGTCGATCCCAGCTCCCCGTGGGGGACGCCGGGCCCGGCGACGACGACCGGAGTCAGGCGCCATTCCCGTCCCGGAGGGGTGACGGCGACGACCACGAGCGCCGTGTCCGCGGGGAGGGCCCGGGCCAGCGCGCCCACCAGCCGGTCCGACCGGCCCAGCGCCTCACGGCGCTGGGCGAGGGCCGGGGAGGGCGCGGTCGACGCCGAGGCCTGGGCCTGGCGGTCGAGGTCGCCGGCGTCGACCGCCACCACCTGGGCCGTCTCCAGGGCATCGAGGGCCCGGGCGACGACCTCCCCCCCGTCCGCGGCCACGCCGCCGGGCGAGGCGGGGTCGGGCCGCACCAGCGCGGGGCGGTCCAGCGTTCCCCCGTCGAGGAACCCCGATGCGTCGGTCACGGCCAGCGCCGCCGGCCGTGTGGGCCGGCTCGGGTCCAGGTCGGCCCGGCCCACGACCGCGGTGCGGGCCCCGGCCCGGTGGAGGGCGTCGCCCAGGGCGCCGACGGCCGTGGACAGGTGACGGCCCGAGGCCTGGGCGGCCACCTCGGCGACGCCCAGGACGGCCACGCCCGCATCCGCGGGGCGGCCCGTGAGCGCTCCCAGGCGCGCTCCGGCCGGCGCGCCCTGGAAAGAGGTGGAGGCGTCGAAGGCCAGCCCGCCCACGGCGCCGGCGGGAACCCTTCCCCCCGCGCCCAGGCTGGCGTAGGCCTCGACCGTGCTGGGACGGCCCGACACCGTGCGCACGTTCATGGCCGCCACCGCCCCCTGCCGGGCCAGGGCCGAGGTGGAGGGGAGCAGGCCCGCCCTCAGGTCGGCGAACCCGACGTGGGGCAGGCCCAGCACCACGAACCTGCGGGCCGACAGACCGACCTCCGGGCCCATCGAGGGCGGGCGCCGGAGCCACGCTCCCGCCCCCAGGACGACGCCAGCCACGGCCGCCACCGCTGCGACCCGCCGGCCGGCGCCAACCGGGGCGGGGCCCGGCGCCATCAGGGCGGGGTGGTGGTGCTCGACGACGCCGGCCGCTCGGTCGACGTGGTCGGGGCCGCGGTGGTCGCGGTGCCGCGGCGCGTCGTCGTCGTGCGCCGGCCCGGGCTCGTCGTCGTCGTGGTCTGCCCCGTCGGCGTGCGCGTCACCCTGCCGCCCGCGGCGCTGTTGCAGGAGCCCACGACCTTGCTCGAGCCGTGCAGCGTGGTGGAGGTGTTGGAGGAGGTGTTGGCCGAGCCGGCCTTGGTCCGTCGCCTCGTCCCGGCCTCGGGGCAGGGGGCACCCGTGGCCTTGGGCGACACCCCCAGATCGGTCAGCGACGGCGGCGGCAGGTACCCCGTCTCGGGCGGAGCCACCGTGGATACGCCGGAACCCGCGGTCTGGGAGGCGAACCACTTCGACGTCCACGGCAACGAGAGCAGAAGGTTGCGGCGCCAGGCCACGAAGCTGTGCGACTCACCCTGGACGATGTTCATGGTGACGGCCACGCCCCGGCCTTCCAGCATCTTGAAGATGAGCGCGTTGCCGCGTCGCGAGTCGCCATCGTCCTGGCCGGCGTCGAGGTACACCCCGATGGGAAGCTGTAGCGGGATGTTGGGAAGGTAGTAGTTGGGCGTGTTGGCCCCGGTATAGAAGTTCCTGTCGGGCCTGCCGTACCCGGAGTGGGACACCACGGCAGAGAAGACGTCCTGGTGGCGGAAGGTGAGGTTCAGGCCGCAATAGCCTCCGGTGGACAGACCGCCGATGGCGCGGGCCGTGCGGTCCGCGACGGTGCGGTAGTGACCGTCGATGTAGCCCACCACGTCGGTCACGAGGTAGGTCTGGGCCTTGGGCCCGCGGGGGACGTCCTCGCACTCCACGTCGCGGAAGTAGCCGCCGTTGACATCGGGAAGGACCACGATGAACGGGTCGATGGCCCCCCTGCGCAGGAGCTCGTCCATGGTGCGGTCCACGTAGCCCCCGCGCAGCCAGTCGACCGAGGTCCCCGGCGAGCCGTGGATGAGATAGAGCACGGGGAAGCTCCTCGTGCGCTGGCTGCCGTCGAAGTAGGCCGGGGGAAGGTAGACGAACGTCTTGCGCCCCTCGATGCCCGACACGGGGCCGGGGATGCTGATCTCCTCTGGTCGGGGGGCTTCTGCTCGGGAGGGGGCGGGGCGCTGCCGGCGCTGGCCCGGTGGACCAGGTCGGGGGAGATGTCGCCGAACAAGGCGGCGAAGGTGGGGATGTACGAGTAGTGGCGGTTGAGGCCCTCGGCTGTGGCCGCCGTGACCAGGCCCAGACACCCCAGCACGCCCCCCGTCCTCAGCAGCGCCAGCTTCCATCCGTGGGCGACAGGCGAGCCGGAATGGCGGTGGGCCCGGTGGCGCCATTCGAGAACGAAGAAGCCGGCCAGCGCCAGGCCGGCCAAGCCAACGACAAGAACGAAGAACCAAAGGGAGAACAGCACGTCGTGGAGTCCCCTTCACGCCGCGGCGACCGGAGGCCAGTTGCATCCGCCGGCATCCCGCCGCCGGTTGCACCCCCGGGCTACCCGCGACGTGAGTCGGCTCGGTCATGGTACCGAGGCGCGGCCGCCACGAGGGTGCACCCGCAAGCCCCGAGGTGTGGGCCGGTCCAGGGTTCAGCGACGGTTCAGCCACCGCTCCCCGGGGGCTCGGCGCTGGGTGGGCGCCGCTTCGCCTCGCCTACCCTGTCGCCGTCCCCCCGCACCCGACGTGGCCGACCGACGCGTGTGAGTGCCCCGCCGCCCCCTCAGGAGCGTCATGGAACACCGACGACCAGCGCCTCGGGCTGCGGTCCTGCGCCGGGCCGGAGCCCTTGCCCTGCTCGTGCTGGTGGGGGGGGCGTGCGCCGGCTCAGGAGGGCACCGGACCCCGGGGAAGGGGACCACGGCCGGCACGTCGTCCACATCAGCCGTGGCCTCGGGCGGAGCGGGGATCTATTCAGCCACGGTCGGACCAAACCTGAACCCGGCGGTGCAGGGGGTGCCTCTGCGCGTCTACGTACCCAACAGCCTCGGCGACAGCGTGGACGTGATCGACCCCTCCACCTACAAGGTGGTGGACCACTTCGCCGTAGGTCGGGCGCCCCAGCACGTCACCCCCTCCTGGGATCTGCGCACGCTCTATGTCGACAACACGGAGGGCGACTCCCTGACGCCGATAGATCCCAGGACGGCAAAGCCCGCTTCGCCCATCCCCGTCAGCGATCCCTACAACCTGTACTTCGCGCCCGACGGCAGCCGGGCCATCGTGGTGGCCGAGCGCTTCGACCGCCTCGACTTCCGAGACCCGCACAGCTGGCAGCTCGTCAAGTCGGTTCCGGCTCCCGCCTATCGCCAGCCCTGTCCCGACGTCGGCGCCACTGGCATCAACGGCCTCGACCACCTCGACTTCTCGGCCGACGGCCGCTTCTTCCTCCTGAGCTCGGAGTGCTCGGGCCGAATGTTCAAGGTCGACGTGGCCTCCATGTCCTTCGCCGGTGAGGTGGACGTCGGGGGATCCCCGGTCGACGTCAAGCTCTCGCCCGACGGCAGGGTCTTCAACCAGAAGCGCAACGGGGTCTCCGTCATCGACGCCGACGCCCTGCGCGAGATCGCCTTCATCCCCACGGGCGAGGGAGCCCACGGCCTCTACCCGAGCAGGGACGGCCACTCCCTCTACGTCGCCAACCGCGCCCCCCAGACCCACCACGGCTCGGTCAGCGTGATCGACTTCGCCACCCGCAGGGTGGACGCGACCTGGCCCGTGGCGGGGACACCTGACATGGGAGGCGTCACGCCCGACGGGAGCCAGTTCTGGCTCAGCGGCCGCTACGACGACGTCGTCTACGTGATCGACACCAAGACGGGCGTGGTCACCCACCGCATCGCCGTGGGCAAGGGCCCTCACGGGCTGGCCCTGTTCCCCCAGCCCGGTCGTTACAGCCTGGGCCACACGGGCAACTACCGGTGACAACCCTGGACCCGTCCCCCGCCCGCAGGCGACGGCGCACGTCGCCCCGTCGCACCACGGAACTCGGGCTCCTGGTGCTCGGTGCCCTCATCACCGTGGGCGCCTACGTGCTCGCATCCCTGGGCAAGACGGCCACGATCCCGCCCCACACCTTCGCCTTCCTGGCCGTCGTGGTGGGACTGGGCCTGGCCGCCCACATGGCGACGCGGGTCTTCGCGCCCGACGCCGATCCCATCCTCCTCCCCCTGGTCGCCCTTCTCAACGGCCTCGGCTACGTCTTCATCGCCCGTCTCAACTACAAGCTGGCCAGCCTGCAGTCGGTGTGGACGGCGCTGGGAGTCGGCGCCTACATCGGAACGCTCGCCCTGGTGCGCCGCTCGCGCGACCTCGAGCGCTACCGCTATCTCCTGGCCGTGGCCGGACTGGGGCTCATGCTCGCGCCCCTGGCCCCGGTGGTCGGACGCACCATCAACGGTGCCCGCCTCTGGGTCCGGATGGCGGGCGTGAGCTTCCAGCCCGTCGAGCTGGCGAAGATCGCCCTGGCCATCTTCTTCGCCTCCTACTTCGTGGAGAAGCGCAACGTCCTGTCCGAGCCCACGCTGCGGGTCGGGAATCGCCTGCTGCCCGACCCCCGGCCCATGGGACCGGTGCTGCTGGCGTGGGGCCTCTCCATGGTGGTGATGACCGCCGAGCGAGACATCGGCTTCTCGCTCCTCTTCTTCGTGATGTTCATCGCCATGCTGTGGGTGTCTACGGGCCGGGTCGCCTACCTCATGGTCGGGGCCGTCCTCTTTCTCCTGGGGGCCTTTCTGGCCGTGCACCTGTTCGGCCACGTGCACGAGCGCATCACCATCTGGCTGAACCCCTGGCCCTATCGGGATCGCTCCGGCTACCAGATCGTGCAGGCCCAGTACGCCCTGGGCAGCGGTGGGCTGGCCGGCAGCGGCCTGGGCCTGGGGCGCCCCCAGGTGATTCCCGTCGTCGCCAGTGACTTCATCTTCGCCGCCATCGGCGAGGAGCTCGGCCTCCTGGGCACGAGCGCCATCATCTTTTCCTTCATGCTCTTCGTGGGGGCCGGCCTGCGCACCGCCCTGCGGGCCCGATCCGAGTTCGCCGGCCTCCTCGCCGCAGGCGTCACCGCGGTGATCGGCTTCCAAGCATTCTTCATCATGGCCGGCGTGGTCCGTCTGCTCCCTCTCACCGGCGTCACCCTCCCCTTCGTCGCCTACGGGGGCTCCTCTTTGATCGCCAACTACATCCTGCTTGCTCTCCTGCAGCGCATATCGGCAGAGAGCAGCCGTCAGCGCGTCACGATCCCCAGCCGCTGACCTCGCCGGGAGGAGCGGACACAGCGGGACGCCCGGCAGCGATTCCGGATGGAAGGGCCATGCAACTTCCGGAACTCTGCTGGAAGCCTTCCGACGCATTTCCTGCCGGAACCGTTTCCGGAATGACTTCCGGAAGCACTTCCGGCAACCCTTCCAGGTTTCCTTCCGGCAGCACCTTCCCGTCGTGAGCCCCGCCATCCGCGTGGCGGCACGGGAACGACTTCCGGAAGACGAATGCGGTCCCTGCCTTCCAATCTGTACCGGCTGCGTCCACACAGCCCCGTAGACCTGCTCTTCTTCCCGGCTGCGGCCGGAAGGGGCATAACGGCCGCCAGGCGTGTATGTTCCGGGCGTGGCGCCTTCCGCAGACACGTTCACGGCAGCACAGGCCGCGCAGATCCTCGGCGTATCCGAGAGGCGCGTCCGGCAACTCGTCAATGAAGGAAAGCTGACCGGCAGTCGCGACGACAACGGACAGGTCCGCGTCGCGCAGCGATCGGTCACGGAGGAACGCAAGCGCCGGCGGAAGCGAGCCGACGGAGCCAGCCGGCGGGGCCCGGCCACGGCGCCCCCGGCTGCGGCCCGGCCTTCGCTCGATGTGGACGAGCTAGCGACGGCGGTGGCGACCGCGGTGGGTCAGCGCCTCGAGGGACAGCTCGAGCTGACCAGGCGGGCCGAGAGCCTCATCCGCTCCGAGCTCGACGAGGAGCGGGCCCGGCGCATCGAGGCCGAGGCCAAGCTGGCGGCGGCGACGGCCAGGGCCGCGGAGTTGGAGTCGGCTCTGGCCAAGAGGCGGGGCTTCCTCCGCCGCCGAGGTTGACGGCGGGGCTCAACCCACCTGCGGCGCCGCTCCCGCGGCACGCAAAACCCGCTCGGTGACGAAGACCGGCACCGCGTA
Organism: Actinomycetota bacterium; assembly: GCA_005884125.1. Lineage (GTDB taxonomy): Bacteria > Actinomycetota > Acidimicrobiia > Acidimicrobiales > AC-35 > AC-35. The sequence continues at coordinate 2,062 of VAXP01000013.1, read as the reverse complement.
CGGGTGGCGCAACGACAGGGCCACCCCGTCCGATGGCCGGCAGGGCATGGCTGCGCTCTCGGCCTCTCGGGCCATGACGATCTCGGCGTGAAAGGTGGCGTCGACCAGATCGGTCACGACGACCCGGTCCACACGTATGGCGAAACGCTGCAGCACGTCGGCGAACAGGTCGTGGGTCAGCGGCCGCGGGCTCCTCATTTGCCGGAGGGCCGAGGCGATGGCGGCACCCTCGGACATGCCCACCGGGATGTGCACGGCCCGCCACGGGTACTCGACCTCACGCAAGGTCAGAACGGGGTGGGGAGAGGGAAGATCTACCGTCACGCCCACGACCGTCACCGAGCGCTGAAGGTTCAGCTGATCGGGCTCGTCGAGCTCATCGGCGTTCGCCGCCGCCCTGTCGGTCTCCCCCGGATCGGTCACCGGAAGCGCCGCATCCCGACGTTCATCACCAGCCCCAGGGCGGCCAAGGTGGCGATGACGGCCGACCCGCCGTAGCTCATCAGGGGCAGGGGTATGCCCGTGATGGGCAGGATGCCCATGGTCATGCCCGCGTTCTCGAACACCGAGACGGTGACCATCCCCAGCACGCCCGCACAGAGCAGCGCTCCCAGGGCGTCCCGGGAGAGTTGCGCGGTGCGCCACACCCGCCAGACGATGATGCCGAACAGGGCCAGCAGCGTGGCCCCGCCGATAAAGCCCAGCTGCTCGCCTACGGCGGTGAAGATGAAATCGGTGTGCTGCTCGGGCACGTAGGCCAGGTTGGTCTGCGTCCCGTGGAAGAGGCCCCGGCCGAAGGGCCCCCCGGCCCCGATGGCGGTTTCCGACTGCTTGAGGTTGTACGTCGCCTGCTGGTTGGTGTGCTGCTGGTCGTAGAAGGCGGTCAGCCGTTCCACCTGGTAGCGCTTGAGCATGCCCAGGTGCACGACGGCCGCCACCGCGAAGACCACGAGCAGGCCCAGCACCGCCAGGTGGCGGCCCCGGGCGCCGGCGACGAAGAGCATGGTGAGCAGGATCACGCCCAGGACCAGGGCCGTGCCCAGATCGGGCTGCAGCACCACCAGCCCCATCGGCAGCCCGGCCAGGAAGAGCACCACGCCCAGCCGGCGCAGGTCGATGCCCCTGCGGGCCCTGCAGCACAGGGTGGCCACGACCAGGATCACGGCCACGCCGGCGAAGGCCGACGGCTGGAGCTGGAAGGATCCGAGCTGGAACCAGCGCTGTGACCCCTTGGCCACCGAACCGAAGGGCGACATGACCAGGGCGAGACCGCCTACCACCCCGAGGTAGGCGAGGGCTCCCAGCTCCTCGAACTTGTGGTAGTCGACGGCCGCCGTGAAGATCATGGCCACCAGGCCGAGGGCCACGAACACGGCCTGGCGCTTCAGATAGAAGTGGGGGTCAACCCCAAGGACCTGCTGTTTTGCCTGGGTGGCGGAATAGACCATGACCACTCCGAGCAGGGCGACACAGACGGTGGATCCCAGCAGCACCACGTCCAGGTGCTGGAGGAGCCGGCGCCGCTCGCTGGTGCGAGGGTCGAGGACCTGCTGTGCCATGGGCCCACCCATGCAACACTGCCCGGCCCCATGACACAAGCTCGCGATGGCCGACCCGGCGGCCGCCAGACGCGGCCGTATTGTGTGAGCACCGTGCCCGCACCACCTCGTCTCCTCTCGCGCCGTGACACCGGGCCGGCCCGATGACCTCGATAGCCCAGGCCGCAGCCGCCCGCGCCTCCTCGGCGTCGACGGGCTACGTCTACGACCTGCTGCGAAAGCTGGGGGCGAGCGACTTCTTGGCCCGGAGCGTCCAGTTCCTGGCTCTGCGCCCTCTGCGTATCGCCCTCATCATCACGGTGGCCTGGCTCGCGGCACGCGTCGGCGGAGCGCTTTGCCGGAGGATGGTCCGATCTCTTCAGCTGCGCGCTCCCCTGCTGCGCGCTTCGGAACGAGCCGAGGCGCGAGCCGACACCGTGGCCATCGCCCTGTCCAGCCTTGTCAGAGCGTTCGTGTGGATCATCGCCAGTCTGACCGTCCTGGGCGAGCTGGGCATCAACCTG
>VAXP01000012.1 GCA_005884125.1 Actinomycetota bacterium | reverse complement strand
GGGAGGCGGACGGACAGCCCCAGGAAGGCCAGCGCTCCCTCCCCGACGATGGCCAGGGCGACGCCGATGAGGCCGAAGGAGAAGGCGGGCACCACCACGTTGGGCAGGATCTCCCTGGCGATGATGCGGCGGTTCTTGGCTCCCAGGCTGCGGGCGGCCAGCACGAACTCGCGCTGGGCGTAGTTCAGCGTCGTGCTGCGTACGAGGCGGGCGATGGGCGGTACGGCGATGACGGCGATGGCGATGGTCACGTTGCGCAGACTCTGGCCCATGAAGGTGACGATGGCCAGGGCGAACACCAGGGCCGGGAAGGCCAGCAGGACGTCCATGGCCCACATGATCAGTCCCTCGATGCGGCCCCGGTAGTAGCCGGCGACCACGCCCAGGGCCCCGCCCACCAGCAGGCCCAGGGCGATGGACGAGAAGCCCACGATCAGCGACACCCGGGCCCCGAAGATGACGCGCGAGAGCATGTCCCGGCCCAGGTCGTCCAGCCCGAAGGGATGGGCGCCGGTGAAGCCCTGGGAGACGGGGCCCAGTCCCGTCCGCTTGGGGTCGGGCAGGGGGAGGAAACCGGCGATGGCGGCCAGGACGATGATGAGCACGAGCCACCCCAGGCACACCCAGGTCCCGAGTCCCACCTTGCCGCGGACGGCTTCGGGCTCCGCCTCGCGGGTCTCCTCCTCCACCGCGGCCACGGCCTCCAGGTAGACGGTCTCCGAGGAGCCCGGGAGGAGGTCCTCGTCCAGGACGGGGGCGGGCCCGGGCCGGTCAGCCGGCCGTCGCATGGCGTACCCGAGGGTCGATCAGGCCGTAGGCCACGTCGACCACGAAGTTGGCGAGGACGTAGGCCACGGCTATGAGAAGGACGGTTCCCTGCACGACGACGTAGTCGCGCCCGTAGATCGACTGGATGCTGAGCAGGCCGATCCCCGGCTGCTGGAAGATGATCTCGACGATGAAGGTGCCGCCGATGAGGCGGCCGAAGTTGAGGCCGGCCACCGTCACCAGTGAGAACAACGACGGGCGCAGGGCGTGGCGGAGCATGATGCGCCGGTCGGGCAGGCCCTTGGCCTTGGCCATCACGATGTAGTCCTCCTGGAGGGTCGTGATGACGTCGCTACGGAGCAGGCGCAGGTAGGCGGCGATCTCGGCCATGGCCAGGGTGATCACGGGCAGCATCACCGAGCGCAGGTTCTGGAACGGGTCCTTGGTCAAGGGCGTGTACCCGGTGGCCGGGAACAGGTGGTAGCGCACGGCGAACAGGTAGACGAGCACGACGCCGAGCACGAAGTTGGGCACGGCCAGGAAGCCGAAGGCGCCTCCGGTGGAGACCCGGTCCAGGATGCCGTTGGGTCGCCGCCCGGCCAGGATGCCGAGGGGCACGGCGAAGAGGAGGGCCACGAACTGTGACAGGAGGACCAGCTCCACGGTGACGGGGAGCCGCTCCTTGATGGCCGAGAGCACGGGCTGCGAGCTCAGGTAGGAGCGGCCCAGATTGCCGGTGAGGACGTGGGCCAGCCAGTGCCCGTAGCGCACGAGGAGGGGCTGGTCCAGGCCTAGCTGGTGGTGCAGCTTGATCACCGCGTCGTGGGTGGCGCTCGGTCCCAGGATGGCGAAGGCGGGGTCGCCGGGCAGCAGGTTGAGGAGCAGGAAGGTCAGGGCCGAGACGGCCAGCAGCACGGGGATCAGGCCGGCGAGCTTGCGGGCGATGAGCCCCATGCCCTAGGTCCTCACCCCGCTACGGCCGTTGCTCCGCTCCTAGCCGGCCCACACGTGGCCGGCCAGGAAGCCGCCGGGCTGGTAGCTGACCAGCAGGTAGTCGTACCCGGGCGACCCGTCAGGCAGCTTCCAGTCCAGGAACCCGTGGACGTTGGGTTTGAAGGCGATCTGGTTCAGCGTCACGCCCAGCCAGATGTAGGGCAGGTCGACGGCGAAGCGGTCGGCGATGTCCTGGTAGGCCTTGACCCGCTGGGCCTGATCGGTGGCGTGGCGGCCCGCGGCCAGGGCCGCGTCGACCTGGGGGTCCTTGTTGCGGGCGAAGTTCAGGGCGAACCCGCCCACGGGGCCGGCCAGCGCGGAGTGCCACCACGTGTAGTCGATGTCAGGGTCAGGCTCGCCGTACTGGGCCCACACGTAGGCCTGGTACTTGCCGATGACGGCGTTGACTATGAACGGATCCTGTTCGACCTGCTTGAGGGAGACCTGCATGCCCGCCTGGCTCCACATGTCCTGCAGCAGGGTGGCGTGCTTGGTGGCCACCGTCTGGTTGGTCGAGCCCAGCTCGAAGGAGAGGGGCTTGCCCGTCTGTTGCTGGTACTGCTGGACGAGTGACTTGGCCTTGGTCAGGTCGAAGGCCGGGTAGGAGGTGGTCGAGTGGTAGGGCGAGGTCGGATTGGCGAAGGGGCCGTCGGCCGGGGTCAGCAGGCCGTTGTCCACGGTGTCGATGACCCGCTTGCGGTCGGTGGCGTAGGCCAGGGCCTGGCGGGCCAGGATGTTGTTGAAGGGCGCCACCGCCGTGTTGAGCTGGACGAACCCGACGTCCGAGTTGGTGACGGCCTTGCCGTTGTCGATGGTCTTCAGGCTCTTGTTGGCCCTGGTGTCGACGATGTTCTGGGTCGTGCCCGCGAACATGACGTCGATGGTCCCCGAGACCAGGCTGGACTCCCGGGCCTGGTCGTCGATGATCGGCCGGTACTCGACCTGGTCGAGATAGGGGAGCCCGGACTGCCAGTAGTGGGCGTTCTTGGTGGCGATGAAGTGGCTGCCCCTGATCCACTCCTTGAGGGTGAAGGGCCCGGTTCCGATGGGGTTGTTGGAGCTGTTGGAGCTCTGCAGCTGCTTGGGTGAGGCCACCACGCCCACCTGGGTGGTCATGTAGGCGTCGAAGGGGACCCACGGCTCCTTCGTCTTCACCGACACCGTCAGGGGATCGATCTTGTCCACGGAGGCGATCGACGCCAGCGGGGGTCCGGTCAGCGGCGCCTTGCGGTAGGCGTTGAGGTCGAACACGACGTCGTCGGCCGTGAGGGGGTCACCGTTGGAGAAGGTGACGCCCGAGCGCAGCTTGATGGTCCACTCCGTGTAGTCGGCGTTGTGGTCCAGGGACTGGGCCAGGTAGGGGTGGACCTTCCCGTCCTTGCCGTAGGTGGCCAGGGGGTCGAACACGGAGAAGGCGTACATCGAGCCCGAGGTGTCCCAGCGGTCCTTGCTCGGGTCCATGCCCGACACCTCGGAGGTCACCCCGATGATCAGGTTGCCGCCCGCCTTGGGGGTGCCCTCCCCGGGCGCGGCCGTTGCCCCGGTCTGGCCCGTCGCCGCCTTCTTGCCCCCACCTCCCCCGCAGGCAGCGGCGACCAGCGACATCGACGCGACGACGGCGAGGACCTTCCAGCTCATCCTGCTCATCCTGAAGGTCCGGGGGGAAGGGAACGAACGCATGGACGCCACACCTCCGGGCAGACCGCGGCCCTTTTCGCCACGGACAGGCTAAGTGACCGAGGTCACGTTGGAAGGGTATGCCTACCAGGCGGACAGTGCTCTTCGGGTGGACCGGTGCCCACCCAAAATGACCTCCTCGAACGATGACGCAGTGACACCGGGTGATACGGTCCGGCTCCGTGCTCCTCCTGGGCCTGACCGGGGGCATCGGCTCGGGCAAGTCCACCGTGTCCGGCCTGCTCTCCCGACGGGGTGCCGTCGTCATCGACGCCGACCGGATCACCCGGGAGGTCCAGGCTCCTGGAGGCGCCGCCTACCAGGGGATCGTCGATCGCTTCGGGAGCGGCATCCTGGCCGTGGACGGCGCCATCGACCGGCCGGCGCTGGCCAAGATCGTGTTCAACGACGCCGACGCCCTGCGTGAGCTCAACGCCCTGACCCACCCCCACGTCGGCCAGGTCATGTCCGAGCGCATGGCGGCCGAGGCGGAGACCGACCACGTCGTCGTCCTCGACATCCCCCTGCTCGTCGAATCCAGCCGGAGCCATCCGGGCATGGCCGGGGTGATCGTGGTCGACGCCCCCGAGGAGGTGGCCGTGGCCCGGCTGGTGGAGCACCGGGGCATGGCGCCGGCCGACGCCCGGGCCCGCATCGCGGCCCAGGCCAGCCGGGACGATCGCCTGGCCCGAGCCGACTTCGTGGTCGACAACTCGGGCTCGATGGATCAGCTGGCGGCCGACGTCGACCGCTGCTGGGCCTGGATCCAGGGCCTGGCCGCGGCCGCCCCGGCCGTCCCCCAGAACCGCGACTGAACCTGTCAAAAGCTGACACAGTTCGCCGGTACGATCACACCGCGGTGCCGCCTCCCTTCAAGGTCGTCTCGGACTTCGCCCCGGCCGGGGACCAGCCCCGCGCCATCGCGTCCCTGGCCCAGGGGGTGGAGAGGGGGGACCGCTTCCAGACCCTGCTGGGGATCACGGGGAGCGGCAAGAGCGCGACCATCGCCTGGACCATCGAGCAGGTGCAGCGGCCCACTCTGGTCATCGCCCCCAACAAGTCCCTGGCCGCCCAGCTGGCCAACGAGTTCCGGGAGTTCTTCCCCCACAACCGGGTCGAGTACTTCGTCAGCTACTACGACTACTACCAGCCCGAGGCCTACATCGCCTCCAGCGACACATATATAGAGAAGGACTCGTCGATCAACGACGAGATCGACCGCCTGCGCCACTCGGCCACCTCGGGCCTCCTGGCCCGGCGGGACGTGATCGTGGTGGCCTCCGTGTCCTGCATCTACGGCCTGGGGTCGCCCGAGGCCTATGCCGGCCAGATCCTGCGGGTGGTGAACGGCCAGCGCCACGACCAGCGCTTCATCCTGCGCCGGCTGGTGGACATCGGCTACGAGCGCAACGACCACAACCTCGTCAGGGGCAAGTTCCGGGTGCGGGGCGACACCATCGAGGTCCACCCCGCCTACGAGGAGCACGCCGTGCGCATCGAGCTCTTCGGGGACGACGTCGAGCGCATCAGCTGGGTCGACACCGTCACCGGGGAGCACCTGGGGGACATCGAGGACCTCACCGTCTTCCCGGCCACGCACTACGTGGCCGAAGAGGATCGCATGAAGAAGGCCATCGCCGGCATCGAGGTGGAGCTGCAGGAGCGGCTGGCCTGGTTCGAGTCCCAGGGCAAGCTGCTGGAGGCCCAGCGCCTGCGTATGCGCAGCCAGTACGACCTCGAGATGATGCAGGAGGTCGGGTACTGCAACGGGATCGAGAACTACAGCCGCCACATCGACGGCCGGTCGGCGGGGGAGGCGCCCTACACCCTGCTCGACTACTTCCCCAAGGACTACCTCCTCGTCATCGACGAGAGCCACGTAACCGTCCCCCAGCTCCACGGCCAGTACGAGGGCGACCGCACCCGCAAGGAGACCCTCATCGACCACGGGTTCCGGCTCCCCTCGGCCGCCGACAACCGGCCCTTGCGCTTCGAGGAGGTCATGGAGCGCATCAACCAGTGCATCTTCCTGTCGGCTACGCCCTCGCCCTACGAGATCCGCCAGTCGACCCAGGTGGTGGAGCAGATCGTGCGGCCCACCGGCCTCATCGATCCCGAGGTCATCGTCAAGCCCACCAAGGGCCAGATCGACGATCTCATCGAGCAGGTCAACAAGCGGGTGGCCCAGGGCGACCGCATCCTGGTCACCACCCTCACCAAGAAGATGGCGGAGGACCTCACCGACTATCTGCTGGAGATGGGGCTGCGGGTGCGGTACCTCCACTCCAACATCGACACCATCCAGCGCATCGAGATCCTCAGGGACCTGCGCCTGGGGGAGTTCGACGTCCTGGTGGGGATCAACCTCCTGCGTGAGGGGCTCGACCTGCCCGAGGTGTCGCTGGTGGCCATCCTCGACGCCGACAAGGAGGGGTTCCTCCGCAGCGAGACCTCGCTCATCCAGACCATGGGCCGGGCCGCTCGAAACGTGGACGGCGAGGTGATCATGTACGCCGACAGCGTCACCGACTCGATGCAGCGGGCCATCTCCGAGACCCAGCGCCGCCGGGCCCGCCAGCAGGCCTACAACGCCGAGCACGGCATCGACCCCCAGACCATCCGCAAGGCGGTCACCGACATCCTGGCCCACCTCCGCCCCGACGAAGGGGCGCCCGTTCCCGGCCGCGACCGGCGGAGCCGGGGGCGGGGCCGGGGCAGGATGCGCAGCGACCTGGCCGAGCTGCCCCAGCAGGAGCTGGGCCGGCTCATCCAGACCCTGGAGGAGGAGATGCACGAGGCCGCGGCCGACCTCCGCTTCGAGTACGCGGCCCGCCTCCGGGACGAGATCTCCGACCTCAAGAAGGAGCTCAGACAGGTCGGATGACGGTCACGGGACGGCTCTGGGGGCCAGGCTCGGCGATGGGTATCGTGGGCCCGAATGGCTGACATGCTTGTAATTCGGGGGGCGCGGGAGCACAACCTGCGCAACGTCTCCCTCGAGCTGCCCCGGGACCAGCTCATCGTGTTCACGGGCATCTCGGGGTCGGGCAAGTCGTCGCTGGCCTTCGACACGATCTACGCCGAGGGCCAGCGCCGCTACGTGGAGTCGCTGTCCGCCTACGCCCGCCAGTTCCTGGGGCAGATGGACAAGCCCGACGTCGACTTCATAGAGGGCCTGTCGCCCGCCATCTCCATCGACCAGAAGTCGGCCTCCCGCAACCCCCGCTCCACGGTCGGGACCATCACCGAGGTCTACGACTACCTCCGACTTCTCTACGCCCGCATCGGCATCCCCCACTGCCCCAAGTGCGGCGCCGTCGTGTCCCGCCAGACCCCCCAGCAGATCGTGGACCGCATCCTCGAGCTGCCCGGGGGCACCCGGTTCCAGGTCCTGGCCCCGGTGGTGCGGGGGCGCAAGGGGGAGTACGAGGGCCTGCTCGAGGAGCTGGCCCGCCAGGGCTTCGCCCGGGCCCGGGTGGACGGCGAGGTGCGCGAGCTCGGGGACAAGATCCGCCTGCCCCGCTACGAGCAGCACACCATCGAGGTGGTGGTGGACAGGCTGGTGCGCAAGGCCGGCATCGAGCGCCGCCTCACCGACTCGCTGGAGACGGCCCTGCGTCTGGCCGAAGGGGTGGCCGAGGTCGAGATCGTCCCCAGAGAGGGGCAAGGGCGGGGCTCCGGGGGCGACGGCGGTTCCGACGGGGAGGGGCCCGAGACCCTCACCTTCAGCCAGCACCTGGCCTGCCCCAACGACGGGACTTCGTTCGAGGAGCTGGCCCCCCGCAGCTTCTCCTTCAACTCCCCCTACGGCGCCTGCTCCCACTGCGCCGGCCTGGGTACCCGCTACGAGGTCGACCCCGAGCTGGTCGTGCCCGACCCCGACCTCAGCATCGAGGAGGGGGCGGTGGCGCCCTGGTCGGGCAACCGGTCGGAGTACTTCCACCGGGTGTTGACCGCGGTGGCCGAGACCTACGGCTTCTCGGCCCGTACCCCCTGGAAGAAGCTGAAGAAGTCCGAGCAGAAGGTCATCCTCTACGGCTCGGGCACCAAGCAGATCCACGTGCAGTACCGGAACCGCTACGGCCGCACCCGCTCGTACCACACCCACTACGAAGGCGTCGTCCCCTACCTGCAGCGCAGGCACTCCGACGCCGAGTCGGACTACGTCCGTGAGCAGATCGAGGGCTACATGCGGGAGGTGCCCTGCCCCCACTGCGGCGGGGCCCGCCTGAGGCCCGAGTCGTTGGGCGTGACCGTGGACGGCCGCAACATCAACGAGCTGGGCGAGCTGTCGATACGGGAAGCGACCGAGGCCATGATGCGCTTCGAACTCTCCGAGCGCGACCGCATGATCGCCGAGCGGGTGCTCCGGGAGATTCGGGCCCGCATGCAGTTCCTTCTCGACGTGGGCCTGGACTACCTGACCCTCAACCGCTCGGCGGCCACCCTGGCCGGCGGTGAGGCCCAGCGCATCCGCCTGGCCAGCCAGATCGGCAGCGGCCTGGTCGGCGTGCTCTACGTGCTCGACGAGCCCTCCATCGGCCTGCACCAGCGGGACAACCGCAAGCTGATCGACACCCTCGTCAGGCTCCGCGACCTGGGAAACACGGTGATCGTGGTCGAGCACGACGAGGAGACCATCCGCGTCGCCGACCACGTCGTCGACATCGGCCCCGGCGCCGGCGAGCACGGGGGCGAGATAGTCGTCGCCGGCTCTCTGAAGAAGCTCCTCTCCAGCTCCAGGTCCATCACCGGCCAGTACCTCACCGGGAAGCGGTCCATACCGGTGCCCCAGATGCGCAGGGAGCCGGGGGAGGATTGGCTGGTCGTGCGGGGGGCGCGGGAGCACAACCTGAAGAACATCGACGTGGAGATCCCCCTGGGCTGTCTGGTGGCCGTGACCGGCGTGTCGGGATCGGGCAAGTCCACCCTGGTCAACGACATCCTCTACCGGTCCCTCATGCAGCGGGTCTACAAGTCCAAGGTCGTCCCCGGCCGCCACCGCACGGTGGAGGGGGCCGAGCTCCTGGACAAGGTCATCGACATCGACCAGTCGCCCATCGGGCGCACGCCCCGGTCCAACCCGGCCACCTACACCGGGGTCTTCGACGCCATTCGCAAGCTCTTCAGCCAGACCCAGGAGGCCAAGGTGCGGGGGTACCTCCCGGGCCGGTTCTCCTTCAACGTCAAGGGCGGCCGGTGCGAGGCCTGCGCCGGCGACGGGACGATCAAGATCGAGATGCACTTCCTGCCCGACGTGTACGTGCCCTGCGAGGTGTGCAAGGGCGCCCGCTACAACCGCGACACGCTGGACATCACCTTCAAGGGCAAGAACATCGCCGAGGTGCTGGACATGCCGTGCGAGCAAGCCCTGGAGTTCTTCGCCAACCAGCCCGTGATCGCCCGCCACATGCAGACGATCGTCGACGTCGGGCTCGGCTACGTGAGGCTGGGCCAGCCCGCGCCGACCCTGTCAGGAGGCGAGGCCCAGCGGGTCAAGCTGGCCAGCGAGCTGTCGAAGCGCTCGACGGGCCACACCATCTACATCCTCGACGAGCCCACGACCGGGTTGCACTTCGAGGACATCCGCAAGCTGCTGGGGGTGCTGAGCCGGCTGGTCGACCAGGGGAACACCGTGATCGTGATCGAGCACAACCTCGACGTGATCAAGACGGCCGACTGGATCATCGACCTGGGGCCGGAGGGGGGCGACGGCGGGGGGACCGTGGTCGTGGAGGGCACCCCCGAGAAGGTGGCCAAGACGCCGGAGAGCTACACCGGCCAGTACCTGGCCCGCCTGCTCGGCCTCGGGGTCTGAGGGCCGGTCTCCCGGCGTCGAGTGGAGGAATATCCGCGCCTGGCGCGATGAATCCTCCACTCGATTCCCGGCCATGCCCAGATGGCCGATGGATCAGACGATTTCCAGCATGCGCTCCAGGGCCACCCTGGCCCAGGCCGCCGTCTCCGGTTCGACGGTGATGCGGTTCACCACCCGGCCCTCGACCAGGTTCTCCAGAACCCAGGCCAGGTGGGCGGCGTCGATGCGGAACATGGTCGAGCAGGGGCAGATGAGGGGGTCGAGCGAGACCACGCCCTTGTCGGGGTGCTCGTTGGCCAGGCGCTGGACGAGATGGATCTCGGTGGCGACGCCGATGGCAGAGCCCGGGGGCGCGGCGGCCACGGCCTTGATGATGTAGTCGGTGGAGCCCACCTGGTCGGCCAGCTGGCAGACCTCGTAGGCGGCCTCGGGGTGGGCGATGACGATCCCGTCCGGGTGCCGGGCCCGGAACGCCTCCACGTGCTCGGGCCGGAAGCGCTGGTGCACCGAGCAGTGCCCCTTCCAGAGGAGCAGGGTCGCCTCCTTGCAGTCCGCCTCGGCCAGGCCGCCCATGTCCTGCCTCGGATCCCACACCCGCATGTCGTCGTGGCCGAACCCCATGGCCAAGCCCGTGTTGCGGCCCAGGTGCTGGTCGGGGAAGAACAGGACCTTGTCGGCCCGGCCCAGGGCCCACTGGAGCACGGCTCGGGCGTTGGACGAGGTGCAGACGGCCCCGCCCTGTCGGCCGACGAAGGCCTTGAGCGCGGCCGACGAGTTCATGTAGGTCACGGGCACCACCCGGGCGACGTCGGTTACCCGGGCGAGCGCGTCCCAGGCCTCCTCGACGGAGTCGAGATCGGCCATGTCGGCCATGGAGCAGCCGGCGTTGAGGTCGGGGAGGATCACCTGCTGGTCGTCGGCGGTCAGGATGTCGGCCGACTCGGCCATGAAGTGGACCCCGCAGAACACGACATAGTTCGCGTCGTGCTGGTCGGCGGCGATCCGAGAAAGGCCGAAGGAGTCGCCCCTGGCGTCGGCCCAGCGCATGACCTCGTCGCGCTGGTAGTGGTGTCCCAGGATGAATAGCCGGGACCCGAGGGCGCGCTTCGCCGCGCCGATCGATGTCTCGAGATCAGCCGGATCGGCCATGGTGTAGCGATCCGGCAGCGGTGCCTGGAGTCGAAGCATCTTGGTATGAACTCCCTCGGGAGGGCTCCGATTCACGGCCGGCGGGGACAGCCTGGTCGCCCATCCGCGGGGTTGTCGGCCTCGGAACCTGATATGTCGCCGGATGCCAGGCCGGCGTTCCTCCAGTTTAAGTCGACCGGGGCCCGAGGGCGTACCCGGAGAAGCGCCCGGGCGCCCCAGAGCCCCCAGAGCCGGCCCCGCCACCCCCGGGCGCCCACCCGGAGGCCCGACAAGACCCGGGTCCCCGTCACGGGTTGGCACCGGGATGGGGCACACTCAAATCGTGCTTCAGCGGCCGCCGGCAGGCACCATCCCCGACGCCCCCGGGTCCTACCAGTTCAAGGACGGGGACGGCCGCGTCATCTACGTGGGCAAGGCCCACTCCCTGCGCCAGCGGCTGTCCAACTACTTCCAGAGCCCCGCCGGCCTCCCACCGCGCACGGCGCAGATGGTCGCCGCGGCCGAGACCGTCGAGTGGATCCAGGTCCGCAACGACGTCGAAGCCCTGATGCTCGAGTACAACCTCATCAAGGGCCACCGGCCCCGGTTCAACATCCGGCTCCGGGACGACAAGAGCTACCCGTTCCTGGCTGTGACCATGGACGACGAGTGGCCCCGGGCCATGGTGATGCGGGGTCAGAAGCGTAAGGGCGTCCGCTACTTCGGTCCCTACGGACACGCCTATGCCATACGCGAGACCCTGGACCTGCTGCTGCGCACCTTCCCCATCCGCACCTGCTCGGACGCCAAGCTCCAACGCCACCAGCGCCTGGGGCGGCCGTGCCTTCTCTTCCACATCGAGAAGTGCTCCGGCCCGTGCGTGGGCGAGGTCGACCGGGAGCACTACGACGGGCTGGTGGCCGAGTTCCTGCAGTTCCTCGACGGCGACACCGAACCCATAGCCCGCCGTCTGGAGCGCCAGATGGGCGAGGCCGCCGACAGCCTGGAGTTCGAGCGGGCGGCGCGGCTGCGCGACCGCCTGGCGTCGGTGCGCAAGGCGGTCGAGCGCCAGCAGATGGTGACCGAGAGGCCCGAGGACCTCGACGTCATCGGGATGGCCGAGGACGAGCTCGAGGCCGCAGTTCAGATCTTCTACGTGCGCCGGGGCCGGGTCGTGGGCCGGAAGGGCTTCGTGGTCGACAAGGTGGAGGACGTGTCCAGGCCCCAGCTCGTCGCCAGCGTCCTCGAGGGCCTGTACGCGGAGCCCGGCGTGAGCGGGGTCCCGCGGGAGGTGCTCGTGCGCGGCCACCATCCCTCGCCTGCTGTTCCTCCGGGCTGAGAAGATGGTCAAACCGTGAGCGACTTTCTCGTCATCACCGGGCTCTCGGGCGCCGGTCGCTCCACCGCCGCCGACACGCTGGAGGACCTGGGCTGGTTCGTCATCGACAACCTGCCCCCGAGCCTGATCGGCAAGGTGGCAGAGCTGGTCGGCCTGCCCGAGGCCCCCCTGCGCATCGAGTGCTACGACATGAGCCACATCCAGGGCAGCGACTACGTGGGCTCCATGGTCGTGATGGAGGACGGCCTGGCCAAGAAGAGCGACTACCGGCGCTTCAAGGTGCGCACCGTGGCCGGGAACGACGACTACGCAGCCATGGAGGAGGTGCTGACCCGGAGGCTGACGGCCCTGCTGGCCGAACGGGAGGGAGGCCACGACCCGGGCGACCGCCCCCGTCGCTTCGCCTACCCACCTCAACTCCTTCTCGTCGACGGCGGCCGGGGACAGCTCAACGTGGCCCGCCGCGTCCTGGAGGAGCTGGGCCTGGAGGAGGAGATCCCGGTGGCCGCCCTGGCCAAGCAGTTCGAGGAGGTCTATCTGCCCGATCGCCCCGACCCGGTGCGCATACCCCGCCAGTCGGAGGCGCTGTACCTGCTGCAGCGCATCCGGGACGAAGCCCACCGCTTCGCCGTCTCCTACCACCGCCAGCTGCGGGGCAAGCGCATGACCCGCAGCGCCCTGGACGACGTCCCCGGGCTCGGCCCCGTGCGCCGCAAGCGGCTGGTCAAGGAGCTGGGCGGCGTCCAGGCCGTGCGCCGGGCCTCGGTGGACGAGCTGCTGGCCCTGCCCTGGCTGCCCGACGGCGTGGCCCGGGCCGTCTACGAGCACCTCCACACCCCGCCACGGGCGTGACCGATCGGGGCATGTGGGACGACGCGGCCGGCTGGTGGCAGGACACCTTCACCGACGGAGCCGACGCCGAGTACGAGGAGCAGATCCTGCCCCTGGCCGCCCGCCACCTGGCCGGGGCCGGGGCCGTGCTCGACGTGGGGACGGGGGAGGGCCAGCTGGCCAGGCTGGCCCTGGGTCCCGAGGTTGGAGCCGGGCGGGCCGTGGGCGTGGACCCGGCGTGGGGCCAGCTCACGGTGGCCCGCCGGCGGGGCGGGGGGGTGGCCCTCGTGCGGGCCGAGGCGACAGGTTTGCCCTTCCCGGCGGGGGCCTTCGACGCGGTGGTGGCTTGCCT
>VAXP01000116.1:44408-78909 GCA_005884125.1 Actinomycetota bacterium | reverse complement strand
CCTCCGTCGTATACAACGTCTTCGACCCGGACCCGCCGGCCGGAGCGCGCGCCGCGACCAGGGCCGCGCTGGGCCTCGAGGGGGACCGCCGGCTCGTGCTACAGCCCACGCGCGCCATCCCCCGCAAGAACGTCGCCGCCGGGATCGAGCTGGCCGAGGCCCTCGACGCCGCCTATTGGGTCCTGGGCTCGGCGGAGGAGGGGTACGGCCCCGAGCTCGACCGCCTCCTCCGCGCCGCGACCGTTCCCGTCGTGCACGGGTACCCGGAGGCGGTGCTCGCCGTGTGCGGTGACGCCCCTCTTCCGGACGTGGCCCACGCCTACGCCGCCGCCGACGCGGTAGCCCTGCCGTCCTGGTGGGAGGGCTTCGGCAACCCGACCGTGGAGTCCGCCCTTCACCGCAGGCCACTGGCCATCGGCTCCTATCCGGTGGCCACCGAGCTGGCCGGCTTCGGCTTCCGCTGGTTCGACGCCGCTGAACCCGCTTCCCTCCGAGCATGGCTCGACCAGCCCGAGGCCGGGCTGCTCGACCACAATGCCGCCATCGCCCGCCGCCACTTCTCCCTCCATGACCTGCCCGGCCGGCTGAGCCGGATCATGGAGCAGGCCGGCTGGCGGGTGGCGTGAGCTCGTCGCCCGGACCATCGGGTCCCGACCTGGTGCTGGTGCGCCGGGCCCGCGTGGCCCGCCTGGTGAAGGCGGGCCAGCGCCTCGGCTACGGACTCCTGGGCCTGGCCGTGACCGCCTTCGCCTTCGGGGCGGCCGCCGGATTCAGCTCCGCCGTGACTGCCGTCGTCACCGCGGCCATGGGCGGGGCCACGGTCGTGCTGGCGCCCTCGATCGTGCTCGGCTACGCCGTTCGCGCCGCCGAGCGGGAGGACGAGGCCGGCCGGGGCTGAGGGGTCGGAGCGCTCGAACTGCGGCGAGGCCGAAGCCTCGGCGGTTTGGCCTCTTCTGGGGGCCCGCGCGACGATTCGGCGTCCGTACGTCGCCACGGGGGTTCATGAGATGGCCAAGGCTGCAGTTCTGACCGGCATAGACGAGCCGCTGGAGATCCGCGACGACGTGGAGGTCGAGCAGCCCCGGGCGGGCGAGGTAAAGGTGCGCATGGCCGCGTCGGGCGTCTGCCATTCGGACCTGTCCATGCAGAACGGCACCATGATGGCGCCCTACCCCATCATCCTCGGCCACGAGGGCGCCGGCGTGATCGAAGAGGTGGGCGAGGGCGTCACCAACCTGGCCCCCGGTGACCACGTGGTCATCTCGTGGGTCCCCCAGTGCGGACAGTGCTTCTTCTGCCAGCGTGACCAGGGCCACCTGTGCGAGGCGGCCAACACCACCATGCTGACCGGCGGGCTCCTCGACGGCACCACCCGCTTCGTGTCCCGGGGTGAGCCCCTCCGCCAGATGGCGGCCGCGGGGACGTTCTCGGAGGTCACCGTGATACCGGCCATCGGAGCGGTGAAGATCCCCAAGGACTTCGACCTCAAGCTGGCCGCCCTCATCGGCTGCGGCGTCCTCACCGGAACGGGCGCGGCCCTGAACACGGCCCGCATCCGCAAGGGCGACACCGCGGCCGTGGTGGGCTGCGGCGGGGTCGGGCTCAACGTCATCCAGGGCGCCCGCATCGCGGGAGCGGCCGAGATCATCGCCGTGGACATGAACGAGACCAAGCTGCAGATGGCCAAGGACTTCGGGGCGACGGCCAGCGTCAACGCCGGGCAGGCCGACCCCGTGGGCCAGGTCATGGCCCTGACGGGCCAGCGGGGCGCGGACGTGGCCTTCGAGGTGATCGGTCTCCAGCAGACCATCGACCAGACCATCGCGATGACCCGCCGGGGAGGTCAGGCCATCCTGGTCGGCGTTCCCCGCATGGAGGCCATGGTCCAGGTCCCCGCCTTCCTCGGCCTCGTCTTCCAGGAGAAGACCATCAAGGGGTGCTGGTACGGGTCGTCGAACGTGCAGCGCGACGTCCCCAAGCTCATCGACCTCTACAACAAGGGCGAGCTGAAGCTGGACGAGCTCGTCTCTCGCACCATCACGCTCGACCAGGTCAACGAGGCCTTCGAGACCATGAAGACGGGCGAGGTGGCCCGCTCGGTGATCTCCTACACCTGAGCGGGCCGCGGCGCCGGGCGCGGCGGTCCGGAGAGCCGGATCGGCTGGCCAGGAGCGCTGCGTCGAGGCGAGTCAGAGGGTGGGCGGCGTGGTGCGGCGGAAGCGTCGGCGTCGGGCCTGAGCCAGCATGAGCCCGAGTCCCGGCCTGCGCGCCGGCTCCGGCCTGCAAGGTTCAGGCGGCCGTCGCGTGTTGGGCGCGGGACTCGTCTGTTGCGGTCGCGTCACGTGCTGCCTGTTCGCCATGGCGGGGCGAGGTTCCTGCTGACCGACCGTTACGAGCCCTCGTGGATTCACGACGCCTGTCCTGTTCGCACCATCTGAACGGTTTTTCGGGCGGCGCGCTCGCTACCTTTGACGTCGTGGCCTCGCCCTCTCCTTTTCCTCTCCCCAGCGCGGGCCCGACGTGACGGCACGACTCCCCGGGCCACGCCGGCGCCGGCAGCTTCTGGACGTGGCCCTCGAGCAGTTCTCGGGGGGCGGCTTCCACGGCACCTCGATGGAGCAGATCGCCGAAGCCGCCGGCGTCACCAAACCCGTGCTCTACCAGCACTTCGGCTCCAAACGGGCCCTCTACCTCGAGCTGCTCGAGGACGTGGGCAGCCAGCTCATGGAGGCGATCACCAAGGCGACGGCCGAGGCCGGCGGCCCCCGCCAACAGGTGGAGGGAGGCTTCACGGCCTACTTCCGGTACGTCTCGGAGCGCCGCAGCGCCTTTCGCCTGCTCTTCAGCGAGGGCACGCGCCGGGACGAGCAGTTCTCGGAGGCGGTGAACCGGGTCGAGGAGAGCATCGCCTCTGTCATCGCCGGCCTGATCGAGGCCGACATCGACGATGCCCACCGGGCCCAGCTGGCCCACGCCATCGTGGGCATGGCCGAGGGCGTGAGCAGAGCCGGCCTGGCCTCGGGCCTCGTCTCTGATCCCCAGGTCCTGGCCAGGCGCATGGCCGAGCTGGCGTGGGCCGGCCTGCGCGGCATCCACCGCGACTGAACTCGCTGCCCGGCTCAGCGGGGTCGGGCCGTCCCGAGGGGCTCCGAGCCGGACCCGGGGCTCTCTCCGCCGCCGTACACGTCGACGATGGCCCGGGCCGTCTCGCTCATCCGGTCCCGTAACTCCGGGGGTTCGACCACTTCCACCTCTCCACCCAGCGCCAGCAGCTCCCTGGCCGCCTCGTCCATGCTCTCGAAGGTGGCCGTGCAGCGCAGCCTGAGCGGGCCGCGGCCGTGGTCGCCCTGGCCGTGGTCGCCGTGGCCGTGGTCGCCGTCGTCGTGGCCGTGGTCGCCGTGGCCGTGGTCGCCGTGGCCGTGGTCGCCGTCGCCGCCCTCGGGCTGGCCGACGACGGTGGCCCGCGCCCCTCTACGGCGCAGGGCGCCGAGGGCGTGGCCCGTCGTGCTCAGCACGACGGTCGGGGGCGGGCCGCCCATCTCGTAGGTCGCCACCGAGTCCGCCCAGTAGCGGGCCAGGTCGAAGCCGGAGGGCCGGGCCGACGGCTCGGTCAGGACGGTGGCGTGCTGCACGCGCGACACGCGGTAGGTGCGCGTCTCGCCGTCCCGCCAGGCCACCAGGTACCAGACGCCCGCCTTCAGCACGAGGCCCAGGGGATCGAGCACGCGCCGGGCGTCGTCGTCTGAGCCAGGGTGGCGGTAGACGATCTCGAGCCTGCGCTCCTCCCACACCGCGGTGGCCACCGCCGCCAGCTGGGGCGGGACCCGGGACGATCGGAACCAGCCCGCCGAGTCGAGGTGGAAGCGCTGCCTCACCAGGAAGGCCCGGTCGGCCACCTCCTTGGGCAGGGCGGCCAGCAGCTTGGACTGGGCCGCGGCGAAGACCGTCCCCAATCCCAGCTCGCCCACCGGCCCCGGCGTCCCCCCGAGCAGAAGGGCCTCGGCCTCCTTGGCGCTCAACCCCGTCAGGCGGGTGCGGTACCCCTCCACCAGCCGGAAGCCGCCACCCCGCCCCGACTCTGCGTACACGGGCACGCCGGCGCCGGAGAGAGCCTCCACGTCGCGGTACACGGTGCGCACCGACACCTCGAGCTCCCGGGCCAGGTCGGGCGCGCTCATGTGACCCCGGGTCTGGAGCAGGAGCAGCAGCGACACGAGCCGGC
Organism: Actinomycetota bacterium; assembly: GCA_005884125.1. Taxonomy (GTDB): domain Bacteria; phylum Actinomycetota; class Acidimicrobiia; order Acidimicrobiales; family AC-35; genus AC-35. Next base: position 74,687 of record VAXP01000116.1, on the reverse strand, counting down.
TTGCTCGCACGCTCGAACAGTAGCGGCGAGACCTGACAGAAGGTGTCACGTTTGATCCGTATCATTTCGACCATCGGACGGGAGCGGGCGGGGCGAGGAGATCTCCAGGTGGCGGGCGCAGGAACCCGATGACGGCTTGCACGGTTGCCATCCCTGAAGCGGAGGTCAGGGCCGGGCCGCCTCCGCCCTCGCCCGATTGGGATGAGGCCGGCACCCAGGCCCCTGTCGACCTCAGCGAGCTGGTCGTCGGTTTTGTCGATCTCGCTGGTTCGACGGCGCTGGCGGCGCGGGTCCCGACCCCCGACTTCGCCAGAGCCATGGTCAGGTTCCGGTCCATCGCCACCGCCACCGTCGAGGGCTGGGGCGGGAGGCTGGTGAAGGTCGTGGGTGACGGCGCCCTGTTCCTGGCGCCGGACGCCTCCACGGCCGCCGCCGTGGCCTTCGCTCTCATCGCCGCCTGCGCGGGCCGGCCCGAGCTCCCCGCCCTGCGCGGCGGCTTGGCCGGCGGCGAGGTCGTGCTCGACGGCGACGACTGCTTCGGCCTGGCCGTGAACCTGGCGGCCAAGTCCGCTGCTCTGGCCCGGCCCGGGTCGGTGGTGGCGACCCGGGCCGTCGTGGACGAGCTGGGCGACGCAGGCACTTGCGCACCCGGAGCCGCCCTGCCCGGCGTCCTCCTCGGCCACCTGCCCGCCTTCGTCGAGCTGTTCGAGCTCGACCGCTCGGAGTTCGCGTCACGCACCTCGGCCTGACAGAGGCGGTCGGCCCGCCTTGACATATCGGCTGTATGTCTGCAATAAAGATACGAACAGCCCGTATGTCAAACCTGGAGGTGTCGCGTGTCCCTGTCCAGGACCGAAGTGGTGGCCGGCACGGCCGACGAGCTCGCCGGCTTCGAGGCCCTTGTGCGCTCCATCGACGACGCCGGCTGGCGCTCGCCCACCCGGTGCCAGGGGTGGTCGGTGGCCGACGTGTGCGCCCACGTGGTGGGCACGATCGCCGACATCGCCGCCGGACGCTTGCAGGAGCTGGTGTCCCCCGACAGCCCAGCCCGCCAGGTGGCCGAGCGGGCCGGCCACACCCAGCACCAGATGGCCGACGAGCTTCAGGCCGCGGCCAAGGTCACGGCCGACATGGCTGCCTCGTTCGACGACGCCATGTGGGCGGGCCCCGCGCCCGTCGAGCTCCCGGAAACGCTGGGAACGGCGGTCGAGGGCATCTGGTACGACGCCTTCGTCCACAGCGACGACATTCGGGCCGCCTTGGGCCGTCCCAGCGCGTCCGGCCCCGGGCTACGGGCCGCGGTCTCCCACCTGACCGATCTCCTGACCCAGCGGAGCTGGGGCCCGGCGACGCTGGCCCTCGACGGCCTCGAACCCTTCGCCGTGAGCGGCGGTGGGGGTCAGCGCGTCACCGGCGACCCTCTGTCCTTCGTGCTGGCGGCCACCGGTCGCGCCGACCCCGCCACGGTGGGACTCGACGCCGGCGTCAACGTCTACGGCTGACCCGGCGGGCCGGAGTCCGGGCCGGCGCGGCCAGCCCGTCTAGGAGCACAGCGACCGCCGCGCCAGCATCGGCGCGGGCCTGACGGGGGTCGGGCGAGGCGGCCAGCAACATGGCCGCCTCCATCAGGCCTCCCAGCAGCACGTGGGCCAGGGGCTCGACCGGCGCGGCGCGGATCGCTCCCGCGTCCATGGCCGCCTGCAGGGCGAGCTGCACCATCCCCAGCCCGTAGGTCTGGTCGATCTCGCGCCATCGCTCCCAACCCAGAACGCTCGGCCCCTCCACCAGGGCTATGCGCTGAACGGCGGGATCGAGGCAGGCGTCGAGGAACGCATCCGAACCCCGGCGCAGGACCTCGAGGGCGTCGCTGGTGCCTTCCAGGGACCGGGTCACCTCCTCCGCCAAGCCCCGCTCGACGTCTTCGTAGACGGCCTCGAACAGCTCGCGCTTGTCGCGGAAGTGGTGATACAGGGCGCCCCGGGTCACACCCGCGGTGCGCACCAGCTCCTCGGTCGAGGTGGCCGCAAAGCCACGCTCTGCGAACAGGGTGCGGCCGGCGCTTATGAGGGCGGCCCGGGTTCGTTCGGTCTGTTCCGCTTTGGTTGGCATGCGTACTGTTTGTATGTCTACGATACCGGATCGCAGTCCACGGGTCGGGGACCCCGGACCGATCCCTCCCGGACAGCCGAGGTCCTCCGCTCCTGGCCTCGACGTGACGTCCCCCACCCGCGTCAGACGGGGACGGGAGCGCCGGGGACGAGGCTCACGGGGATGACGCCGGCCCACGCCGGCCAGCCGAGGTCGGCCTCGTCATCGATGGGGCCGCCCGTGCGCACCTTGGCCGACACCTCGACCAAAGGGAGGGCGAGCACGAGCGTCGCACGCAGCTCGGCGTCGGTGGGCGGCCGAGCCTCGAGGGTGCGGCCGGGGACGACATGGTCGACGATGGCGTCCAGCGCGGCCCGCTTCTCCCCTTCGTCGGTGACCCGCCTGGCCCACCCGTAGACCACCGCCGACCGGTAGTTCATCGAGTGATGGAAGGCGGAGCGGGCTAGGACCAGCCCGTCGAGGAGGGTCACGGCCATGCACGTCTCCACCTCGGACGCGGCCGAGCGCAACAGGTGGTTGGCCGCCGAGCCGTGCACGTAGACGACCTCGTCCACCCGGGCGTAGGTGGTGGGGACTATGCGAGGGCCCAGGTCGGTCATCACCGCCAGGTGGGCGACCAGGGCCTCGTCCAGGATGGCGTGCACCGTCTCCCGGTCGTAGGCGGCCCGGCCCGGGAGCCGGCGCAAGGTCGTGCGGTGGGTGGGCTGGTAGGGGTCCGCCACTCCCAAACTCCTTTGTTACAGTACGAATTAGTGAATGTATCGGCACGTTATCAGCCGAGAGGTCGGACGGCCCGGGACATCGCGGTCAGCGTGGAGGCGGCCGTGGACGCGGGCCAGCTCCTACCGGGCGCGGCCCTGGCGACGGTGCGATCCCTGGCCGAGGAGCTCGGTGTCAGCCCGACCACGGTGGCCGCTGCCTACCGGACCCTGCGCCAGCGCGGCATCGTCGCCGGTCATGGCCGCCGGGGCACGCGCGTGTGCGCCCGCCCACCCCTGCCCGCTCACCCGTCCGACGTCTTGCCCCCAGGAGCGCGCGACCTGGCCTCGGGCAACCCCGATCCGGCCCTGCTCCCCGACCTGGGCCCCGCCTTGGGCCGGGTGCCCCGCCGCGCCGGCCTCTATGGCGAACCCCCCCAGCTCGAGGCTCTCCTCGACCGGGCCCGGACCGAGATGGCAGAGGACGGGATCCCCTGCCAGCGCATGACGGTGGTGAGCGGCGCCCTGGACGGCGTCGAGCGGGTCCTGGCCTCCCACCTGGCCCCGGGCGACGCCGTGGCCGTCGAGGACCCGGGCTACCCGGGCGTGCTCGACCTGGTCCCGGCCATGGGGTTGGTGCCGGTGCCGGTCCCCGTCGACGACCTCGGAGCCGTCCCCGAGAACCTCGAGGCCGCCCTGCGGGCCGGGGCGCGCGCCGTCGTGCTCACGCCCCGGGCCCAGAACCCGACGGGCGCGGCCTTCGACCAGGCCCGGGCCCGCGACCTGGGCGCCGTCCTCGGCCGCCACGCCGGCGTCCTCACCATCGAGGACGACCACGCCGGCGCCGTCTCGGGAGCACAGGCCTTCTCCCTGGCCGGGGCGGTGGAGCGGTGGGCCGTGGTCCGCTCCACCTCCAAGTGGCTCGGTCCCGACCTCCGCCTGGCCGTGGTTGCGGCCGACCCCACGACCGCGGCGCGGGTGGAGGGCCGCCAGCGCCTGGGAGCGGGCTGGGTCAGCCATCTCTTGCAGCACCTGGTCGCCGACCTCTGGTCGCGCCGGTCGACCGCGACCCTGCTGGCCCGGGCCACCCGCGTCTATGCCCGCCGCCGGGTGGCGCTGCTCGAAGCGCTCAGTGGCCGGGGCGTCGAGGCGACCGGAGGGTCGGGCCTGAACATCTGGGTCCCCGTATCCGAGGAGCAACCCGTGGTGGCCGGGCTGCTGGCCCGGGGCTGGGCCGTGGCCGCGGGCGAACGCTTCCGCCTGGGCACGCCCCCCGCCATCAGGATCACCGCGGCCACCCTCGGGACCGAAGAGGCCGAAGACCTGGCCGACGAGGTCGCCGCCGTCCTGCGTCCGTCCCGGACGACCCGGCTGGCCTAGTGGGTGTGAACCCGGCCCGCCAGGGGCGCGGGCCCGGGGCTCAACCCATCGACACGATCGGGCTGTTCAGGCGCAGGGCGCCGGTCGAGCCGTGGAAGTTGGCGTCGCCGAAGCTGAACACGCCTCCGTCCGAGGCCACGAGCCAGTAGCCGTCCCCGTCGGGTGTGGCGGCCATGCCCACGACGGGCCGGGCCAGGCGCAGGGCGCCGGTGGAGCCGCGGAAGTTCGCGTCGCCGAAGCTGAACACGCCTCCGTCCGAGGCCACGAGCCAGTAGCCGGCCCCGTCGGGCGTGGCCGCCATGCCCACGATGGGGCTCTTCAGGGCCAGGGCGCCGGTGGAGCCGTGGAAGGCGGCGTTGCCGAAGCTGAACACGCCTCCGTCCGAGGCCACGAGCCAGTAGCCGGCCCCGTCGGGTGTGGCCGCCATGCCCACGACGGGACTCTTCAGGGCCAGGGCGCCGGTGGAGCCGTGGAAGGCGGCGTTGCCGAAGCTGAACACGCCTCCGTCCGAGGCCACGAGCCAGTAGCCGCCCCCGTCGGGAGTGGCAGCCAGGCCCACGATGGGGCGGGCGAGGCGCAGCCCACCGGTGGAGCCAAAGAAGGGCGCGCCAAAGGCGAACAGCCCGCCGTCGGCGGCGACCAGGCGGTACCCGGGACCGGGGGCGGGCACGACCAGGCCCGAGGCCTGGCCCGAGTCAGGCGAGACCATCAGCGAAGATTCGTCGACGGCGTCGAACTGGGCTGCGGGGATGGTCTTGAGCTCGTCCAGCACCGCCGTGTCCCATCCGCTGTCGGCCGAGCCCGTGAAGAACCAGTCCGAGCCGTTGTCGGCGAGGATCAGCCCGTAGTGCTGCATGGCCCGCAGGATGACCTGGGTCTGGGGCCGGTAGCGGGAGATGTCGAAGTCACCACGCAAGCGGAAGCGGGCGCCCATGGGAGGTAGGGACGGATCACTGGCCGCGCCCGCCTCATGGCGGGCGGGCCAGAGGAAGCTGCGGTCGGTCCGGCTGGCCGTGAAGCGGATGGCGTGGGTCACCTGACCCGACTGCACCTCGTCGAGGCGCAGGAGCCCAGGGAGTATGGGCAGGCCTGCTGCGTCGGCTGACGTCCACCCGGACGGGCGCAGGCCGTTGGACCGAAGATCCCAGATGGCGCCCGAGCCCGCCGTCGATCCAGAGGCCGAGTAGTGGGCGTCGAAGAGCTCGTAGAGGGTGCACGTGTCGCGGTCGACCATCAGGGCGTGACGGTCGCCGCTGGCGTTCGGGCCCCCCTCGATGGGTGTGTCCGGTCCGAAGGGGTAGGGGCCGGGATCGCTCTCCGCGGCGTAGGTGAAGCTGATGTGGGCCTTGGCGTGCGAGCTGTCGGTCACGGCGAAGGGGATGCCGTAGGGGACGGGCTGGGCCCCGAAGGAAGGGCCGAAGTCCGGGTGCAGCCGGGTGGTCGCCGCCTTGGTGCTGGCCAGCCAGGCCGTGCTGGAGGGGTGCACGGGCAGCGAGGAGATGTCGGCGTTCCACACGTTGTCGGACGGGAACACCGGGCAGGCGGGAGCGCCGGGGACGGGCGTGGAGGCGAGCGCGGGACCGGCGCCGCCTGCCGCCAACGGGATCAGGGCGGCCATCACCGCGGCCAGGGCCGGCGCGGCAACCCGACCTCGGCGATGGCGACCCCCAACGGGTGTCCCGTGGCTCCATCTCATGAGGAACTCCTTCGGCTCGTCCCGTCGCCGGGCTGAGGGTTAGAGAGCGCGCCCGACCATCCCGGCGACCTCCGGAGCTTTGTCGATCCATCACAGCTCCCTAACCGCCTGCCGCGAGCGCCCTCATGGCCGGGGCCGAGCGGACATTCATGCCCACAGCCCAATTCTCTGCCGGGGCCCAGCTTCCTCAAAGGTCCAAAGGCGACAACCGGGGGATGGCAGGAGGGGCGTCCGGGCGGCGGGTGCGGCGTCGGCGCCGGGTCACGGCCGTCGCCGTGTTGAACGTTCAGGTCGCAGTCCTCCTCATCGCCGCCGGCGTGGGAGTGGCGGGCGCCGCCGCCCGCCAGGAGAACCAGGCCGGCTACCGTTCGGTGGCCTCGCACTCGGCGCCCGGCCCGAGCGCCCCCAGCTCGGACGCGACCGCCTCCGATCCGGCCACCGCCTCCGTACCGCAACCAGCCACGCCCGCCGCTGCCGCCACTCCCGAGGCGCCCGCCGCGCCCGCGGCGCCGGGGCCCGGGCACGTCGAGGTGCTCCACCTGGCCCCCCCGGGCCAGAACGGCCTCAAAGACGTGTGGGTCTACCGCCCGGACGTGCCCGACAGCTCGTCGCTGCCCGTCGTCTACTTCCTCCATGGCGTTCCCGGAGGCGCCGCCGACGTCTTCAACGCAGGGCTGGCCCAAGCCCTGGATCGGGAGATCGCCGCAGGAGCCAAGCCCTTCGTCGTCGCCTCGCCCGACGGCAACGGGTCCAGCCACGACGACACGGAATGGGCCAACGCCGCCGACGGGACCGATCAGATCGAGAGCTTCGTCGTCGACGTGGTCATCCCTGCCGTCGAGGGCGACCACCCCCGGGATCAGGCCCACCGGGCGATCACCGGGTTCTCCATGGGCGGCTACGGCGCCGTGAACATCGCCCTGCGCAACCGCGACCTGTTCGGGCAGGTGGCTTCCATCGCCGGCTACTTCCACATCGACGATCCCGCTGGCGTCTTCGGCCGCAACGGCGCCGTCGAATCGGCGAACCGCCCACTCGACCATGTGGATCGGGCCGTGGGGCTCCGGATCCTGCTGGTGGACGGTGATCACGACAACGAACCCGTCGTCGCCGGCGAGTCCCAGCGCTTCGCTGCGGCGCTGGCGGGGGTCGGGGTGACGGCCGAGCTCGACATCGTGCCCGGCGGCCACGACTGGCAGCTGGTGTCGAGCCAGTTCCCCACGCTGGTGCGCTTCCTGAACGCCGGGTGGTGAGGCCGCACCACGGCCGGGCCGAAGCCTGGTCCGGCCGCCTACGATCCCCAGACCATGCGGGACGACGAGGTGAGCGTACGGGCCAGGGCGCTGGGCGAGGCGATCGAGCCGGTGGCGGGGCAGGTGTACTTCTCGCCCGAGTGCCACGGGAGATACCAGGCCCTGGGCTTCGGCCCGAGTCCGGGCCTGGCCGGCGGAGTCGCCCTTCCTGACGGTCCCGCCTATTTCTGCAGCCGGGGCTCGGTCCTGGGCCAGGTGCCCGGCGAGGTGATCGCCTCCGCCTTCGGAGTCTTCAACCCCGCGGCCGTGGTCCCCGCCGTCGCCTACGGCTGGACGCTCACCGACGCAAAGACGGCGTGCGAGGCCCGCACCGCGGGAGCCACGGATCAACTTGTGCGGATACTGGGCGCCCGCCCCGACGGCATGGCCGAGGCGAGCGGGCTGCTGGCCCGGGCCAACGAGCGGCTGCGCCCCGAGGGTCGGCCCCTGTACGCGGGACTGCTAGGCCTCGGAATGCCCGGGGACGACATGGGTGACCTGTGGCGGCTGGCCGACCGCTTGCGGGAGTACCGGGGCGACGCCCACACCGCGGCCTGGACATCGGCCGGCTTCGACGCGGCCGAGATCGGCCTGCTCACCGAGCTGTACTGGGGCCTGCCCGCCCGGACCTATGTGCGCACCCGGGCCTGGAGCGACGCCGATCTGGACGCGGCCGAGTCGCGGCTGACCGAGCGGGGCCTCCTGGCCGGCGGGGCCCTCACCGACACGGGCCGCGCCGCCCGCGAGGAGGTCGAGCGGGCGACCGACCGGCAGTGCCGGCCCGCGATCGAAGGTCTGGGAGACGGCTTCGAGATGCTTGTGGGGATCCTGCTGCCGTGGGGTGAGGCCATCCGTGCCGCCGGGGGCTACCTGGCGTCGGGCCCGCACGACCTCGCTCGAAGCGCGGCGCACTAGGGAGTCGGGCCCGTGGCCCACACCCCTCCACCCCCGAACCACGGGGCGCCGTGAGCGGAGGGTCGGGTGCAGTCGCCCGTCTCAGTTGCATCACGTTCGACTGCCTCGACGAAGAGGTCGTCGCGTCCTTTTGGGAGAATCTGCTGGGCCTGGGCTCGCGCCACCGCATCGGGCCCTACGTCTTCCTCACAGACCCCAACGGCGTCGGCTTCGGGTTTCAGCGGGTGGCGGCGGTGACCACGGGCAAGATCCGCGTTCATCTCGACATCCACGCCGACCCTCTGGACGCGGTCATCGAGCGGGCGCTGGAGCTGGGCGGCTCCTTCGCCAGGGGCTATGAGGACGGCGGCTTTCTCGTGATGGCCGACCCCGAAGGCAACGAGTTCTGCCTGTTGCCGGGAGGCGAGTGGAGGCTCGACGACGACGGAATCGCGCACTACCCCGGCTCGACTGCGCACTAGCTCAGCTGTCGGCGGACATCACCGAGATGGTGGCGCACCTCGTGCACGGTGTGAACGGCCACCCATCGCAACGAGCGCTCGGCCGTGGTTGGGTAGCGGTAGGTGACGGTGCGCTCCCAGTCCTCTGGGCGGAGGCGAGAGAGCACGTTGGCGAACAGGCCCGCGGCGTCCGTGAGCTGGCGTACGACGTCACGCGGGTCCTGGCCGGCGTAGCCGTCATGTTCGACTCGCTCCTCCCGGCCCATGGGTTCGAAGCAGGGTCGGTCGACGCGGCGAGCGGTGAGCACCCGCTCCCGCTGCACGAGCAGCACATCGCGCAGGTGGCAGCCGTACTCGATGGGTGACCACGTCTCCGGCTGTCGCCTCGTCCTGAGATCGGCGGCTTCGTCGCTCAGCACGGCGGCGACCTCGGACGCAGCCTGCACGATGGCCGTGCCCGCCGTCGGTGCCCGGGTGAGGTCGTACTCGAACCCGCACTCCTCGCAACGGTCCACCGGCACACGTTAGAGCCCCACAGAGGCGCGCGACCGGGTCCGGCGGCTACTCGACCTTCTCCCGCAGAACCTTGTGGGGCGACTCCTCGAGCTGTTCGAGGGTCGCGATCAACTTGGCGAAGGTCTTGTCGAAGTCCGACGGTTTGCGGGCTCTCTTGGTCGGATTGGCGTAGCTGATGATCTGGTAACGAGCCATCGAGTGCCAGGCCCCCTGGGCCTTGAGGGCATCCTCGACCGACTTCACCCGCTTGGCCGCCTCGAGGACCTTCTGAGCGCGCCCCTCCCGCATGGCATAGGCCTCCTCCAGAGGCCTGTCGAGGAATCCGTCGCACTTCTTCAGAATGGGCTCGAAGGCGCTGCCGGCGAGGCGTCCCGATCCCTCGTAGGCCAGGCCCAGCGTCACCAGATGGGCCGACTCGATCACGTCGACGACCTCGCCGTCGTCCTCGAGGCGGGAGGGCGACTCCGTCAGCATCTCGCGGTAGATCGAGAGCGCGATGCTCGACCGCTCCCGGATGTTCAGGCTCTGCTCGATGTTCAAGCTCATCATCCGCCGAGCCAGCTTCTCGGGCACCACGACGACCGGGAACTCCTTCAAGCCCAGTTCGACGCCCGCCCTGAAGCGGTGCTGCCCGTCGATGATCACGTACCTTCCGTCTCGCTTCACGGCCACCAGCGGTGTGATGAAGCCCATGCGCTCCATGGACGCGCTGAGCGCCTTCAGGTGGGCGGGCCGTGGCTTGCGCTGGTGACCGACGACCTCGAGGTCGGCCTTGCGGGCCACCGTGATGGTGAGGGGCTGGCGCTTGAGTGGGTCCTTCAGGTCGAGCTGGTCGGGCACGTCTTGAGACTAGGCCTGGGCGGCGATGTGGACTTCTGGCGTAATCTCTGCTGGTTCGGCCAGGAAGGGGAGACTGTGCCGAGGTGTGGGAGTTGTGGTGGGGTGGCTACGGGTGAAGCCCGCTTCTGCTCCCGATGCGGCGCTTCCATGGCCAACGGCAAGGCCCAGGCGCCCTACGCCCACGCACCCACCCCCGGCGTGCTGAAGTCGGCCAAGGCCGACCTGGACCGGGCCGTGAGGCGTCTCCTGGAGGACAGGCGGCGCCTCCGGGAGGCGGGTTACCGATCGGGCGTGGAGCTGGCGGCCGACGAACTCCTCGACGCCGAGTGGTTCAGATATTGGATGGGGCTCGATCCCCAGCTCCTGAGAGAGCAGCTGAACCATCGCAACGACGACGTCGAGGTCGACGAGGAGATCTTGGAACGGGTCCTGGCCCTGTTCGAGGAGCACACCGGGCTCGACGCCGGCGGGCCCGACCACGACGGGATGGGACTGCCGGAGGAGTACGTGGCCGGGGTGGTCGGGGCTCTGCTCGACGTGTGGCAGCTGGTGGAGGACGCGTCCGACGTCAAGGAGGGGTGAGGCCCGGCCCTCGGCGGTAGGCCAGGAGCCTTGCATTATCATCGCCGCCCGCCATGGTTGCATCCGCATCGACCGCCCCGGCACCTGATCTCGACGCGGTCGTCATAGGCGCGGGCTTCTCCGGGCTGTACATGCTCCATCGCCTCCGCGACGTGCTCGGGCTGACGGCTCGCGTCTACGAGGCCGCCGATGGCGTGGGCGGCACGTGGTACTGGAACCGCTACCCGGGCGCCCGCTGTGACTCCGAGAGCTACTACTACTCCTACTCGTTCTCCGAAGAGCTCCAGCAGGAATGGGTGTGGAGCACCAAGTACCCGGAGCAGCCCGAGATCCTTCGTTACCTGGAGCACGTGGCGGATCGCTTCGATCTGTGGCGTGACATCAAGCTCGGCTCCCGCGTGAGCAGGGCGGTGTTCCAGGAGCACCGCGACTGCTGGGAGATCCATACCGACGGCGGGGAGGTGGTGACCGCCCGGTTCTTCATCAGCGCGGTGGGATGCCTGTCGGCCGCCAGCGTTCCTCCGATCCCGGGTCTCGACCGCTTCCAGGGCGCGTGGTATCACACCGCCGCCTGGCCCCATGAGGGCGTCGACTTCTCGGGGCGGCGGGTGGGCCTCATCGGCACGGGCTCGACCGGGATCCAGGCGACGCCGGTCATCGCCGAGCAGGCGGCCCACCTCCACGTATTCCAACGCACGCCCAACTACAGCGTGCCGGCCCGGAACCTCCCCCTCAGCCCCGAGCAGACCAGGCAGATCAAGGCCAACTACGGGGAGATCCGGCGCAAGGCCCGAGAGTCCTTCGCCGGGTTCCCATACGACCCCAGCGAAAAGTCGGCGATGGAGGTCAACCCCGAGGAACGGCAGGCCACCTATGAGCGCCTCTGGGCCGAGGAGGGCGGCTTCAAGTTCATCTACGGGTCCTACAACGACCTGCTGTTCAACAAGGATTCCAACGAGACCGCCGCCGAGTTCATCCGGAGCAAGATTCGCGAGATCGTCAAGGATCCCGCAGTCGCAGAGGTGCTCATCCCCAGGGACTACCCCTACGGCACCAAGCGACCGCCGATAGACACCGACTACTTCGAGACCTTCAACCGGGACAACGTGACCCTGGTCGACCTGCGCCAGACCCCCATCACCGAGGCCACGCCGACGGGCCTGGGCACCACGGGGGCCGACTACGACCTCGACATCATCGTGTTCGCCACCGGCTTCGACGCCATGACCGGCTCGCTGCTGAGGATCGACGTTCGGGGCCGGGAGGGTCGGGACCTGAGGGAGAAGTGGGGGTCCGGTCCCATGACCTATCTGGGCGTTCAGGTCGCCGGCTTCCCGAACATGTTCGTGATCACAGGGCCCGGCAGCCCATCGGTGCTGACCAACATGCCCCTCGCCATCGAGCAGCACGTGGAGTGGATCGCGGACTGCATTTGCTTCCTCCGCCAGCGGGGCCTTACCCGGGTCGAGGCCACCGAGGGGGCCGAGGAGGCGTGGGTCGACCACGTCCGGCAGGTGGCCGACTTGACCCTCTTCCCGCAGGCCAACTCCTGGTACGTCGGCGCCAACATCGCGGGCAAATCCCGGGTGTTCATGCCCTACGTCGGTGGGTTCGCACCGTATCGGCAGCGTTGCGAGGAAGTGGCCGCCCAGGGCTACCAGGGCTTCGTCTTGTCATCGCTCCCCGGCTGACAAGGGCCCGGCGCTTGGCGCCGTTGCCCGGTCGATGGAGCCTCGTTGACCCACCGACCGAGCGGGCGCTTCTCGGGCCTGGGGACCACGAACGATGTCACCGTTCTCGACGCCGGAATGACCCCGGACTCATCGGTCCGCCCGGCGCCGCAGCCTCACGGGCGGCGGGCCGTGTAGAGAGCGGTGACGAAGGGGCGCTCGACCACGCCGCCGAACTCGTCACGGGCGACGGCGACCAGGCCGTCCAGGAGGCGCCCGCGCTCGGCCTCCGGCCTGCGGCGAATGGCGATCATGGAGCCGTAGAGCGCCCGTACCTGGGGCGGGTCCAGGCGCGCCGTCCAGCGGATGAGCTCGGCCCCGGCACCGGCCAGCCCGGCTCCGGAGGAGAGGTCCGACTTCCGCTCGGACACGTCGAGCTCGAACTGGGGGCGGTCCCGTCCGCCGGGCGGACCCACGGTCTCGGCCAGCAGGTCCTTGGTCGCCTCCCGGAAGGGGTCGGTCCGGTCGGGATCGCCGAAGACGGTCCACCACAGGGCGGCCCAACCCCCCGGTCGAAGCACCCGTCCCAGCTTGGACACCCCGATGTCCTGGTCGACCCAGTGGAACGACATCGCCGCCACAGCCAGGTCGAAGGCGCCGTCGCCCAGGGGCGCTTCTTCGAAGGAGGAGCCCACCACCTGCACCGAGCGGTCGGCCGAGGCCTGGGCCAGCTCGGCGGCCAGCACCGGGTCGGGCTCCACCGCCACCACCCGGGCCCCCAATGCCACCAGTCGCCGGGTCACCCGCCCCGTGCCCGGGCCGATCTCCACGACCGCCGTCCCCGGCTCGAGCCCGCATCTCTCGACGAGGACCTCGTAGATCCGCTCGGGGTACTCGGGCCGGCCCGCCTCGTACCCCTCCGGGTCCATCCCGTACAGACGGCGCGCCTGCGCTCGCATCCACCCCGGAGGAGGAGGCGAGCGGCCGGGCACGGTGCCGCTAGCGGCCGGTGTGGCCGTCGATCAGCTCGCGGATGTCGGCGCGGCCGGCGTGGCGGGCCGTCTCCTCGAGAACGTCGTCGATGTCCGTGACCTTCCTGACCAGGGAGTCGCGCTGATACCGCAGAAGGGCAAACAACGTCCCCCACTCGCCGCCTTCGAGCCGGGGCGGCTTCTGGTCGGTCACCGCCGGATCGTAACGTGGGCCCCCAGCCCTCCATCTCGAGGCGCTGAGTGACCGTGGTCACGTTGCCCCCGTCCCGGCGAGGGTGGATGATCCCGACATGGCCAATGTGGAGACGGTCTCACTCGTCGAGCTCTTGAAGGACCCGGCGGTCCGGGCCGACCCCTACCCCACCTACGCCGCTCTGCAGGCCATGGGCCCCGTCCTGCCCACCCTCTACGGGGCCCAGCTCCTCACCCGCCACGCCGAGGTGTTCTCCGTTCTCCGGGACTCCCGCTTCAGCAGCAATTCCCGCCATCAGGCCGGTCACGAGCAGTTCGTCGAGCTGGCTCGCCAGCTGGGCCTTTCCGACCTCCAGGACCTGTTCGGCCGGGTCATGCTCTTCGCCGACCCGCCCGACCACACCCGGCTGCGCAGGATCGTGGCCAAGGCGTTCACCCTCCGCGCCGTAGAAGAGATGCGCCCCCGGATCGCGGCCATCGTCGACGCCATGCTGGACAGCGTCGCCGACCTCGGCGGCGCCGACCTGGTGGAGGCGCTCGCCTTTCCTCTCCCGGTGACGGTCATCAGCGACATGCTGGGGGTCCCCGAAGAGGACCACGGGATGCTCAGGGGCTGGACGGCGGAGGCGGTCAAGGCCCTCGACCCCTCCGACGACATGACCGTGTTCTTCCCCGCCGCCGAAGGCATCCGGGCCATGCGGTCCTACTTCGACGACCTGGCAACCCGGCGCCAGCGCACTCCTGGATCGGATCTCCTCAGCGCGCTCATCGCGGCCGAGGACCAGGGGGAGCGGCTGAGCCGCGAGGAGCTGTTGGACACGGCCGTGCTCCTTTTCGGCGCCGGTCACGAGACCACGGTCAACCTCATCTCCGGAGGCGCGCTCAACCTCCTGCGCCACCCGAGCGAGCTGGCTCGCCTGCGCGCCGATCCCGGCCTCATCGCCAGCGCCGTGGAGGAGCTGCTCCGCTTCGGGCCTCCTGTCCAGCTCACCGAGCGCATCGCCACCGCCGATGCCGAGCTGGCCGGACTATCCATACCCAAGGGCGCCCAGGTCGTCGCGCTCATCGCCGCGGCCAACCGCGACCCCGACGTGTTCGCCGACCCCGACCGGCTCGACGTCGGTCGCCCGGAGAACCGCCACGTGTCCTTCGGAGGCGGCATCCACCACTGCCTGGGCGCGCCCCTGGCCCGGATCGAAGGCCAGGAGGCCCTGGGCCGTCTGGTTCGTCGCTTCCCGGACCTCGCCCTGGCCGAGCCCGACGTCGAGTGGAAGTCGACCTCGACCATCCGGGGACCGAGCCGTCTGCCCCTGGTGTGGTAGCCGACCCGACGCCGCCGCCCGCCCGCGACGGACACCCCGCTCCCTAGGAGCGCAGGAGGTCCACCACCGCCTTGACGTCGGAGAGGTCGTCGAGAACGGCCTCCGCTCCGAGGCCGCGCAGCCCGTCGATGGGTGTGAAGCCGGTGCCGACGAGCAGGCAGCGGGCACCCGCGGCGCGCGCGCACGCCAGGTCGTGAGGTGTGTCGCCCACCACCCACACGTGGGGCGGCGCCACCGACCACCCCCTCAGCTCGGCCGCCCGCCTCACCGCCACCGGGACCAGCTTGAGGCGGTCGCGGCTGTCGCTGCCGTAGGCGCCGATCTCCAGGTCCAGCCACGTATCCAGGCCGAAGGCGGCCATCTTGGTGGCCGCGTTGGCGGCGGTGTTGCCGGTGAGGACCGACTGGATCACGTCGCCGTCGGCGTGCAGGGCCGCGAGCAGCTGAGGCACGCCCGGAAGCACGCGGCCCCTCTCGCGCATGAGATCGACGGCACCGGCCAGCTCCGCCTCCAGTCGACCGATCACCAGGGGCAGGTGACCGTCTCCCTGGCCGGCGTCGATGCCCATCCCGGCCAGGATCTCCAGGGCGATCTGAGGATCGGTCTTCCCGCCCATGCTCACGCCGTGCTCACCCGGGTGCCGCCCCACCGCGTGCTCGACCGCCCTGGCGAAGATGTCGGCGGCCACCTGGCCGGCCCGCACGAGCGTCCCGTCGATGTCCCACAGAACGAGGCGCCTCCCCATTGGGTTGAACGTAGCTACCCGGCGTCAGGAGCGGCGCCTCACGGGGCCCTGGCCGTGTCACCCAGGACCGGGGGCATGGCCGCCAGGTCGACGGGCGAGGTCGGGGGGTCGTCGAGGGCGTGCAGGGCGGCGGGGCGGAAGGCGGCCAGGGCGAGCACGACGGCAGCGAGGAGGCCCGCGGCGGCGGTGGTGGTCGTGGCCAGGCCGATGCGGTCGGCCAGCGCGCCCTGGAGGGGAGCACCCAGGCCGTAGAGGACACCCAGGGCGACCATGAAGAGGCTGAGCACCCGGGCCCGGTAGGCGCTGGGGGCCCGCAGCTGGACCACGGTGTTGAGTCCCGTGAGAACGGCGATGTAGCACGCGCCCACCAGGGCCAGGCTGGCCACGGCCGGGACCACGCTCCCGCTCCAGGCGTAGAGGCAGAGGGCGGTGGGCGTGGCCAGGAGCGAGCCCACGAGCAGCCGCCGCCTGCCCACACGCTGGGCCAGCCCGGCCAGGGCCAGGGCGCCGATGACCGCACCCACCCCCTGAGCGGTGGTGAGCGCTCCCGCCACCGCCGCCGTGGCCCGGCCGTGGGTACCCACCCCTCCCCCCACCAGGGCGTGGGCCTTGGCCGGGATGAGAGCGATGAAGGGCGCGGCCAGCAGGGCCGCCGCGGCTACGAGCCCGATGGCGGTCCGGCACCCAGGCTCGCCGCGGGCGGCGCGGGCGCCGTCGGCGATGCGTCGCCACAGGCGCTCTGGCGCGGAGACGGGCGCGGGCCGGTCCAAGGGCAAGAGCCAGTAGGCCACGATGGTGGCACCGAAGGACACGGCGTTGATGGCGAAGGCGAGGCTGTACGAGCCCAGGGCCACCACCCCCGCGGCCAGCGCAGGACCCACCACCCGGCCCACGTTCCACTGGGCCGAGTTGAGCGAGACGGCCCCCAGCAGGTCTTCGGCCGGCACCAGGTCGGGTAGGAGTGAGGCCACGAAGGGCATGCTGGTGGCGGTGACGCAGCCGGCCACGAGCACGACCCCGGTCACCAGGGCGGGCGATGTATGGCCGGTCACCGTCAGCACGGCCAGCAGCGCGGCCAGGAAGGCCTCGACCAGGTTCGACGCGACCAGGAACCGGCGCCGGTCGAGGCGGTCGGCCAAGGCTCCCCCGACCGGAGAGAGCAGCCCGGTGGGCAGGAAGGTGGCCGCGGCGACCAGCGCGGCCCACAGGTTGTTCCCGGTGACCACCGCGACCAGCGACCCCACGGCGACCGTCTGCATCCACGTCCCCACGTTGGAGACGAGGCTGGCCGAGAAGAGCAGGGCGTAGTTGCGGTGGCGGAGGGGGCGGAGAGCAGCGAGACGACGCACGGGAGATGGGAGGGGGGCCCGGGGCTAGACCACGACCACGGGCTCAGGAGGAGATGAAGTCGCGCACCAGCCCGAAGAACCGCTCGGGGTCGTCCCGGTTGAGAAAGTGCCCGGCCTTGGGGATCCGCTCGAAGCGGACGAGTTGCCCAGGCAGGGCGTCGACCACGTCCTGCATGGAGTCGATCGTGCAGATCGGGTCGTCCTCACCGGCGACGACGAGCGTCGGACAGCGGACGCCGGCCAGTCCCGGGAGCAGGTCCATGCCGGCCACGACACCCACCGGGTCGGCCAGCAGCTCCATGTTCAGAACGCTGCGGCTCAGCTCGTGCGGATCCGGGGGGGTCGGGCTGTAGAGGGGCAGGCACTTCTGGGCGTAGGCGACCATCGCCTCCGGGCTGCCGCCTTGGGACCAGAACTCCCGCGCGACACGGGCGGCCTCATCGCCCCCGACCCGCCTGCCCGCCTGAACCCCTCGGTGATCCTGCCGAGGTCCAGGCGTCCCATCGTCGACTGGAGGATGAGCTTGGCCGGATGGTCGGGGTGCCGCGCCGCGTAGGCCATGGCGACCATGCCCCCGAACGACCAGCCCAGCACGATCGGGCGTGCGATGCCCAGGGCGTCGCAGAAGCGGCGGACGTCGTCGGCCCACACCTCCAGGCGCCAGTCGCCGGGATCGCCTCGATCGCTGCGCCCGTTGCCCCGATGGTCGAGGTAAACGACCTGGGCCACATCGGAGAGCCGGCCGTAGCCGGGCTTGAAGGCGGAGTGGTCGAAGCCCGGCCCGCCATGGAGCAGCAGGACGGTCTGCCGCTCCCGCATTCCCTCCCCCTCGGCGACGAGTGAGGCTCCCTCGACGTCGAACCAGAGATCGACGTCGCCCACGCGCACCCGCACACGACGATGGTAGGCAGGAACCTCGTCGCTACGCTGAGGCGATCGACGCGGACCGGCAGGCTGTTGACGAGGGCCGGCGGCGGCGCGCCGAGGCGCTGGCCGACCTTTGGCGGGCCTTCGCCGAGCACGAGTGCGGGTCCTATTCACCCCTGTACGCATCCATCACCAAGGCGGTGGCGGAGGACGAAGAGCTCCTCGACCTGGTCCTGGCAGGCCCGCCCCACGCCCACCAGCCCAACGTCCTGCTGGCCGCCGTGCACTACCTCGTTCTCTCGGGGCTCGAGCATCCCCTGGCCTCCGTCTACGCCCGGGGGCGGGCCACGGCGGACGCGCCGGCGAAGTTCCGGGACCTGTGCCTCACCCATCGGGGCGAACTACTGGAGCTGATCACCACCAGGCGCACCCAGACCAACGAGTGCGGTCGCAGCGCCGTGCTGGCCCTGGGCCTGGCCGTGGCCGCCGACCGCCTGGGTGAGCCCCTGGGGTTGCTCGACGCGGGGGCCAGCGCCGGCCTCAACCTCCTCATCGACGAGTACCGCCTCGACTACGGACCCCACGGGGCCCTCGGCCCGGCCCACTCGCCCGTGGTGGTGGAGTGCGCCATCAGAACACCGGCCCTACGGCTCCCGCCCCGGCTGCCCTTGTTCTCCCGCCGGCTGGGCCTCGACCGGTCGCCCGTGGACGTGACCAAAGCCGACGACGTGCGCTGGCTGCTGGCCTGCGTCTGGCCCGACACGGGCCGGCTCCCGCGGACTGCGGCAGCCATCGACCTGGCCCGACGGCACCGCCCGCCCGTGGTGGCGGGGGACATGGTCACCGATCTCCGCGGCGTCCTCGGCACCTTCTCCCCCGACACCGCGGTTGCCGTCGTCACATCGTGGGCCTACGCCTATCTGTCCCCCGACGGCCGCCGGCAGTTCGTCGAGATCCTCATGGACGAGGGGCGGCGACGGCCCATCGCGTGGGTCAGCGCCGAGGGTCCAGGCGTCGTCGAGCTCTTCGATCCGCCCCCTCCGCCCGCAGGCGAGGGCACCAACCCAAGCGTGCTCGGGCTCGCCCTCTTCGAAGGCAGCGCACCCGACGCCGAGGCGCTGGCCCTGGTGCACCCACACGGGACGTGGCTCGACTGGCGGGGAGCCATGACCGTGCCCGCCTGACGCCTCGGGGTCACCCGACGGGCCTGTCATCTCCAACCTCAGCCCGAGGCGACCTCCGCTCCGCTTCGGCTTTGAGGGCGGGCAGGCCCTCGTCCAGGGCCCGTCTCACGGCCTTGCGCAGCACGCCGGGCAGGAGTCGGGGCAGGAGCCCGGTCCAGGACTCGGCCGAGTACACATGGGTCAGGGCTGGTCCCGAGTCCTCGATGCGCCAGGCGTGGGCGGCACGGATGCCGAAGGTGCGGCCCTTCCAGGCTGCGCTGCGGGGACGCTCCGCTTCCGCGACCTCGGATCTGATGGCGCCCGGTCCCGCCTTCCACTCGAAGCGGGAGCCGGCTGCCAAGGGGCCGTGGGTGACCACCGACTGCACGCCCGGCATCCACCTGGGCCAGGAGTCGACGTCCGTCAAGGTGTCCCAGACCGCATCAGGCGTGGCATCGACGTCGATCTCGGCCGTCTCGTAGACCGGGGCACTTCGGTCGGCGTCCACCGTCGCCTCTGACGCTAACGCGGACGTTCACCGACACGTTCCACCTCGCTGACTCAATGGCGCGGCGCGGCCGAGCCCTACCGGGCGGGACCACCGCCGCGAGATGGCGGGCCCTGCTCGATGCGCTCCCGCAGGGGCGCAGGGTCTCCCGGGGCGGCCCACATCGCCTGCCAGACCGATGCCTCGATCCACCAGGTACCGCCCGCCTCGGCGTAGGGGCCGATGATCTCGGCGGCCTTGGCCGGGTCGTCGCCCGGGGTGGCCCCCCCGAGCACCACCTCCAGGGGGGCGCCCCCACGGTGCTCGGAGGCGTCGGCGACAAGGGCGGCTATGTCCTTCGGGCTGCACCCGCCCGCCAGCGCGTAGCCCTCCTTCGCCGCTTCGGGGCGCGCCGGCAGCACCCCGTCCCACCGGTAGGCGCGGGCCAGCGACCGAGGGTGGGGCCAGGCGGCCACGACCCACACCGGGATGCGCGGCGACTGCAGGGGCGTGGGCTGGAAGGTGAGCTCCTCGACGACGTAGTGGCGGCCGGTGAAGGAGAAGCGCTCGCCCGACCACAGACCGGCGAGGATGGCCAATGACTCGTCGAGGCGCTCGGCCCGGGCCCGGCGCTCGGTCGGCTCACCCACGCTCGAGAAGCCGGGGTCAGGCACCCAGCCCAGGGCCACGGGAAGGACGAGCCTGCCGTGTGACAGGCGGTCCAGGGTCACCGTCTCGCGCGCCAGCTTCCAGGGCCGGCGCCGGGCCGGTGGCGTGACCATGGGACCGATCGTCACCCGGCTGGTCGCCGTGGCGATGGCGGCCAGCGCCATCCACGCGTCGCACGCGGGAAGGACAGCGGGGTTCTTCTCGCCCACCTCGGCGCCGAGGGCATCCCACACGAAGACGCCGTCCCAACCCGAGCTCTCGGCGGCCGCGGCCAGCTCGACGAGCACGTCCGGATCGCCGTTGAGCCCGATGTTCGGCAGCTCCACCCCGTAGCGCATCAGGCAACCGTACGACGGGACCTCTGACAGCCCTCGTCAGGATTGAGGAGGGGACCCTCCTCTGGTTGGCGGCGTCGGCGGCTGCCATGCTCTGGACCGGCCACCACCAGCGCGGTCCCAAGGAGGTCCGAACGTGACCATGGCCAACGACGAGCAGGCCGGGTTCTGGTCGGCCATGGCCTCCACCTGGGTCGAGCTCGAGGACCGCCTGGAGGAGGTCGCCGGGCCGCCGGGCCGGATGGCCATGGAGCGGCTCGCCTTGCGTCCCGGCCAGCGGGTCGTCGACCTGGGCTGCGGAACGGGGCGAACCACCGCCGAGCTGGCCTCGCGGGTCTCGCCCGGCGGAGAGGCCGTCGGTGTCGACATCGCCCCCGGGATGCTGGACAGGGGTCGCGAGAGAGCAAAGGGTCTGGGCCTGGCCAACGTGGACTTCCGGCAAGCCGATGTTCAGGTTCACGATCTGGGGGAGGGCGCCTTCGATGCGGCCTATTCGCGCTTCGGGGTGATGTTCTTCAGGGACCCGGCGGCTGCCTTCGGGAATGTGCGCCGAGCCCTTCGACCGGGAGCCATCCTCTCCTTCGTCTGCTGGCAGACGGTGTTCGACAACGAGTGGATGCTGATACCCGGCGCCGCGGCCATGTCCGTGCTGGGAGGCGTGCCCCCGGTGCCCTCCCCCGAGGAGCCCGGGCCCTTCTCGCTGGCCGACCGCAACCGGATCAGGACCGTGCTGGCTGCCGCTGGCTTCGATCAGGTCGAGGTGTCGCCCCGGTCCGACCAGCTCGTGATCGAAGAGGCCCTCATACCGGAGGTGTCCAGGACGAGCAGTCGGGTGGGCTTCGTCGGCGAGGCGCTCAAGGACGCCGACGACGAGACCCGGGAGCGGGTGGTGACGGCGATCGAAGAGGCATGGCGGGCCCGCGTGGAGGACGGCGCCCTCCACGCCACCAGGGGCTTCCACCTCGTCTCGGCCCGGGCGTGAGGTTCCCGCCCGCAGGGAGGGACGGCGCCGCCGTTCCCTGCGTCAGGGAGACGGAGCTGGCGAGGTCACCCCGTGGGATCTCAGCTGGGCGATGACCCGGCGAATCTGAGTGTTCTCCTCGTTCTGGTCCACGGAGTAGTGCAGCGCCGGGAGCTGCCACCAGGGCAAGGCGGCGGCGGGGCCGCCGTCGACGGTCGTGCCCGCCGCCGTGCCGTCACCGGCGATGACCCGTGCCGGAACAGTGCTCGATGAGGTGTCCTCGATGCGGAAGGCGAGCTCGTGGCATCCGCTCCCTCCCGCCGGGGGACAGAGGGACGGATCGCTGTTCTCCTCCGGACATCCCTGGTTGGGCTGGCAGACCACCGGGTGCAGACGCACCTCCGTCGTTCTTCCCTGCAGCTCGCTCACAGGAAGGACGATCTCGCTACGGCCCGGGGTGATCGGGAAGTCGATCTCGTTACCCACCGGGCAGTCGACGTAGCCCGGTAGGTCGCACTGGCGGGCGTCGGCGAACATGCGGAACGAGCCGGTGGCGGGCAGGGCCACGTCGATCGGGGCGATGGCGGTGAGGTCGAAGGGCCGGCGCTGGGCCGCGTTGGGCACCTGTCCGAGGCCGGGGACGAGATCCGTCTGCCCCGGCCGGGGGTCGTGAAGGTTGAGCCACGTGTCGGACGCGTCCAGGTAGAGGTTCCACTCTGCGGGATCGTCCTCCGAGGGATCCTTGGACGACTCGTGGATGTCGCCATCCAGGTTGTTGAAGATGCTGAACCGCTCGAGCGTGACCCGGAAGCGAGCCACGGGAGTGGGGTCGGCCGCCCACCAGGCGCGCCAGGTCGCACCGAAGTCCTGCAGACCCTTGGTCGCCTTCACGCTGGCGAAGGGGACGGTGATGCGCACCTTGTCGCCGTCGACGCTGGCCACCGGGGTTGGGGCGTCATGGCTGGCCCGGACGTCCTGCTGGACCTCGAGGCGGGCCGCGGGGCTCGGGGCGGGGCCGGGGGCCGCGAGCACGTAGGTGTAGTTCTGCTTGGTGACGTCCTGGAGCTCCGAGCACCCGTCCCCCGCAGCCAGACGAACGGCCACGGCCGCGGGATGGCTGGGCGAGCCCACGGCGCACTCCTCCACTGCCTTGGCCTTGCCCCCCTGGTTGGAGATGTAGACGTCGAGCCTGCTGGCCTGCACCGGCCCCGCCGCCCCGGCCGGGACGAAGGCCCCCTGACGTCGCCAGGTGGCCAGCTCCTGGATGGGGTGTATCTCCGCCTCCTCGCCCCCGATGGGCTCGACGCCCGCGGTGCCGAGAGGGTCGCCCGGCACGTAGTCGCCGTTGGGGACGCTGCGGTGGCCGTCCTGCCAGTGGCCGCAGTCCCAGATCCACGAGCCTGTCTCCCTCACACGGTCGCCGGGCGAGGGCCAGGCCCAGGAGGGCACCAGCCCGCTCTCCCACTCGGTGTGGATCTGCGGGGGCGCCTCCTGGGCGTTGCGTGAGGAGAGCAGGGGCGAGTCTCCACCGTCGGGCCGGATGTCGAAGTTGGCGTCGTAGGTTCGGTGGACGCCGAAGAGGTCGCTGCCCGCCGTGTGCGTGGCCAGGTCCGTCCCCTCGAGCGTCTTGGGTTTGCGGTCTCCGTTGACGTACACCCAGCTGGGGAAGGTGGTGGGGTGGGCCACGTCGGTCAAGCCCGCGCCGCCCTCGGCCAGCAGGGCCAGCTGGGAACGGTTGCAGCCGTCGGCGATGGACTGTGTCTTGCTGTCGGGATGGTCGACGGCCCGGGCGACCACGGCCCCGCTCAGCAGGAGGACCACGACGACGACGGGCCAGACCCTGCGCACCCCTACGAGTTCGGGGCCCGGGTCAGTTCTCCCTGCTCTCCCGCCCGGGTGGCCGGGCCTCGCTAGGGTGGGTCACCGTCGAGGAGGCGTATGGGCTGGGTCGAGGTCAGGGCAACCGACATCCACTACGTCGAGGCCGGAGGCGGACCGACCCTGGTCTTTCTCCATGGCTTCGGATCCTGCGCCGAGGCCTGGTCGCAGCAGTTCGACGCCTTCAGCGACCGGTTCCGGGTGGTGGCCTACGACAGCGTCAACCACGGCCATTCGTCGGCCTCGCCCCGGAGCCAACCGGAGCCTGACCGCGCCGACGAGCTAGAGGGGTTCCTGGCCGCCATGGGGATCGAGGAGCCCATCCTGGCCGGCAACTCCATGGGCGCGCTGACCATCCTCCGCTGGGCCACCCGCCACCCCCGCGTCGCCCGTGCCCTGATCCCGTCGGGCATGGGGATCCGGACCGAGCAGGACGACGACGCCATGCCCGCTACGACACGGCGGGCGATGTTCGCCCCGGTGGGGGAAGAGGTGGTGTTCCTGCCGGCCGAAGGCGGCTTCACCAAGGACTTCCCCACCTCCCGTCCTGCGGACTACGAGCGCTACGTTCGGCTTCGCTCCACGGCCACACGAATCGAGGCCGCCCGACATCCCCGCACCTTCACCATGCGCGATCCGACCCGCGACGAGCTGGCCGAGCGGGTCAAGACGATCGGATCTCCCATGCAGATCGTGGTCGGCGAGCACGACTGGCTGCGCACAGCCGCCCGCCGTCTCGCCGAGCTCGTCCCGGGCGCCCGCCTGGCCGAGGTTCCCGGCGCTCCTCACAACGTGTACTACGAGGCAGCCGAGGCCTACAACGCCGTGGTGGTCCAGTTCCTGGAGGCCGTGCTCGGGCACTGACGGGCACAGCGGTCAGGACGCGGCCAGCCCCTGGAGCAGGCTCCGGGTGCGGGCCCGGGAGCCCTGGGGGTCGGAGCCCACGCCGAAGATGGCGGCCCACACGTCGGTCGCCCCGGCGTCGAAGAGGCCCTGGATCTGGGCCCTGACCGCAGCCTCGTCGCCGACGATGGCCGCGTCGGCTGGGCCTTGCGCCCCACCGATGTCGAGAAGCCGCCTGTAGTTGGGCAGCACTCCGTAGCCGGCGAACTGCTCGGCCGCCGCCTGCCTGGCCTCGGCGACGTCGTCGTGGACGGCGACGGGCAGACCGGCCACGATGCGGGGCTCGGGTCTGCCTGCGCCCGCGGCCGCCTTGCGCAGGCGGGGGGCCACGTGGACCTCGATCGATCGGGCGTTGCCCATCCAGAGGATGGTCCCGTCGGCCACCTCGCCCGCGACCCGCAGCAGGCGCGGACCCAGGGCCGAAACCAGCACGGGCACGGGCACCTCGGGCTTGGCCACCCGCTGCCCGGCCCGGACCCGGAAGTCCTCCCCGTCGAACTCCACCGCCTCCCCGCCGAGGGCCGCGGCCAGTATCCGGACGTACTCCTCGGTGTGGCGACCGGGGTGGTCGTAGGAGAGGCCGTAGGCATCTTCAATGACGGGCCTGTGCGAGGGCCCGACCCCGAGGGTGAAGCCGGGACGACCCATGGCCGCGGCCACCGACGCGGCCCGGTTGGCCTGGAGGAGGGGATGGCACGTGTAGGTCTGGAGCACGGCGGTGCCCAGCTCGATCCCGTCCGTCGCCTGACCGGCCAGGGTCATGGCGACCAGGGGGTCGCCGGCCACGGCGCTGGCGTACCAGAGGCTGGCGAAGCCCTCGGCCTCGGCCCGCTTGGCCTGCTCGATCATCCTCTCGACGGTCGCGGCCCCGCCGCTCAGCCCGATCCTCATGGGCCGACCTTATCGGCGGGCACGGAGCGCAGCCCGGGCCGGCACCTGGCCGGGCTCTACTGGATGTGCACCCCGGAGATGGCTCGGGCGATGACCAGGCGCTGGATCTCGGAGGTGCCCTCGAAGATCGTGTAGATCTTCGAGTCGCGGTGCCACCGCTCGACGGGGTACTCGCGTACGTAGCCATAGCCGCCCAGGATCTGTATGGCCTGCTCGGTGACCCACACCGCGGTCTCGCCCGCGTAGAGCTTGGACATCGAGCCTTCGCCCGCCTCGAAGGTCTTGCCCGTGCGCCCCATCCAGGCGGCCCGGTGGACCAGGAGCCGGGAGGCGTCGACGCGGGTCTTCATGTCGACCAGCTTGAAGGCGATGGCCTGGTTCTCGATGATCGCCCGCCCGAACTGACGCCGGGCCTTGGCGTACTCCAGGGCGTACTCGTAGGCGGCCCGGGCGATCCCGACGGCCTGGGCGGCGACGGTGGGACGGGACGCCTCGAAGGTGGCCATGGCCGCTTGCACCTTGGCCCTCTGTCCCTCCCGGGCCCGGGCCATGCGCTCGTCGAGCTTGTCCTTGCCTCCCAGCAGGCACCGGCCAGGGACGCGGCAGTCGGTGAGAACGACCTCGGCCGTGTGCGAGGCCCGGATCCCCATCTTCTTGAACTTCTGGCCCTGGGCGATGCCGGGCGTACCCGGCGGCACGACGAAGCTGGCCTGTCCCCGCGAGCCCAGCGTCGGGTCCGCGGATGCGACGACCACGTGCAGGTCGGCGATGCCGCCGTTGGTGATCCAGGTCTTGGTCCCGTTGAGCACCCACTCGTCCTTGGCCTCGTCGTACAGCGCTCGGGTGCGCAGGGAGCTGACGTCTGATCCGGCGTCGGGCTCGGACACGGCGAAGGCGGCCAGCTTGATGTCGTCGGGCGTGCCGAAACATTGGGGCGCCCACTCGACCACCTGCTCCGGCGTGCCGTTGGCGAATATGCCGGCGACGCCCAGGGTGGACCCGAAGATCGCCAGGGCGATGCCGGCGTCACCCCAGGCCATCTCCTCGTTGACGATGGGCAGCAGCAGTCCGGTGGGATCGGCGAAGCAGTTGGCCACGAACTCGAAGGAGTAGAGCCCGATCTTGGCCGCCTCCTCGATGATGGGCCACGGCGTCTCCTCGCGCTCGTCCCACTCGTGGGCTGCGGGCCGTATGACGCTGTCGGCGAAGTCGTGGACCCACTTCTGGATCTGCAGCTGGTCCTCGTTGAGCTCGAGGGAGAACTCGGCCATGGCGCACCTCGCCGGATCGTCGGAGACTCGTGGTTACCGCGCAGTAACTTACCACGGGACTCCTCCGCCGACCGTCAGGCAAGGGGCGTCAGCGCCGAGGGGCCAGGGGGCGGGCCGAGGCCAGGACCACGGCCAGGCCCAGGAGGGCGGCGCCGGCCAGGTAGGGGCTCGAGACCCCCGCGTGCTGGAACAGGGCGCCCCCCACGATCGGCCCCACCACCCGGGCCAGTCCGCCGGCCGACTGCTGTATGCCCAGAGCCGCGCCACGGCGGGCGCGGTCGGCGCGGCCTGCCACCGTCGAGCTCAGGCTCGGCGTCACCAGCCCCTGGCCCACGGTGACCAGGAGCAGAGGTACGACCAGGGCGACGCGTGAGCGCACCCCGGCCAGCGTCAGCAGGCCGACCCCGGTGAGGGCCAGCCCGGCCCGCAGGGTGCCCTCCTCGCCCAGGCGCCGCACCGCGGGACGCACCAGGCCGACCTGGACCACGACGATCACCACGCCGATGGCGGCGAACACGGCGCCGGTCGAGGCCAGGTGGAAACCCAGCCTGCGTTCGCCGAAGAGGGCGAAGGTCGCCTCGAAAGCGCTGAAGGACACGAGGCTCACAAAGGCCACGGCGGCCAGCCGTCCCAGACCGGGACCCTGGCTTGCGCCGTCGTGACCGCGCCCGGCCTCCTCGGGCTGCCCCAGCGACGACTCCCTCTGGGACCGCTCCTGAGGCTGCGCTGCCGTCTGCGTCCCTCCCGCCGAGCGGGCGTGACCGGCATGCGTCTCCGGCAGGCGGCGCAGGGCCCACACCGCGTTGGCGCCAGCGATGGCGGCGGCGAGGAGGAATGGCAGCCTCCGCCCGCCGAGGGCGGCCACTGCCCCCAGGGCGGGGCCGCCCACGAAGCCCAGGCCGAAGGCGGCGCCCAGCAACCCGAAGAGCCGGGCTCGCTCCGCCGGCGTGGCCACGTCCGCAACCGCCGCCTGCGCCACCGACACGCTGGCGCCCGACGCGCCGTCGACCACCCGGCCCAGGAAGAGGACGGCCAGCGAGCCGGCCAGCCCCGTCAACAGGCTGCCGATGGCGGTGCCCACGAGCGAGAGGACCAGGACCGGTTTGCGCCCCACGCGGTCCGACACCCTCCCCCACACGGGGGCGAGCGCGAACTGGGCTATGGAGAAGGAGGCCACCAGCAGCCCCACCTGGGTGGCCGAGGCCCCGAAGCGCTCCGCGTAGAGCGGGAGCAATGGCAGCACGATGCCGAAGCCCACCAGGTCGATGGCCACGGACGACCAAATGGCCCCGAACCCGGGCGGCAGCGGGGCGCGCCCTCCCGCCCGTGCTCGCCTCACGGGGGACAGCACAAGGCGCTCGGGCCGGGGCCGTCAAGTCGCCCGCCCGGGGGGGCGGGCCGGGCGGGACGAGCCCCCTCCGGGGCCGCCCCGGGGATATAAAGGGGGCAAAGCAGGAGATCGGGACGATGGCGACGAATCATGCTCGGAGGAGACCCTATGGCTCGACGCGGACACCGACCCGAGACCGGCCCCGATGACCAGGTGCTGGCCGAGCGGGCGGCACAGGGTGACGAGGAGGCCTTCGACCAGCTCTATCGTCGTCACTCGCCCGCGGCGTGGCGGGTGGCCCACGCCGTCACCGGCAACCCCCACGACTCCTCCGACGCCGTGGCCGAGGCCTTCTCCCGGGTGCTGGTGGTACTCGAGGCGGGGAAGCTGGACGACAGCGCCCGCTTCCGTTCCTACCTCCTCTCGGCCACCCGCAACGCCGCCCTCGACGTAGCCCGGCGCACCGGCCGGTCGCGTCCCACGGCGACACCGGAGACGTTCGAGTCGCCGTCCCAGGTCGTGGGGCCGTCCGACGGCCTGGTCGACCGCGTCGACGCCTCGCTGGTGGCCGCCGCCTTCCGGAGCCTTCCGGAGCGCTGGCGCTCGGTGTTGTGGCTCACGGAGGTGGAAGGCATTCCCCCCCGCGAGGCCGCCCTCCTTCTCGGCGTGTCGGCCAACGGCGTGGCCCAGCTGGCGGTGAGGGCCCGGGCCGGGCTCCGGGAGCGTTTCCTCCAGGCCCACCTCAGGGGCGAAGTCGAGGACGCCTGCCGCTTCACCGTCGACCACCTCGGCGCCTACGTGGGTGGGGGGCTCGCTCCCCGAGACGCGGCCAAGGTCGACCAGCACCTGGCCGGGTGCGTGGGCTGCGGGGCCCGCGAGCAGGAGCTGGAGGATCTGGCGCCGTCGTTGCGGCGCGTGGCCCTCCCCCTTCCGCTGGGGCTGGCGGGCGTGGCCGCGGCCAGGTGGAAGGGCGCACTGGCTTCCGCCCACGCGGCCCGAGCGGCGCACGCCGCCCACGTCCGGGCCGCGGCGGCGCGCGCCGCCGCCCGTCACCGCAGGTCGCGCTGGGTCGGAGGCATGGTCCAGGCGCACCGGCCCCTGCTGACCATGTCTCTGGGCCTCCTCGCCATGAGCATCATCGCCGCCACCATCGTGGGCCAGCAGGGCCAGCTCCAGGTGCCTGGACGGCTGGCCGGCCCGAGCCCCGCCGGCGCGGCCGGCGACCTTTCCATTTCCGTCAACCCGGCCGCCGCGCCCCTCGTCGAGGCCGCGGCCCTGGCCCAGGCGGCCACGCCGGCGGTCGCCGTGGCCGGCGCGGTGACGGGCCCGGCCGCCCCGGTTGGAGCCGCGGGCGCCGCGGCCGAGCCCACTCTGGCGGCGCCGGCCCGGACGGGGCCCAGCTCGCCGGCCGCCCACCCGGGTGGCGCCTCGGGCACGGCCACCCCCGCCACCCCGTCGGGAGCCACCCCCTCCGGCTCCGCCGGCGGTGGTGGCCCCAGCGCGGGCGGCGGTAGCCCCCCGCCCAGTCCCCCGCCGCCATCCAACCCCCCGCCGCCGCTGGCCCAGGCGTCCACCAGCGCCAGCCTCGGGCCCGTCACCGCGGGAGCGGCCGCGGGTGCCGGCTCGGGAGCGTGCTCCGGTGCGGCCGCGGCCGTCGCCGGCAGCTCCACCGGGGTCGGCTGTGCTCCCCCGCCCCCCACCGGCACGGGAGCCACGGTGAGCACCTCGGGATCGCTGGCTCCGTCGAAGACGATCCACGTCCCCTGATCCGCCCGCAGTGACGGGGCGCAGCGCGCCGCCCTGGGACGAGGCGCATCGCGCCGTTGCTTCAGCCCGTCAGACGGCGCGGACGGCCGCTGCCTGAAGACCCTTCGGACCCTCTTGCACGTCGAACTCCACCTGCTGTCCTTGCTCCAGGGTCCGGTAGCCGGGCCCCTGGATGGCGGAGTAGTGCACGAACACATCAGCGCCGTCCTGCTGGGAGATGAACCCGAAGCCCTTCTCCGCGTTGAACCACTTCACGGTGCCGGTCGCCACTGTGGCGGACCCCCTTCTCTAACTGCCATTACCGAGGAGGGTGTTGCGGTACGCCCGACCGGACAGCCGTTGTTCCACACCTGAACCCCCTCGTTCACCACGCTACCAGTCGATTTTCTGGGAGTCACCGGTGGACGCGGGTCCCCTCGGGGCCGTCCTCCACGACCCAACCGCGGGCGACGAGCTGGTCGCGGAGGACGTCGGCGGCGGCGAAGTCGCGTGCCCTGCGGGCCTCGTCCCGCCGGCGGACGAGCTCCTGCGCGGCCGCGTCCACCTTCTCCTCCTCGGTGCGTGCCCGCAGCCCCAGCGCCGCGCTCAAGTCGAGGACGGCCGCGGCCAGGGGCGAGGCCCTCTGGGGGTCGCCGCGATCGAGGGCGGCGTTGGCGTCGCGAAGGGCGTCGAAGAGAACGGCGAGGGCGCCGGCGGTGTCGACGTCGCTGTCCATTCTGGTGCGAAACCGCGCCACCACCCCGGGCTCGGCCGCCACGCCCGCACCCACGGGCCGGGCCCGACGGGCGAAGGAGTCGAGCCGCTTGAGGGTCTCCTGGGCGCCCTCGAACGACTCTTCTCCGACGCGCAGGGGCGAGCGGTAGTGGGACTGGAGGACGAGGAGCCGGTACACGCGCGGGTCCCAGCGTTTGAGCAGCTCGGGCAGGGAGATGACGTTGCCGACCGACTTCGACATCTTGTGTCCCTGGGCGTCCACCAGCATCCCGTTGTGCATCCAACGGCGGGAGAACTCCCGGCCG
>VAXP01000116.1:0-44374 GCA_005884125.1 Actinomycetota bacterium | reverse complement strand
GCACTCGATGTGCCAGCCGGGCCGCCCCGGTCCCCACGGGGACTCCCACCAGGGCTCTCCCGGCTTGGCCTTCTTCCATAGTGCGAAGTCCAGGGCCGAGCGCTTCTCGTCGGCCACGTCCACCCTGGCGCCGGCCCGCAGGGACTCCAGGGGCTGGCGGGCCAGCAGGCCGTATCCGGGCACCCGATCGGTCTCGAGGTACACCCCGTCGGAGGTCTCGTAGGCCACGCCCTTGTCGGCCAGCTCGGCCACCAGCTCGATCATCTGGGGGATGTAGTCGGTGGCATGGGGATCGGCGTCGGGGCGGTCCACCCCCAACCCCTCCACGGCGTCGTACCAGATGCGCTCGGAGGTCCTGGCCACCTCCTCGGCCGTGCGCCCCTCCTCGGCCGCCTGCTGGATGATCTTGTCGTCGACGTCGGTGATGTTGGAGACGTACCGGACCTCGAGCCCCGTCCAGGTCAGGTAGCGCCGGAGCACGTCGAAGACCAGCGCGAAGCGGCCGTGGCCCAGGTGTGGCTCCCGGTACTCGGTGGGACCGCACACGTACATCGACACCTTGCCCGGCTCACGGGGCTCGAGCGACGCGACCTCGCCCAAAGCGGTGTCGTGCAGGCGCAACACGCAGGTACGGTAACCCGATCATGTGCCCGACCGTCCCGGAAAAGCCCAGCCTCGACGGCCTCGAGCCCAAGTGGATGGCCCGCTGGGAGGAGGAAGGCACCTACCGATTCGACCGCACCAGGACGCGGGCCGAGATCTACTCGGTCGACACCCCTCCCCCCACCGTCAGCGGCACGCTGCACGTGGGCAGCGCCTTCTCCTACACCCACACCGATCTCGTCGTTCGCTTCCAGCGCATGCGGGGTCGAGAGGTGTACTACCCCATGGGGTGGGACGACAACGGGCTGCCCACGGAGCGGAGGGTCCAGAACTTCTTCGGGGTCGCCTGCGACCCCTCGCTGCCCTACGACCCGGACTTCAGGCCGCCCCAGCGACCGGGCCGGAACCCCGTGCCCGTCTCGCGGCCCAACTTCGTCGAGCTCTGCCACCGGCTCACGGCGGAGGACGAGCGCGCCTTCGAGGCCCTGTGGCGCCGGCTGGGCCTCTCGGTCGACTGGTCGTGGACATACGCCACCATCGATGAGCGCTCCCAACGGGCCTCGCAGCGGGCCTTCCTCCGCAACCTGGCCCGGGGCGAGGCCTACCAGGCCGAGGCGCCGACCCTGTGGGACGTCGACTACCGCACGGCGGTGGCCCAGGCCGAGATGGAGGACAGGGAGCTGCCGGGCGCCTATCACCGGGTGCGCTTCGACCGGGCCCAGGGCGACGGTCACGTCGAGATCGAGACCACCAGGCCCGAGCTGATCCCGGCGTGCGTCGCCCTGGTGGCCCACCCCGACGACGCTCGCTTCCGGCCCCTGTTCGGCACCGAGGTACTCACGCCCCTGTTCCGGGCGCGCGTGCCGGTCGTGGCCCACGAGCTGGCCGACCCCGAGAAGGGGTCGGGGATCGCCATGATCTGCACCTTCGGCGATGTCACCGACGTCACGTGGTGGCGCGAGCTGGGCCTGCCCATCCGGGCCGTGGTCCAGCGTGACGGCCGCCTGCGCCCCGTCAGCTGGGGAGAGCCGGGCTGGGAGTCCGACGCCCCCGACCAGGCTCAGCGCGCCTACGAGGCCCTGGCCGGTCTCACCGTCGAGCAGGCCCGGGAGCGCATGGCCGAGCTGCTGAGGGAAGGCGGTCAGCTCCAGGGCGAGCCCCGGCCCATCACCCATCCGGTCAAGTTCTACGAGCGAGGCGAGCACCCGCTCGAGATCGTCACCAGCCGCCAGTGGTACATCCGCAACGGCGGCCGGGACCCCGAGCTGCGCGACGAGCTGCTGCGGCTGGGCAAGGAGCTGGCCTGGCACCCCGACTTCATGCGGGTCCGCTACGAGGACTGGGTGAGCGGCCTCAACGGTGACTGGCTCGTCAGCCGCCAGAGGTTCTTCGGTGTCCCCTTTCCCGTGTGGTACCCGATCCTGGACGACGGCGCCGTCGACCACGACCATCCCCTGGTGCCGCCCCAGGATCGTCTCCCCGTCGATCCCTCCACCGACGTCCCCGACGGGTACACCGCCGACCAGCGCGACAGGCCGGGCGGCTTCACCGGCGACCCCGACGTGATGGACACCTGGGCCACCTCGTCGATGACGCCGCAGATCGCCTCCTGGTGGGAAGAGGACGACGATCTGTTCGGCCGCCTGTTCCCGATGGACCTGCGGCCCCAGGGCCACGACATCATCCGCACCTGGCTCTTCGTCACCGTGCTGCGCTCCTACCTCGAGCAGGGCGGGCTGCCCTGGACCAACGCGGCCGTCTCCGGGTTCATCTACGACCCGGACCGCAAGAAGATGTCGAAGTCCAAGGGCAACGTGGTCACCCCCATGGAGCTGCTCGAGCAGTTCGGGAGCGACGGGTTCCGCTATTGGGCGGCCAGCGGCAGGCCCGGCATGGACAGCACCTTCGACACGGGCCAGATGAGGATCGGACGCCGGCTCGCCATCAAGATCCTCAACGCCAGCCGCTTCGTGCTGTCCCGCCTCGGGTCCGATGGCTCTGTCACCGCTGCTCTGGACGCGGCCATGCTGGCCCGCCTGGCCGCGGTGGTGAGCGAGGCCACGTCGGCCTTCGATGCCTACGACTACGCCCGGGCCCTGGAGCGGACCGAGGAGTTCTTCTGGTCCTTCTGCGACGACTACCTGGAGCTGGTGAAGAGCAGGGCCTACGGCAGCTCGGGCGAGGAAGGAGCGGCCTCGGCCAACCGGGCCCTGACCCTGGCCCTGTCGACGCTGCTGCGGGCCTTCGCCCCCTTCTTGCCCTTCGTCACCGAGGAGGTGTGGTCGTGGTGGCCCGAGGCCGGGACGGGCTCGATCCATCGCGGCCCCTGGCCCGACCCCGCCCTCCTGCTGGAGGCGGCGGGAGCCGACGCCGATCCCGCCGTCCTCGAGGCCGCCGCCGCGGTGCTGGCCCGGGTGCGCAAGGCCAAGACCGAGGCCCGGCGCTCCATGCGCGCCCCCGTCGCCCGCCTGAGCGTGCGGGGGTCTCAGGCCACCATCGCCGCCCTGGAGCGGGCCCGGGCCGATCTGGTCGAGGCCGGCAACCTGGCCGAGCTCGTCCTCGAGGCAGTCGCCGGAGACTCCCCGCAAGCGCCCGAGGTGTCCGTCGAGCTGGCCGATGAGGCGGACGGGGACTGATCCCAGGCCCTTCACAGCATCCCCTCATGTCGAGGGCGGATCCTGTGCGCCGGAACCGACATGAAGCTCTCCTTGCGCGCCCGTCTGCTCACCGTGCTGGTCGTCCTCTTGGCGCTGGCCCTGGCCGCGTCGGACGTGGCGACCTACACGGTGCTGCGGGGCCAGCTCCTGCGGGGCGTGGACCAGGAGCTGGCCTCGGCTCGCAGGCCCTTCGAGCGGGCGCTCTCGGCCAGCAGGCCTCCCCTGGGGTCAGAGGCCGCCCGCCCCGCGCCCGCTCCCGACGGGCGGTCGGCACCCGGCCCGGGGCTCTTGTCCGACCCGGCCCGTGTGCGCGGGCTCCTGCCCTCGGGGACCTACCTGCAGGTGCTCGACCCGCCCGGTGCCGTGCTGGTCGACGTGCCCGCCGACAGCCGGGGCGGAGCCGGTCCCCGGGTCCCCGACCGGGCCCTCAAGGCCGCGGCCGCCGCGCCCGGATCGGTGCGATCGCTCACCGTCTCGGCCGCCAGCGGGGGCACCCGCTACCGGACCGTGGTCGAGGTCCTGCCCCACGGGACCCTGGTCTTGGCCAAGCCCTTGACCGGGCTGACCGACACCGTCCACAAGCTGGCCATCGTCGAGCTCATCGTCACGCTGGTGGCTCTGTTGGGCGTGAGCATGCTCGCCCTCTGGCTGGTGCGAGTCGGCCTTCACCCCCTGACCGACATCGAGCGCACCGCGGGCGCCATCGCCGGCGGCGACCTGACTCAGCGGGTTCCGCATTCGGGCGAGGGGACGGAGGTGGGCCGCCTGGCCACCGCCCTCAACGCCATGCTGTCCCAGATCGAGGCCGCCTTCGCCCAGCGCACCGCGTCGGAGCGCCAGCTTCGGCGCTTCGCGGCCGACGCCTCCCACGAGCTGCGCACCCCGCTCACCTCCATCCGGGGCTACGCCGAGCTCTTCCGTCGGGGCGCGGCCCGCGAGCCCGAACAGCTGGGGCAGGCCATGCGCCGCATCGAGGAGGAGGCGGCCCGCATGGGAGTCCTGGTGGAGGACCTGCTGCTGCTGGCCCGCCTGGACCAGGGCCGGCCCCTCGAGCGCCAGCCCGTCGACCTGGTGGCCGTGGCCCGCGACGCGGTGGCCGACGCCCGGGCCGTCGAACCCGACCGGCCCCTGACCCTGGAGGCCGACGGTCCCGTCACCGTGGTGGGGGACCCGGCGCGCCTCCACCAGGTGGCAGCCAACCTCCTGGCCAACCTGCGCGCCCACACCCCGGTCACCACGCCGGCCACGGTGACGGTGGGGGGGAGGGACGGCTGGGCCGTGCTCGAGGTGGCCGACCACGGGCCGGGGCTCACACCCGAGCAGTCCCAGCGCGTCTTCGAGCGCTTCTACCGGGCCGACCCGGCCCGGACCCGGGGCAAGGGGGGGACGGCCGGCACAGGGTTGGGACTCTCCATCGTGGCCGCCATCGCCGGGGCCCACGCCGGCCGAGCCTCGGTGCGCAGCGAACCCGGACAAGGCACCATCTTTCGGGTCGAGCTTCCCGTAGACGGCCCGCCCGCCGCTCCCCCTGGCGAGGAAGTCATCAATCTTGGCGATGACGG
Organism: Actinomycetota bacterium; assembly: GCA_005884125.1. Taxonomy (GTDB): domain Bacteria; phylum Actinomycetota; class Acidimicrobiia; order Acidimicrobiales; family AC-35; genus AC-35. The sequence goes on along the minus strand of VAXP01000116.1, from coordinate 39,552 downwards.
CGGGGGTCCCGGGGCGCTTTCTTGATGCGGTGACCGATGTGCGGCCCCGCCTCGGCCTCGCCGTCGAACCGGCGATGTTCGGGCAGGCCCTGGCCAGCGCCCTGCAGGAGGTCGACGTCGACGAGGTCGTCCATCTCGACTCCCTGCCCGCGGGCCGGGCTCAGGAGTTCGACGCCGTGGTCGCGACCGTCGGCCTGCCCGAAGGTGTCCGCTCCCCGGTGGTCATCCGGCTGCCCCACGACTCCGGCGGCAAGGGGCGGGCGGTGGTGGAGGCGGGCGGGAAGCGAGCCGAGGTGGAGATCGACCGCCTCACAGCGCTACTGGGTGTGCTCGACGTCTACTGTCCCGGGCCCCGCCGCCGGCGGGCATAGCTCACATCGCATGGCGCGTTCGGGGGGTGGGCCGGGCTCGGCCTACACCGACCGGCCTAGCCCACCTCGGCATGCTCATCCGGGTGATTGCCCGGTTCCCTCGAACACGTCAAGGTGTGTACGCGTGGAAGCGAGCGAGGGCTTCGACGAGAGCGCCGCGGTGATGGCCCACGGGCTGTTGGCTTCCGTCGGGATCATCACCACCGCCGCCGACACGCTTCGTCGTCACTACGAACGTCTGGACGACCACCGCCGCGAGGCGCTGTTCGACATGATCATGACGCAGGGCTCCCATCTGGAGGGCGTGCTCAAGGACATGATCCGGGGGCTGAGCCCCGACGTCATCGAGGCCCTGTCCGCTCTGCGACGCAGTAACCCCAGCAACCTGAGGGCCTGAGGGCCGTAGCGCCGGGCGGGCCGGGCGGGCCCGATCGGGTCACCGGCCCCGCAGGTGCTCCACGAACCAGTCCGCGGCCAGACGGGACACCTCGTCCAGCGCGCCGGGCTCCTCGAACAGGTGGGTGGCACCGGGCACGACCACCAGATCCTTCTCGACCCGCAGGCGGGAGAGCGCCTCTCGGTTCAGCTTCACCACCACGGGATCGTTCCCACCCACGACGAGCAGCGTCGGAGACCGCACCGACTCCAGCTCCCGGCCGGCCAGGTCGGGCCGCCCTCCCCGCGACACCACCGCCCCCACCTCCTCGGGGCGCCGGGCCGCGGCGACGAGCGCGGCCGCGGCCCCGGTGCTGGCGCCGAAGAGCCCCAGGCCCCGCCCCCCGCCCCAGTCCCGGCCGGCGGCCCAGTCGACCGCGGCCGTGAGCCTCTGGGCCAGGAGCCCGATGTCGAAGCGCAGGTGCCCGGTGCGCCTGTCGGCCTCCTCCTCCTCGGCCGTGAGCAGGTCCATGAGCACGGTTCCGAGGCCGGCCCCCTGGAGGGCGGCGGCCACCTGGAGGTTCCTGGGGCTGCGCCGGCTGCTGCCGCTGCCGTGGGCGAAGAGCACGACCCCCGCCCCCTCGGGAGGTAGGGACACGTCGGCGTCGAGCTCGAGGCCGCGGGCCCGGATGCGCGTCGGCTGAACCGGTGGCTCATCCATCCCGGACCCAATTCTGCTTGACTCGCTCGCGGCCGAGGGCCGCCCCTCGGTCCACGGCCGGCGGAGACGCACGAGACAGACGAGACAGGGGACGAGATGGGCGTGCCCAAGCAGCGCGACCTCGACGAGGCCAGGGCCCGCCTCACTTCCTGGCTGGGAGCCAAGCTGGGCGCAGGCGAGGTGGCCATCTCGGACATCGACGCCCCCGCCACCACCGGCTTCTCCAACGAGACCCTCCTGTTCGACGCGGCGTGGACCGAGGGAGGCCGTGAGCACAGCCAGGGGTTCGCGGTGCGGGTGAAGCCGGGCGCCTACACGATCTTCCTGGAGTCGGCCTTCGAGACGCAGTACCGCGTGCTGCGAGCGCTCAGCGAGCGCACCCAGGTCCCCGTCCCGCCCACCCTCTGGTACGAGGACGACGCCTCGGTGCTGGGCGCGCCCTTCTTCGTCATGGGCCGGGTCCAGGGCCGGGTCCCGGGCGACTCCCCCTCCTACCACGTGGAGGGCTGGGTGGTGGAGGAGACCAGCCCGGCGGAGCGAGAGGCGATGTGGTGGAGCGCCCTGGAGGCCATGGCCGCGGTGCACAACGTCGACTGGCGCGCCCTCGGCCTGGGCGAGCTCTGGCAGGAGGAGCGGGGGGACACCGGTCTGGCCCAGCAGCTGGCCTACTACCGGGACTACCTGGCGTGGGCCAAGAAGGACTGGCCCGAGACGCCCCTGGCCGACGAGGCCCTGGCCTGGCTCGAGGCCAACCTCCCCGCCGGCCCCGAGCCCACCGCGCTGTGCTGGGGGGACAGCCGGCTGGGCAACGTCATCTTCGACCGGGGTCGGGCCGCGGCGGTGCTCGACTGGGAGATGGTGGCCGTGGGGGACCCTCAGCAGGACCTGGCCTGGTTCCTGTTCCTCGACCGCCACCACTCCGAGGGCCACGACGTCCCCCGCCTGGAGGGCTTCCCCTCCCACGACGCCACCGTTGCCCGCTGGCAGGAGCTGACCGGCCGGCGCGCCGACCAGCTGAGCTTCTACACCGTCTGGGCCGGGTTCCGCTTCGCCGTGGTGATGATGCGGGTCATCGCCATGTGCATCGAGTTCGAGCTCATGGCCCCGGACACCAACTACGGCGTCGACAACATCGTCACCCGGCTCCTGGCCCACGACCTCGGAGGCTGAGGTTGCTATCTCCCGCTGACGACTATCCCATCCACCAGATCGCCGAGGTCATGCGCCACACGGGCACGAGCGACCGCAACTTCTACGACCGCTACTACTTCAACATCTACCCCACCAGCGCCGACATGTTCGCCGTGTTCGGGATGGGCCAGTACCCCAACCTGGGCACGGCCGACGCCTTCCTCGCCGTGAGCGACGGGCGCCTGCACCGGGTGGTGCGGGCCTCCCGGGAGCTGGGCGCCGACCGCATGGACACCTCGGTGGGTCCCCTGCGGGTCGAGGTTCTAGAAGGCCTGAAGCGCCTCCGCGTGGTGCTCGAGCCCGGCCAGTCCGACCTGGCCGTCGACGCCACCTTCGACGGCGTGATCCCCGCCACCCTCGAGCCCCGGCACTGGCGGCGGGAACACGAGCGCGTCTCCTTCGACACCCAGCGCCTGGCCCAGACCGGGCGCTGGACCGGGACGCTGGAGCTGGGAGGCAGAAGATTCGAGCTCACCCCCGACCGCTGGTGGGGATTCCGGGACCGGTCGTGGGGCGTTAGGCCCGTGGGCGAGCCCGAGCCCGCGGGCATACGGGCATCGAGAGAGCCCTCCACCTTCTTCTGGTGCTACGCGCCGCTCCAGTTCGACGACCACTCCATCCTCTGCATCGTGCAGGAGGAGCGCGACGGCACCCGGGTGCTGGAGGAGGCGGTGCGGGTCCCGAACGACCCCACCCAACCGGTGCAGCACCTGGGCCGGCCCGACCACGACATCGAGTTCCTGCCCCACACGCGGGCGCCGCGGCGGGCCGTGCTGCACCTGACCGAGCCCGACGGGACCAAGCTGGACGTCAGCCTAGAGGTGGTGCTGCCGTTCTATCTCATGAAGGGCACCGGCTACGGCTTCGACGCCGACTGGCGCCACGGGATGTGGCACGGGCCCCTCGAGGCGCAGTCCCGCTCGTGGGACCTGGCCGATCCCGAGGTCCGGGGCAGCCTGTTCGGCCTCATGGAGAACGCCGTCACCGCCGTGCAGTCCAACGGGGCCGTCGGGATGGGGATGCTCGAGTTCGCCTGCATCGGCCCCCACGACCGCTACGGGTTCAGCGGTTGGGAGGACATGGGCCTGTGCCCTCCCGAGCCCTGACCGATCAGCGGGCCAGGTCCCGCAGGGCCGCCTCGATGGCCCGGTGGAAGGTGGGGTAGGCGTAGATCATCTGGCGCAGGCGCTCGGTGGGGACCTCGGCGTGGACGGCCAGGGTCAGAAGCCCCAGCACCTCCCCCCCGGCGGGACCGGCAGAGGTGGCGCCCACCAGTACGCCGCGATCGGCGTCCTCCACCAGCCTGATGAAGCCCTCGTTGCCCGCCTTGTGGATCCAGCCCCGGGCCGAGTCCGGGATCGGGGTGGCGCCCGTGCGTACACGCACGCCCGAGGCCCGGGCCTCGGCCTCGGTGGCCCCCACCGATCCGATCTCGGGATCGGTGAACGTCACCCGGGGAAGCGCCTTGTAGTCGGCGGGCGGGCCATCCTGGCCCAGGATGTCGGTCACGGCTATGCCGGCCTGGTACATGGCCACGTGGGTGAAGTTGCCCTTGCCCGTCACGTCGCCCACGGCCCACACGCCGGGCGCCGCTCGCATGTGCCCGTCCACCGCGATGAAGCGGGCCTGTTCGTCGATGCCGACGCTGGCCAGACCCAGGCCGGCCACGTCGGCCCGCCGTCCCGTGGCGACCAGGAGGCGCCGACCGGACACGAGGGTGGCATCTGCCAGCTCGGCGACGAGGCGGTTCCCGTCGGCCCGCACCGCGACCACGTGGACCCCGGTGCGCACCACGATGCCTTCCTTCTCGAACACCCGGGCGGCGAGCTCACCCGCGGCCGGCTCCTCCAGGGGCAGCAGCCGGTCGGCCGCCTCCACCACGCTGACCTCGGCTCCGAAGCGCCGGAACACCTGGGCCAGCTCCATCCCCACCGCCCCACCACCCATCACCACCAGGGAGGCGGGCACCTCCTTGGTCTCGATGGCCTCGCGGTTGGTCCAGTAGGCGACACCGGCCAGCCCGGGAACGGGCGGGATGGCAGGCTCGGTCCCGGTGGCGACGACAACGGCCCGCGCCGCCTCGACCACCTCGTCCCCCACCGCGACCCGCCCGGGACCCACCAGCCGGCCCCGGCCCCGCCGGAAGCGGCCGCCCTTCTCCTCGAAGCGCTCCACCGCAACCCTGTCGTCCCAGTCGTCGGTCGCCTCGGCCCGTATGCGCCGGGCCACCGGCTCCCAGCTCGGCTCGACCGTGGCCGCGCCGGCCATGCCCGGGACGCGGCGGGCCTCGGCCAACATGTCGGCGGCGCGGATCATCATCTTGGAGGGGATGCAGCCCCAGTACGGGCACTCGCCACCCACGAGCTTGCTCTCGATGCCCACCACGTCGAGGCCGGCCTCGGCCAGGCGCTCGGCCACCTCCTCGCCACCGGGTCCCATGCCGATCACGACGACGTCGGCGCGCGTGGCCGCCATAGCTCGCTCCCCCTCCGCTCGGGTCGGGACCGGTCTAGCCGACGGCCACGAGACACGGCCGAGGAGGCGGTGTAGTAGAAGACGGCGATGCGGGAGCGGCCGTGAGCCGGGTGCGGATCGGCATCTTGGGGGCGGCCCGCATCGCCCCCGCGGCCCTGGTGCGCCCGGCCCGGCGCCTGCCCGAAGCCGAGGCCACGGCCGTCGCCGCCCGCGATCCCGAGCGGGCCAGGAAGTTCGCGTCCAAGCACGGCGTGCCCACGGTCCACGCCAGCTACGACGCGGTGCTGGCCGACAGCGGGATCGACGCGGTCTACAACCCCCTGCCCAACGGCCTGCACGCCCGCTGGACGATCGCCGCGCTGGAGGCGGGCAAGCACGTGCTCTGCGAGAAGCCCTTCACCAACAACGCGGCCGAGGCCGGGCAGGTGGCCGCCGTCGCCGCCCGCACCGGTCTGGTGGTGATGGAAGCCTTCCACTACCGCTACCACCCCCTGGCCGAGCGCATGCGGTCCATCGCCCAGGACGGCGAGCTGGGCGAGCTGCGCCGCATCGAGACCTGGCTGTGCTTCCCCCTCCCCCGCTTCTCCGACATCCGCTATCGCTACGACCTGGGCGGGGGCGCTCTCATGGACGCCGGCTGCTACACGGTGCACATGCAGCGTCTGCTGGGTGGCGGGGAGCCCGAGGTCGTCTCCGCACGAGCCAAGCTGCGCACCCCGGACGTGGACAGGGCCATGGCCGCCGAGCTGCGCTTCCCCAGCGGGGCGGAGGGCCGGCTCACCTGCTCCATGTGGTCGTCCTCGGTGCTCCGCGTCGGCGCTCGCGTCACGGGTGAAGCGGGCGAGATGCGGGTCCTGAACCCCACCGCACCTCACATCTATCACCGCCTCACCGTGCGAGCCGGTGGCCGCAAGCGGGCCGAGCGCCTGCGGGGGAGGCCGACCTACGAGTACCAGCTCCAGGCGTTCTGCGATGCCGTGCTGCGGGGCGAGCCCACGCTCACCCCTCCAGAGGACTCGATCGCCAACATGCGGGTCATCGACTCCATCTACCAGGCCGCGGGCATGAAGCTCAGGGGGACGTGACGGCCACGAGTGGGCCCGCGCCCAAGGGAGGAGGATCCCATGACCTATGAGCTGCGGCCCGAGGGCCTCGACTTCCTGGCCCGGGCCCCCAGGACGTGGCGGTTCGAGGCCGGCGTGGCCGCGCCGCGCCCCACCGTGTTCGGGGCCATCAGCGGTGACCCCTCCGAGTGGAAGAGCTGGTTCCCGGGCCTGTCCTCGGGCCGCTACGAGGGCGACGGACCCCCCGGGGTGGGCTCGGTCCGCCAGGTGCGCATGTCGGGCGTCACCTACCGCGAGACGGTGGTGAGCTGGGTCCAGGACGAGCGCTGGGCCTACCGGGTGGACCGGTGCTCGGTCCCCATGGCCCGGGCCCTGGTGGAGGAGTGGGCCACGGAGGACGCCGGCGACGGGACCCTCGTGCGCTGGACCTTCGCCATCGAACCCCGTGTCCTCTTCCGCGTGGGCCAGCCCCTGGCGCCCACTGTCATGAGCCGCCTCTTCCGGCGGGCCATGGCCAAGCTGAGCACCGAGCTGGCAAGCCGGGAGCGGGGGTGAGCGGCGCCGGCGGGCCCAGGATCGCCCGTGTCGAGGACGTGGCCTGGCAGGAGGTCAAGGCCCAGCTGCACGGCGAGCGGCGCGTCTCGGTCTGGGAGAGGTACCTGGAGTGGTCGCCCGGGCTCATGGTCCTCTACGCCCGCTACGACCCGGGCATGCTCGTCGAGCGCCACGGTCACCTCAGCAACCACGTCGTCTACGTCCTCCAGGGCCAGATCACAGTGGGCGACGTGGTCTGCAGCCCGTCCACCAGCATCGTGCTCGAGGAGGGCGCCGTCTTCGGCCCCATCGAGGCCGGACCGGACGGGGCGCTGCTCCTGGAGATCATGACGGGCGACCCCCGGGCCGTGCCCGCCGACCGCGAGGGCTTCGCCGCTCTGCTGGCCCAGCGGGGCATAAGCCCCCTCCCCAACCCGCCCATCGAGGCGCCCGCCTGGTTCGGCACCCGCACGGACTGAAGGGGGCCCCGCCGGGCGAGCCCCACGGGTGCGCCCGTGCATCCCCTGCGCCGACCTGATTGGCTGGGGGCGAGCCGGCCCCGGAGGGCGGATTGGCAGGATCGAGCAGCGAGATGACTCTGGTCGAGGCGCTCGATCGCCTCGCCGCCGAGGGCTTCACGGGCGAGTTCCACGTCGCCGCCACGGACGACGGGCCCATGATCCGCTGCGGCAGCTGCGGGGCCCTCATCAGCCCGGCCGACGCCGAGGTGGTGCGGCTCTTCCGGCTGGAGGGCGAGTCCGATCCGTCGGAGGAGGTCATCGTGGCCGGCCTCCGCTGCTCGCGGTGCGGTGCCCTGGGAACGCTCGTCGCCACCTACGGCCCCATGGCCGACGGCGCCGACGCCGACGTGGTGGCCGCCCTCGTCGACGGCCGGCGGCGGGGGTGACCCGGGCGGGCCGACCCCGGGCCCGGGGCGCGGCCTTGGCCCTGACCGCGGCCCTGGTGGCCGGCGCCTGCGGGAGCGGCGGCGGCGCTTCGGGCGACAGGTCCCGCTCCGCCCTCTCGGGGTCCGTGACCGTGTTCGCCGCGGCATCGCTGACCGAGGCCTTCAACCAGGAGAAGGCGACTCTCGCGGCAAGGGCTCCCGCCCTGAGCCTGACCTACAGCTTCGCCGGGTCCCAGACCCTGGCCCAGCAGATCATCCAGGGGGCCAGGGCCGACGTCTTCGCCTCGGCCGACGACAAGACCATGCAGAGGCTGGTCGACGCCAAGCTCGTGGAAGCGCCCCGGGCGTTCGCCCGCAACCAGCTGGAGATCGCGGTGGCGCCCGGGAACCCCAAGCACGTGGGCGGGTTGAGCGACCTGGTCCGCCCCGATCTCGTCGTGGTCCTGGAGGATCCGTCCGTCCCCGCCGGCAGCTACAGCCAGCAGGCCCTGGCCCGGGCGGGGGCGAGGGTGAGGCCCAGGTCCCTCGAGCTGGACGTGAAGTCGGCCCTGGCCAAGGTCACCTCGGGCGAGGCCGACGCGGCCATCGTGTACGCGTCCGACGTCCAGGCCGCGGGGTCGAAGGCCTCCGGCGTCACGATCCCCACCGCCCAGAACGTCGTCGCCACCTACCCCATCGCCGTGGTCAGGACCGGCGCGAATCACGCCGGCGCGGCCGCCTTCGTCCAGGAGGTCCTGTCGGGATCGGGGCAGGCCGCGCTCGAGGCCCACGGGTTCCTCCCCGCTTCGTGAGCGAGACCCACAAGGCGGGCCGGTCGGCGGGGGTGCGGGAGCGGGCGCCGACCGCGCCCGTGGTCGTGGCCGGGGCGGCCGCCGCCCTGTTCGCCCTGCCCCTGGCCGGGCTGCTGTGGAAGGCGCCCTGGTCGAAGGCATGGCCCGCGCTGACCTCGGAGGAGGCGGGGCAGGCCCTGCGCCTGTCCCTGGTGACGTCGGTATCGGCCACGGCCCTGGCTCTGGCCCTGGGGGTTCCCTTGGCGTGGGTGCAGGCCCGCGTCGAGTACCGGGGGCGCAGCCTGGTGCGGGCCCTCACCACCCTTCCCATGGTCCTGCCCCCCGTCGTCGGGGGCACGGCTCTGCTGCTGGCCCTGGGACGGCGCGGCCTCGTCGGCCCCCAGCTCGACCGCGTGGGCGTCCATCTCCCCTTCTCCACCGCGGGGGCGGTGCTGGCCGAGGCCTTCGTGGCCATGCCCTTCCTGGTCCTCACGGTCGAGGCCGGGCTGCGCACCTCGGATCGCGGGCTGGAGGAGGCGGCCCGGACCCTGGGGGCGGGCAGGTGGGCCGTGTTCCGGAGCGTCACCCTCCCCTTGGTGCGGCCCTCGCTCCTGGCCGGGGGCGTGCTCTGCTGGGCTCGGGCCCTGGGCGAGTTCGGGGCCACGATCACCTTCGCCGGCAACCTCCAGGGCAAGACCCAGACCCTGCCCCTGTTCGTCTACGTCAAGCTCGAGAGCTCGGACCCGGGGTCGGCCATCGTGCTCAGCCTGGTGCTGCTGGCCGTGTCGCTGGCCGTCCTGGCGTCGCTCCGCGACCGCTGGCTGCGGGCTCTCTGACGGCGGCGGCAGGGGCCAGCCCGTGGCGCCGAGCGCCGGGGCCTCCCGTGGCGGTAGACAGACCGTGATGACGGGGTCCGACCACCAACGGATCGTCGAGTCCCCCATGCAGGGCACGATCGTGCGCGTCGACGTGCGGCCGGGGGACGCGGCCCGGGCGGGCCAGCAGCTGCTGGTGATCGAGTCGATGAAGATGGAGCACGTCATCACGGCCGACTGGAGCGGCGTCGTGCAGCGGGTCCCCGTGGCCCTGGGCGACACGGTCCATCCGGGCGATGCCCTGGTGGTCATCCAGGAAGCGGAGGTGCCGAGCGCCGAGGCCGTCGCCCCGCCACTGGTCGAGGAGGGGGCAGTCCGGGCCGACCTGGCTGCAGTGCGGGCGCGCCACGCCTCGGGCCTGGACCCTAGCCGGCCCGATGCGGTGGAACGGCGCCGCAGGACCGGTCAGCGCACCACCCGGGAGAACGTGGAGGACCTCTGCGACCCGGACAGCCTCCTGGAGTACGGCCCCCTGGTCATCGCGGCCCAGCGCCGGCGCCGGCCGGTCGAAGACCTCATCCGGCGCACCCCGGCCGACGGGCTGGTGGCCGGCGTGGCCACCGTGAACGGGCACCGGACGATCGTCATGTCCTACGACTACACGGTGCTGGCCGGCACCCAGGGCCTGCAGAACCACCGCAAGAAGGACAGGTTGTTCGAGCTGGCCGAGCGCCTGCGGCTCCCCGTGGTGTTCTTCACCGAGGGCGGCGGCGGCCGGCCGGGCGACACCGACGGGACGGGAGCGTCGGGACTGGACTGCATGGCCTTCAGCCTGTTCGGCGGGCTCAGCGGACTCGTGCCCCTGGTGGGCATCAACTCGGGCCGGTGCTTCGCCGGCAACGCCGCCATCCTGGGGTGCTGCGACGTGGTCATCGCCACAGCCGACTCGAACATCGGCATGGGCGGACCGGCCATGATCGAAGGCGGCGGCCTGGGCGTGTTCCGGCCCGAGGAGATCGGCCCCATGGCCGTGCAGGTGCCCAACGGCGTCGTCGACATCGCCGTGGCCGACGAGGCCGAGGCGGTGGCCGCGGCCAAGAGGTACCTCTCCTATTTTCAGGGATCGACCCCCATCTGGGATTGCGCCGACCAGGCCCGACTGCGGTCGGCCATACCCGAGAACCGGCTGCGCGTCTACGACGTGGGCGCGGTCATCGAGACGCTGGCCGACGCGGGCTCGGTGCTCGAGCTGCGCCCCGCCTTCGGCGTCGGGATGGTGACCGCCTTGATCAGGGTGGAGGGCCGGCCCATGGGCCTCATCGCCAATAACCCGACCCACCTGGCCGGTGCCATCGACGCCCAGGGAGCCGACAAGGCGGCCCGATTCATGCAGCTGTGCGACGCCTTCGACGTGCCCATCCTCTTCCTGTGCGACACGCCGGGGATCATGGTCGGCCCCGAAGCGGAGACCACGGCGCTGGTTCGCCACGTGAGCCGCATGTTCGTCACCGGCGCCAGCCTCACCGTGCCCTTCTTCACCATCGTGTTGCGCAAGGGCTACGGGCTGGGAGCCCAGGCCATGGCCGGAGGCAGCTTCAAGGCGCCCGTCTTCACCGTGGCCTGGCCCACAGGGGAGTTCGGAGGCATGGGGCTGGAGGGCGCGGTGAAGCTCGGGTTCCGCAACGAGCTGGCCGCGGTCGACGACCCCGAGGAGCGCCAAGCCCTGTTCGACGAGATGGTGGGGCGCATGTACGAGCACGGCCAGGCGCTGAACACCGCCACCTACTTCGAGATCGACGACGTCATCGACCCCGCCGACTCCAGGAGATGGATCACGGCCGCGCTGGACGCGGCGCCACCCCCTCCACCCCGCACGGGCAAGAAGCGACCCTGCATCGACACGTGGTGAGGACACGCTCGGGCCCGGATCGACGTGGCGGAGTGACCGCGAAGCTGGGAAAGTGGTGACGTGACGGCTCCGGAGCTGGCCGACGTGCTGCTCGGGCACTCGCCCTTTCCGCCCATAGCGGACTACGCCTTCCTCTCCGACTGCGAGACCACCGCCCTGGTCGCGCCCAGCGGGAACGTGGAGTGGCTGTGCCTGCCCCGGCTTGACTCGCCCAGCGTCTTCGCCGCCATCCTCGACCGTGACGCCGGCGGGTTCCGCCTCGGCCCCGACGACGTGACCGTGCCCGCCGCCCGCCGGTACCTGCCGGGGACGATGGTGCTGGAGACGAGCTGGGGCACCACGACGGGGTGGATCATCGTCAGGGACGTCCTCCTCATCGGCCCCTGGCACCACACCGCCGAGCTGTCCCGCACCCACCGGCGGGCCCCCACCGACTACGACGCCGACCACGTGCTGCTCCGCACGGTCCGCTGCGTCAACGGCGAGGTCCAGGTCGTGATGGAGTGCGAGCCCATGATGGATTACGGCCGCAGGGCGGCGCGGTGGACCTACGGCGACCGCGGCTACAACCAGGGCATAGCCCGAGCCGACACGGTGGAGGTAGAGCTGAGCCTCACCTCCGACATGCGCATCGGCTTCGAGGGGCCGCGGGCGTGCGCCCGCACCCTCATGAAGGAGGGGGACTACCGCTTCTGCGCCCTGTCCTGGACGGAGCACGAGCCGCCCTACACCTACGAGGAGGCCTACCGCAGGCTGACGTGGACCGCCCACCACTGGCAGCACTGGCTGGCCCGGGGCCGCTTCCCCGACCATCCCTGGCGGGGTCACCTGCAGCGCAGCGCCCTCACCCTCAAGGGGCTGACCTTCGGCCCCACGGGCGCCCTGGTGGCGGCGGCCACCACGTCGCTGCCGGAGACGCCCGGGGGCGAGCGCAACTGGGACTACCGCTACAGCTGGATCCGGGACTCGACCTTCGCCCTGTGGGGCCTGTTCAGCCTCGGCTTCGACTGGGAGGCCAACGACTTCTTCTGGTTCATCGCCGACGTGGCCGAGCGGGACGATGAGCTGCAGGTCATGTACGGGGTCGACGGAGAGCGCGACCTCGAGGAGCGGACGCTGGATCACCTCCACGGCTACGACGGGGCCCGCCCCGTCCGCGTCGGCAACGGCGCCCACAACCAGCGCCAGCACGACGTGTGGGGGGCGATGCTCGACTCGGTCTACCTCCACACCCGCTCACGGGACCGGCTCGACGAGCGCCTCTGGCCCATCCTCTGCCGCCAGGTCGAGGCCGCCCTGACGCACTGGCGGGAGCCGGACCGGGGCATCTGGGAGGTTCGGGGCGACCCCAAGCACTTCACCTCGTCCAAGATGATGTGCTGGGTGGCGGCCGACAGGGGGGCGCGCTTGGCCCGCATCCGGGAGGACTTCGAGCGGGCCGACCGCTGGCAGGCGGGCGCCGACGAGATCCACGCCGAGGTGTGCACCCGGGGCATCCAGAACGGCGTGTTCAGGCAGCACTACGACACCACCGCCCTGGACGCCTCGGTGCTGCTCATGCCCCTGGTGCGCTTCCTGCCCCCCGACGATCCCCGGGTACGGGCCACCGTGCTCGCCATCGCCGACGACCTGACGGTGGACGGGCTCGTCCTGCGCTACCAGGTCAAGGAGACCGACGACGGGCTGTCGGGAGAGGAGGGCAGCTTCACCATCTGCTCGTTCTGGCTCGTGTCCGCCCTGGCCGAGATCGGCGAGCACATCCGGGCCCGCCAGCTGTGCGAGAAGCTGCTGTCCCTGGCCAGCCCCCTCGAGCTCTACGCCGAGGAGCTGGACCCCCACAGCGGGCGCCACCTGGGCAACTTCCCCCAGGCCTTCACCCACCTGGCCCTCATCAACGCCGTGATGCACGTGATCAAGGCCGAGGAGGGGGCCATGGCCAGTCCCTTCGTCCACCCCGCCATCTGAGCTCGGCCTGCGCCCCTCCCCGGGGCGGCGGCGGGCGTTAGCTTGGGGCATGCCCTTTGCCGACGTCGACGGTCAGGTCCTCTTCTACCAGGACTCGGGAGGCAGCGGCCCGGCCGTGGTGTTCAGCCACGGCTTCCTCATGGATCATGAGATGTTCGCCCCCCAGGTCGACGCCCTCGCCGACGAGTTCCGCTGCATCACCTGGGACGAGCGCGGCTTCGGACAGACCGGGGCCCAGGGACCCTTCACCTACTGGGACTCGGCGCGCGACTGTGTGGGTCTGCTCGACCACCTCGGGCTCGACGGAGCCGTGCTGGCCGGCATGTCCCAAGGTGGCTTCCTGTCCATGCGGGCCGCCCTCTCGGACCCGGACCGGGTCAGGGGCCTGGCCCTCATCGACACCCAGGCCGGCGTCGAGGCCGACGAGGCGCGCCCGGCCTACGAGGCCATGGCCCAGCAGTGGTCCACCCAGGGTCCCGACGACGCCCTGGCCGGGGCGGTCGCCTCCATCATCATGAGCCCGGGCTACGACCACTCGGCCTGGGTGGCCAAGTGGAAGGCGCGGCCCCCCGGGTCGATCCTGGAGCCCTTCGCCACCCTGATGGGGCGAGACGACCTCACCCCCCGCCTGGGGGAGATCACCTGCCCGGCCATCGTCTTCCACGGCGACGCCGACGCCGCCATCCCCATGGGGCAGGCCGAGGCCCTGCAGCGGGAGCTGGGCAACTGCGTCGAGCTGGTGCGCATCCCCGGCGCAGGCCACGCCTCCAACCTCAGCCACCCCGAGGCCGTCAACGGGCCCCTGCGCGAGTTCCTGCGCAAGTTCGGCTGAGGCCTCCGACCGTACCGCCCGGTGCCCATGTCCATCTCTGGCGCGCCCGGGGAGGAGGGCCCTACGGTCGGCGTTCGCTCCGGCGGGACCGAAGGGAGGCGCGGGTGGCCGGTAACGAGCGGGGCAGGGTGAGGGTCGAGCCCGGGCACAAGCGGGTGCGGGCCTACCTGGCGGGCGAGCTGGTGGCCGACACCATCCGGCCCCTCCTGGTGTGGGAGGTCCCCTACTACCCGGCCTACTACTTCCCGGCCGCCGACGTGCGCGCCGCCCTGGTGCCCACCGGGGCCACCGAGCACTCCCCCAGCCGGGGCGACGCCGAGCTCTACGACGTGAAGGTCCCGCGTATGACCGCGGCGGCGGCGGCCCGCCGCTACCCGTCCTCTCCGATAGCCGAGCTGCGCGACGCCGTCCGCATCGACTGGCCGGCCATGGACGAGTGGCTGGAGGAGGACGAGCCCGTATACACCCATCCCCGCGATCCCTACTCCCGCGTCGACATCCTGGCCAGCTCCCGCCACGTGCGGGTCGTGGTGGACGGGGTTACCGTGGCCGACTCGCACCAGCCCAGGATCCTGTTCGAGACCGGGCTCCCACCTCGCTACTACCTGCCCTTGAGCGACCTGCGCCTCGACCTGCTCACCCCGTCGGCGACCGAGACCCACTGCCCCTACAAGGGCACCGCGACCTACTGGTCGCTCGACGCCGACGGCCGCCGCTACGACGACTTCGTGTGGACGTACCGGGCGCCGCTGCCCGAGAGTCAGAAGGTCGCGGGCCTGGCCTGCTTCTACAACGAGAAGGTGGACCTGTACGTGGACGGGGTGCTCCAGGAGCAACCCCGCACCAAGTGGACCGAGGAGGCTCGCGGGCAATGACCGACTACGGCAGGGCAGTCGAGTTCGGGTACTTCCCCGAGCCCAAGGCCGACGACATCCACCGGGTCATCGAGGAGGTCGTGCTGGCCGAGCAGCTCGGCCTCGACCTGGTCGGCATCCAGGACCACCCCTACCAGTCGCGCTACGTGGACTCCTGGGTCCTCCTGTCGACGCTGGCGGCCCGCACGTCCCGGATCCGGCTGTTCCCCGACGTGGCCAACCTGCCCCTGCGCCCGCCCGCGGTGCTGGCCAAGGCGGCCGCCTCCGTCGACCTGCTGAGCGGGGGGCGCTTCGAGCTGGGCCTGGGCGCGGGTGGCTTCTGGGACGCCATCGCGGCCATGGGGGGACCCCGGCGCTCCCCGGGCGAGGCCGTGGACGCCCTGGAGGAGGCCATCGCGGTGATGCGGCTCATGTGGAGCGGCGAACGGGCCGTGAGCTACGAGGGCCGCCACTACCGCATGCAGGGCGTGCACCCCGGCCCCACCCCGCCCCACCCCATCGGGGTGTGGGTGGGCGGCTCCGGTCCCCGCATGCTCGGACTCATCGGGCGGGTGGCCGACGGCTGGCTGCCTTCGTCTCCCTACATTCCCCCCGAGGATCTGGCCGAGCGTCAGGCCCGCATCGACGAGGCCGCGGTGGGCGCCGGCCGCGAGCCGCATGCCGTGCGCCGCATCTACAACATCTCCGGCCACATCACCGACAGCGGTGGCGGACCCTTCCTGGAAGGCCCGCCCAAGCAGTGGGTCGATGAGCTCACCGAGCTCGTCATCGAAGCGGGCATGGACACCTTCATCCTGTGGCCCTCGGGCTCGGTCACCGAGCAGCTGGAGCGCTTCAGCAACGAGGTCGTCCCCGCCGTGCGCGAGGCCGTGGCCACGGAGAGGTCGCACAAGGCCCGGGCCATGGCCGAGTCCCGGGACATCCTGGACACGGCCACGACCATCGCCGTGGTCGGGGCCTCCACCGATCCGGCCAAGGCCGCCTTCGCCATACCGCGGACCCTCCTCGGACTCGGCTTCCGCGTGATACCCGTCCACCCCACGGCCCGGTCCATCCACGGACGCCGGGCCTACCCCCGCCTGGCCGACATACCGGGGCCGGTCGACGTGGTGGACGTGTTCCGCCCCGTCGAGGAGGCCCCCGACGTCGCCCGCCAGGCCGTGGCCATCGGGGCCAAGGCGGTGTGGCTCCAGCTCGGCCTGCGCTCGCCCGAGGCCCGACACATCGCCGAGACGGCGGGGCTCAGGTACGTCGACGACCTCTGCGTAGCGACCCGGGCCGTGGGCCTCGGCATCCGCAAGGTGCCCGAAGGCGCCTGAGCACGCCGGACGCCGGCCTCAGGCCGGGGCCGGGCGCGGGCCTCAGGCCCGGACCGGTATGAGCCCCTGGATCAGCACCGGGGAGTCGGGGGCGGGCACCCCGCCCGCGGGTTCGGAGGTCACCATGAGCTGGGTGACGGTGTCCTCCACCCGGAAGGCGGCGAAGACGGGAGTGGCGCCCAGCAGCCCGAGGGAGACGACCCGTCCCCCGGCCAGGCCCCACACCTGGTAGGTGCGGCCCCGGTCCAGCACGGGCAGGTCGGTGTCCACCAGGTAGGCCTCGCCCGTGAGGCGCAGCGCCACCTGGGCGGCCAGGCGGCCGTCGGCCGAGGTGAGGCGGACGTCGCGGTGGAGAGGATCGATGAGGGCTGCGGTGGCGGCCTGGGCCGCGGGGCTGGCCAGGATGGTCCGGCGCAGCGTGCCCACCCTGTGGTCGAGGCGGACGGTGGCCACGCTCAGCACGGCGACCGCGGCCGCCACCGCCGCGCCCAGGGCGGCGGCCACCCTCACCCTCATGGGCAGGCGGCGCCGGCCGCGGGGGCTACCGGGCCGCGGGGCCAGGGCGGCCGTGTCCGGCAGGGGGTCGTCGTCGAGGGCGGCGCTGATGCGGTCCCACACCCCGGCGGGGGCCTCGGCCCCCACGCTGGCCATGAGGGCGGCCGTCTCGCGATGGTTGGCCACCTCGGCCCGGCACCTGGGGCACTCCCGGAGATGGCGCTCCACGTCTCTGGCCTCGTCGTCTTCCACCGCGTCCAGGGCGTAGGCGCCGAGAAGGGACTGGAGCTCGTCGTGGGTCACGGCTCGGCTCCCGTCCCGGTCACGCCGTAGGTGACGAGGCGTACCTGCAGGCGACGCAGGCCGGTGCGGATGCGGCTCTTCACCGTGCCCTCGGGCTGGCCCAGGAGCGAGGCCACCTCACGGTAGGTGTGGCCGTCGAAGTAGGCCAGCTCGATGGCCCGGCGCTCCTCGGCCGGGAGCCGCACCAGGGCGTCCTTGACCCGCTCGGCCACGGCTAGGTCCCAGACCTCACGCTCCAGGTCGTAGCCGGCCTCGGCCGTGCTGCGGGCCTCGCGCTCCTCGCGCTTGCGCCGGGAGCTCTCGGACCGGAGGGCGTCGATGGCCCGGCCGTGGGCGTGGGCCAGGAGGAAGGCCCGCAGCGAGCCCCGATCGGGGTCAAAGCGGTCGGGCTGGCGCCAGAGGCGGAGGAAGACCTCCTGCACGACCTCCTCGGCCAGCGCGCCGTCGCTCAGCACCCGGCAGGCCAGGGCGTAGACGGCGCCGGCGTGACGGCGGTAGGCCTCGGCCAGGGCGTCCTCCCGCCACCGTCCGATGGCGACGACCAGCGCCGCGTCGCCCACATCTCGAACGTCGGCTCCCACCACCATGGGGTTCGGCGCCGGACGCCGGCCCGGATGACGCGACACGCCAGAGGGTACGACTCCCCGCCCGAGGGCGCCGCCGCTAGGCGGCTCGCCGGTAGCGGGAGACGGCCAGGGGGGCGAAAACGGCGATCAGGCCCACGGCCCAGGCCACCATCTGCACCACTGGTCGCAGGGTGGGGCCTCCCAGGACCAGGGCCCGCACCGCGTCCACCGTGATGGTGACGGGCTGGTGCGCGGCGAGGACCTGCAGCCAGCCCGGCATCGACTTCAGGGGCACGAAGGCCGACGACGCGAACACGAGGGGGGCCAGGAGCGGGAAGGCGGCCGCCTGGGCGCTCTCCGGGTTGGCCGTGGCCAGGCCGATGAGGGCGAACACCCAGGAGAGGGCGAAGCCGAACAGGAGCATGAGACCGACCGCGGCCAGAAGTCCGGCGGCGTTGGTGTGCACCCGGAAGCCGACGATGAAGCCGACCGACACCATGAGGGCGACGACGAGCACGTTGCGCACCACGTCGGCCGCCGTCCGTCCCGCCAGCACCGCCGAGCGGGCCATGGGCAGGGAGCGGAAGCGCTCGATGAGACCCGTCCCGAGGTCCTGGGCCAGACCCACGCCGGTGTTGATGGAGCCGAAGGCCACCGTCTGGGCGAATATCCCAGGCATGAGGTAGTCGACGTAGCGGACGCCCGGCACCCGTATGGCGCCACCGAACACGTAGCGGAACATGAGCACGAAGAGCACGGGCTGGATGGTGCTGAACACCAGGAGCTGGGGCACCCGCCTCAGCATGAGCAGGTTGCGCCAGGTGATGGCCATGGTGTCCGAGGCCGCCTTCACCAGGCTGGAGCGCTCGGTCGTGACGGGCACGGTTGCCGGGAAGGTCGTGGTCGTCATGCCGCACCTCGCTGGGCGCCGCGCCGCCGGGCCCGGCCGCGGTCGTTGGTATCCGGTGCAGCGCCGCCCGACGCTTCCGCCCGGCGGCCGGTGAGGGTCAGGAACACGTCGTCCAGGGTGGGCTCGCGTATGGCGACGGTCTCGGGCTCGAGGCGTTCCCGGTCGAGCAGGCGCACGATCTGGAGCAAGGCCCGGGCGCCGTCGTCCACGTTGACCTCGACGGCGGTGCCGTCCACGATCTCGGCCGGACCGAAGGGCTCGAGCAGGACCCGGGCCCGGGCCGCCGCGGCCGGATCGGCCAGTCCCACGTCGATGATGGTGGATCCCAGCCGGGCCTTGAGCTCGGGCGCGGTGCCCTCGGCCACCACCCGCCCGTTGTCGACCACGGCGATGCGGTCGGCCAGGCGGTCGGCCTCCTCCAGGTACTGGGTGGTGAGCAGGAGCGTCATGCCCTCGGCCACCAGCTCCTCTATGAGCTCCCACAGGTCGCCCCGGCCCTGGGGGTCGAGGCCGGTGGTGGGTTCGTCGAGGAACAGGACGGGCGGGCGGTGCACCAGGGCCACGGCCAGGTCGAGGCGCTTGCGCATGCCCCCCGAGTAGGTGCCCGCCACCCGGCCGGCGGCCGCGGTGAGGTCGAAGCGCTCGAGCAGCTCCTCACCCCGGGCCCGGGCCGAGGCCCGGGGCTGGCCGGTGAGCCAGCCCGCCAGCTTGAGGTTCTCCCGCGCCGTGAGGTGCTCGTCCACCGCCGCGTACTGGCCGGCCAGGCCCAGCGAGGCCCGCACCGCATGGGGCTCCCGGCCCACGTCCAGGCCCAGGACCCGGGCGTGCCCGCCGTCGGGCTGGAGGATGGTGGTGAGGATGCGCACGGTGGTGGTCTTGCCCGCTCCGTTGGGTCCGAGCAGCCCGAACACGGTGCCGGCGGGGACGGAGAGGTCGATGCCGTCCAGGGCCACCACCGAGCCGAAACGCTTGGTGAGCGACTCGACCTCGATGGCGGGGCCGTCGTGCGGCGCGTGGTTCGTCGTCATGGGCGTCACCCTCGCACCATTACTTGACCCCCGTCAAGAATATATGGTTGTGAACTGTGGCACAGATTGAAGTATTCGTCTTGGTGGCGTAGCGTGGAGCCATGAACGGGGATGACCGCCGCCGGGCGGCGGGCGAGGTGTGGCGGGCCCTGGTCGACCTGTGGACCCAGCGCAACCGCTGGGTCTGGGTGGCCAACGAGCTGGGCATCAGCCCCGGTCACGGCAAGGCCCTCATCTCCCTGAGCATCGATTCCCCCCCGCCCATGCGGGTGCTGGCCGACGAATTGCACTGCGACGCGTCGTTCGTGACCTCGATCGTGGACAAGCTGGAGGAACGGGGTTTCGTCGAACGCCGGCCCTCCCCCACCGACCGGCGGGTGAAGACGGTGGTGATCACCGAGGCGGGGCTCAAGGCCCGCGACCGCCTGGAGGCGGCCATGTACGAGCCCCCGCCTGAGCTGCTCGAGCTGCCCGACTCCGACATCCGTGCCCTCCGCGGCATCGTGGCCAAGCTCCCGGCCGCCCACTCCTGGCGCGGGCAGTGCGGGACAACCTCGGCCGACGGCGCGGCCCCCGGCTCCACCAAGAGCGCGTGAAGGCGGCCGTCTACCACAAGACGGGCCCTCCCGAGGTCTTCCGCTACGAGGACGTTCCCGACCCCGCCGTCTTCCCCGGCGGTGTGGTGATCGATGTGGAGGCCATCAGCATCGAGGGCGGCGACACCTTGAACCGGGCCGGCGGGCCCATGACGGCGACGCCCCACATCGTGGGCTACCAGTGCGCGGGGACCGTCGTCGAGGTGGGGGCGGGGGTGGAGGACCGTCACCGCGGCCAGCGCGTGGTCGCCACCATGATGTCGGGCTCCCACGCCGAGAAGGTCGCCGTTCCCGCCCTGGTCACCTGGCCCGTACCCGACGGCGCCGACATCGTGGCCGCGGCCTGCGTGCCCGTGGCCTTCGGCACGGCGGACGACTGCCTCTTCGAGTTCGGCCACCTCCGATCGGGCGAGACCGTGCTCATCCAGGCCGGGGCGGGAGGCGTGGGCTTGGCCGCCATCCAGCTGGCCAAGCGGGCCGGCGCCACCGTGCTCGCCACCGCGTCCAGCGACGAGCGGCTGGAGCGCCTGCGGCCCTTCGGCCTCGACCACGGCATCAACTACTCCCGCCCGGACTGGGTGGCGGCGGTGCGGGCCGCCTCTTCGGGCCGGGGCGTCGACCTGGTCGTCGACTCGGTGGGCGGTTCCGTCCTGGTCGGCAGCGTGCAGTGCCTCGCCTACCGGGGCCGGGCCATAACCGTGGGCAGCGCCGGACGCGACCCCACGCCCTTCGACACGTCCGTGCTGGCCATGGGCAACCACTCCCTCACCGGGGTGTTCCTCGGCGCCGAGATCGCCACCGATCGGGCCAGGGCCATGATCGGCGGTCACGTCGAGGACGTGGCCGCCGGGAGCCTCCGCGTGGAGGTGGACCGGACCTATCCGCTGGCCGAGGCGGCCGCGGCCCACGCCTTCGTGGAGAGCCGTCAGGCGGTGGGCCGGGTCGTCCTCGTGCCCTAGTAACGCGAGAGGCCGGCTACACCCCTAGGCCAGACCCTTGGACTGCAGGTAGGCCTGGGCCACGGCCGTCGGGTCCTTCTTCGCCGTCTGGACCTGGTCGTCGAGGGCGATCAGGTCGTCGGTGGTGAGGGTGCTGGAGAGCTTGTTCAGGGCGTCGGTCAGCTTCTTCTGGGCGATGTCGACTCGCACCTCGGGGATGACGTTGCCGGCCAGCTGGAAGTGCTTGTCGTCGTCGAGCACGGTGAAGTTCTTGGCCTTGATGGTGGAGTCGGCCGAGAACATGCGGCCCACCTGGACGTTGTTGTTGGCCAGGGCGTTGACCGTGAGCGGGCCGCCCGCGTCCAGAACCTTGAAATCCTTGAAGTGGATGCCGTAGATGTCCTGCAGACCCTTCAGGCAGGTGTCCCGGGTGGGGCACTCCGAGGGGCCGCCCATCACCAGGTTGGCGGCGACGGCCTTGAGGTCGGAGACGCTCTTCGGGCTGTACTTGGACTCCGTCGGCTGGTTGACCACCAGCACGTCCCCGTCCGTCGCGGGCGAGGGGTCGAGCACGGTGAGGTTCTGGCTCTTCAAGACGGTCTTGAGCTTGGACACCGTCTGGTCCAGGGGAAGCCCGCTCGTCGTCGACTTGTCCACGAAGTTGAGCAGGTTCCCGGCGTACTCGGGAACCAGGTTGATGTCGCCCGACTTCAGGGCGCCGCCGATGACCTCCCGGCTGCCGATGCTCTCTTTGACGGTCACGCTGTAGCCCGCCTTCTTGAGGACACCCTCGTAGAGGTGGGCGAGCATGACGTTCTCCGAGAAGTTGGCGGAGCCGATCTTGACGGGCGTTTTGGTGCTGGAGCTGGAGCCGCCTCCCGAGCCGCACGCTCCGGCCACAAGGGCCAAGGCGACGAGGCTCGCCCCGACGGCACCGACACGGCGCAACCGCATGGGTCTGCTTCCTTCCTGTCGTTGTTGCGGCAGGCGCTTCCCGCCACACCTGTGCCGGCTCACGCGTCAGGCCCCGCGCCCGCCGTGCCCGCGAGCGCGGCGGCTCCGGGGAGGGCGGATGCCTGACGGAGTCCGGCGGGAGTGAGGACGCGCTGGAGCGCCCCCAACCCGACCTCGGCGGCCAGCGACAAGACGACGACCAGCAGGGCCCCTCCCACCAGCTGCCCGCCGTCTTGTTGGCCGATGCCGTCGATGATGAAGCGTCCCAGTCCCCCCCAGGCCACGACCGCGGCCAGCGTGGCCGTGGCCACCACCTGGACGCCGGCGGTGCGTACGCCGGCCATGACCAGGGGGACGGCCATGGGCAGCTCGACCCGGCGGAGGATCTGCCAGCCCGTCATGCCCATGCCCCGGGCCGCCTCTCGGGCGTCGGGATCGACCTCCCGTATGGCGACTGACGTGTTGGTGACGATGGGCGGGATGGCCAGGGCCAGGAGGGCGAGAAAGGCGGGCTGGGCCCCGATGCCGAGCACCTCCGCCCCCATGACCAGGATGGCGAAGCTGGGGATGGCCCGACCGATGTTGGCCAGGTTCACGCCGATCACCGCGCCCCGGCCGGTGTGGCCGATGGTCAGGCCCACCGGGAGGCTGATGACCAGGGCGGCGGCCACCACCGCCACCGACATGACGACGTGCTCCTCCAGGCGATGGGGTATGCCCGCCGTGCCCCGCCAGTGGGCCGCGGTCGTGTACCACCGGTACAGGTCCCGGAACGACAGCGTGATGGTGGCGGTCGCTCCCCCAGCCGTCATTGGACCCGCCGGCTCCGGGCCCAGGGGGTGGCCACCCGCTGCAGGCCGAGGAGGGTGACGTCGGCCACCACCGCCAGCGCCACCGACAGCACGGCCCCGACCGTGACCGGCGTCCGGTCGAAGTTGGTGAGCCCGCTGTAGATGAGCTGCCCCAGGCTGTTCTGGCCGATGAGGGCGGTGACGGTCACCAGGCCGATGGTCGTCACCGTGGCGATGCGGATGCCGGCCACGATGGCCGGTATGGCCAGGGGTAGGTCGATGCGAGCCAGCTGGCGCAGTGGCGTCATTCCCATGCCTCGGGCCGCCTCCCGGATCTCCGGCGGCACGGCCTCGAGGCCCGCCACCAGGTTGCGCACCAGGATGAGCAGGGTGTAGCTGACCAGCCCGATCTCAGCGGTGGTGCGGCTCAAGCCGGTGATGGGCACCAGCAGGGCAAAGAGGGCCAAGGCCGGAATCGTGTACAACACTCCCGCCAAGCCGAGGATGGGCGTCGTGAGCCGGCGGAACCGCCAGGCGACCAGTCCGAGGGGCAGCGAGATGAGCAAGCCGACCAACACGGCGATGGCCGTGAGCACGACATGCTGACGGAGGGCATCGAGGATGCGATGCGAGGATCCGGTCACGTAGCTCCACCGCAGCCACTGTTGGCCCACGTCGGCCAGGTATGCAGAGCCTTGCACCACGCCAAGACGCTACCCGGGCTCGGACCACTGGGAACGATCTAGCCTGAACCCGTACATGATCCGCCTGGACGAGGTCACCAAGCGCTACGGACCCGGACCTCCCGCGGTCGATCACCTGTCGCTGGACGTGGGCCAGGGTGAGGTGTGCGTCCTGGTCGGCCCGTCGGGCTGCGGGAAGACGACCACCATGAAGATGATCAACCGCCTGATCGAGCCGACCAGCGGCCGCATCTTCCTGGACGGCGACGATGTCACCCACACCGATCCCATCATGCTGCGCCGGCGCATCGGCTATGTCATCCAGAACGTGGGCCTCTTCCCCCATCAGACCATCGCCACCAACGTGGCGACCGTGCCCAGGTTGCTGGGTTGGGATCGCAAGCGCACGGCGACGCGTGTCGACGAGCTGCTCGAGTCGGTGGGCCTCGATCCGGGCCAGTTCGCCAGGCGCTATCCGCACGAGCTGTCGGGCGGGCAGCGCCAGCGGGTGGGCGTGGCCCGGGCCCTGGCCGCCGACCCTCCGGTGCTGCTGATGGATGAGCCCTTCGGAGCCATCGACCCCATCACCAGGGGGCGGCTCCAGGTCGAGTTCCTGCGCCTCCAACAGGAGGTGCGAAAGACGATCGTGTTCGTCACCCACGACATCGAAGAGGCCGTGCATCTCGGCGACCGGGTCGCCATCCTCGCCCAGGGCGGGCACCTGGAGCAGTACGACACGCCGGCCAAGGTGCTGGGCAAGCCCGCCAGCTCCTTCGTAGCCGAGTTCGTGGGGGCCGACCGCGCCCTCAAGCGCCTGACCGTCACGGCCATCGACCCGCTCGAGCTCGAGCACCCGCCCGACGTGGCGCCGGGCGAGAACATGGCCGAGGTCAGGCAGAAGATGATCGATGCCGGAGCACCGTGGGCCGTCGTGGTCGGCGGCGACGGGCGCCTCCGCGGCTGGGTGGCGGCCGACACCGCGAGCGAGGGCACGGCGGGCGAGGTGGCCCAGCGCCTCCCGGCGTGGGTGGACAAGCACGCCAACCTGAAGCAGGCCTTCGCCGAGATGCTCCAGCACGACGCGGGATGGGTGGCCGTTCTCGACGGCAACCGCTACCTCGGCGTGCTGACGCCTGAGTCTCTGCACGCCGCCCTGCGCCGGTCCATCGCCGAGCAGGACGGGTGACGCCTCGACAACCCGGAGGCGGCCGGGGCCCAGGCTCCGACAATCGATTCACCTCCTCCGGTCGTCGTAGGCCCGAAAGGCGGGGAGGGCGGCCGAGGTGAGCAGCACGGCGGCGACGCACAGCACGCCGCCGGACACGACCGAGGCCCGCACCCCGAAGAGGGCGGCCACGGCCCCGGCCTCGGTGTTGCCCAGCAGGGGGCCCGACGTGTAGCTCACCATCTCGATCGAGGCCAGGCGGCCCCGGAGCGAGTCGGGGACGGTGCGATTCCACATGGTCATGCGGAAGATGCCGCTCACCATGTCGGCCCCCCCGGCCACCACCAGCCCGGCCAGGGCCAACCACAGCCGGCCGGCCAGCCCGAACACCACGATGGCCCCTCCCCAGAGCGTGGCCGCGGCGGCGATGGCCAGGCCGTGGCGGTGGACCCGACTGGTCCAGCCGCTGGTCACGGTGGCCAGGAAGGCCCCCGCCGGGGGGGCGGCGTAGAGGGCCCCCAGGGCGCCGGCACCGCCGTAGCGGGCGGCGATGGCCGGCAACAAGGCGATGGGCATGCCGAAGAACATGGCGGCCATGTCGATCACGTAGGTGCCTACGAGCTCCTGGCGGCTGCGGGCGTAGCGCAGCCCCTCCAGGACACGTCGGACGCTGGGACGCTCGGCGTCGGCGGGCGGCGGCACCGCGACCATGGCCGCCAGGGCGACGAGGGAGAGGGCGAAGGTGCCCACGTCGACGCCGAAGGTGGCGGGCAGGCCGGGGCCGGCGATGAGCAGCCCGGCCAGGGCCGGGCCCGCGATCATGGCCACCGTCCCCTGGAGCGACTCGATGGCTGCGGTCGAAGCCAGCTCGTGGGCGTCAACCAGGCGGGGGATGAGGGCGGCCAGCGCCGGCCTCTGGATCCCGTTGAGCCCGGCCATGACGCCGGCGATCACGAACAGGATCCACGTCCGGGGGCGGGCCAGGGCGGCGTTGACCAACAGGGCGACGGAGCACAGGGCCAGGGTCGCTTCCGTGCCCAGCACCAGGCGCCGCCGATCCGTCGCATCGGCCAGCGCGCCCCCCACGAAGGCCGAAGAGAGCAGGCAGGCCAGCTCCGCCGCGCCCAGCATCCCCACCGCCAGGGACGAGTGGGTGAGCCTGAACACCTGGTAGGGGATGCCCACGTAGGTGATCATCGAGCCGAAGAACGAGATGCCCCGGCTGATGGTGAGCAGGCGCAGGTCGCGGTGCCGGCGCAGCGGACCCAGGTCCACGGTCAGGGCCCGCCACCCCGTGCGGGGACTGTCGCCGTCGGGCGGCGCGGTGGCCGGCTCCGGGGGCGCGGGCCCCATGCGCTGGTCGGGGTCGGACACCGATCAGCAGGCTACGGGCCGGTTACGCCGCCGGACGGGGGTCCCCCCGCGCCGCCGCGGTGTGACTGCTCAGGCGCTGGGGCTGAGCGCCTCAGGCCGCCTTGACCGGCATGACCAGGGTCTCCATGGCCGCGGACTCGATCCGGGCCGAGAGCCACATCTCGTCCAGGGCCAGGCTCGAGTAGTGCCCGCCGCTGTGGTGAGGGGCGGCCTCCGCCGCCCACGTGGCGTAGGTGTGCCAGTCGCCGCAGTGCCGCCCGCAGCGGTGCCGTACGTGACCTTCCACGGCGGGGATCGGGTCAGGTCGGTGGAGCAACCTGTCGGTCTTGCCGGTTCTATGAAGGTGGTTTTTCACGTCGGCCCTCCCCGTGGGTTCCCCCTCAGCGTCGGTGCAACCAGGCCCCTCCGTAACCCAAGGCTCGGCCTGCTCCGGACAAGAACAGGCCAAGCGCTGGCCAACGAGCGCGAGGGCTCCCGGCCTCGGCGGCCTCACCCCCGCCGTTCGCCGAAGCGGTTCCAGCTGGTGAGGGACCCGGGCGGCCGTCGCGCCGCGTCCCCCCACCTGCCCTGGGGGTGGCCCAGGGGCAGCAGGGCGACGACGTCGTAACGTTCGGGGACACCGCAGAGCTCGCCCAGTTCGTCCTCGTAGACCCGGTACACGGTGGTGAGCACGGTGGCCAGGCCCCGGCCCCTGGCGGCCAGGATCAGGTTCTGCACCGCCGGATAGACCGACGCATAGGTCGGCCCACGTCCATCGGGCCTTCCTCGTCGCTCACGACCATGGAGATCCTGGGCATGAGCACGAGCACGAGAACCGGAACCCGTGACAGCTCGTGGGCCAGGTGGTCGCTCGCCCGCACGTTGCGCTCGTGGCCGCGGGCCGCGTCGGCCTCCTCGAACGGTGGAGTCACCTTGGCCACCGCCGGCGCGTAGCGCTCCCACGCCCTCAGGTACAGCTCGCCGATGGCCGACCTCAGGGCCGGGTCGGTGACCACCAGGAACTGGTAGGGCTGGATGTTGCCCCCGCTGGGGGCCTGCACCGCCGCCCGCAGGCAGGCCCACACGTCCTCCTCACCCACCGGCTCGTCGGTGAAGCGCCGCATGGCCCGCGTCGTCATGAGCGCCTCGTAGAGATCCATCACCGTCCCTGGAACCGGGGAGTCCGCTTCTCCCTCAGAGCGGCCAGGGCCTCGGCGTGATCGGCGCTGCCGAAGGTCACGACCTCGAGGGCGGTGGCCACGTCGAAGGCGGTGTTCAGAGCCCCCTTGACCAGCTTGTTCACCGCCTGCTTGGTGTACTGCACCGCCAGGGGCGCGCCCGCGGCCAGCCGTTGGGCGAAGGCGCTGGCCACCTCGTCCAGCTGGGCGTCGGGAACGGCCGCGTTCACCAGCCCCATGCGCTCCGCCTCCGCGGCGGGGACGGGGTCGCCGGTGAGGAGGTACTGCTTGGCCCGGGCCGGGCCCACGGCCAGGGGCCAGGCCACCGTCCCGCCGTCGCCGGCCACGATGCCGACCCGCACGTGCGGATCTCCGATGGTGGCCGACTCGGCCATGAAGATCACGTCGCACAGCAGGGCCAGGGAAGCTCCCAGCCCCATGGCCGGTCCGTTCAGCGCGCAGACGATGGGCAGGTGGACGTCGAGCAGGTCCCAGATCATCTGCTTGCCGTCCAGGCGCAGGTGCTCGAGGCGCTCGGGATCCTGCAGGGTGGCGAACCATCCCAAGTCGCCACCCGCGGAGAAGGCCCGCCCCGCGCCCGTCAGCAACACGGCCCGGGCCTCGCGCTCGTTCTGGAGCGCGGGGAACAGGGAGGACAGCTCGGCGTGCAGCAGATCGTCCACCGCGTTGAGGTCGCTGTCGGGACGGTCGAGCACCACCCGCAGCACCGCCCCTTGGCGCTCGAAGCGGATGGCCCGGAACTCCCCGTAGTTCACATCTGGCTCGTGTCGGTGGGCAGCCCCAGGGCCAGGCGCCCGAGCGGCTCGTAGGTCCGCTCGGCGACCATGCCGTGCTGGGTCGCCACGTGGACGTCGCGGAAAACCTTCTGCAGGGGGCTGGCGTCGTGGATAGAGGAGCCGCCGCCGGCGTGATAGGCGAGGTCGACGGCCGAGGCAGCCCGCCACGTGGCGTCGGTGGCGGCCAGGCGCAGGCGGCGGATGTGATCGTCACCCAACGAACCCCCGGCCGCGGCCGCCTCCCACGCCTCCGACACCACCTCGACCACGAAGGCCCGAGCCGAGCGCCACGCCGCCTCCCCCCTGGCCACCTGGGCCTGGACGACGGGCCGTTCGGCCAGGGTCCTGGGCCCGCCGGGCCAGACCGAGGGCCACGGCGCACACGCCCAGGGCCAGGGCGCTCAGGAGCGGGAAGCGATACAGGGGCCCGTCGATGAGAGGCCGCGCCCCCCGTAGCTGCACCCACCTCCCCTCGGGCACCAGGGCGTCGCTGACCTCGAAGTCCGTGCTCCCGGTTCCCCGCAGCCCCGCCACCCGCCAGGTGTCGAGCAGCTCCACCTGGCTGCGCTGGAAGAAGACGAAGGGGGCGACCAGCCCGTCGGGGCGGGGGGCCCGTTCGCCGCTGCCGTCGACGATCCAGCACCCCCCTCCGATCCAGGTGCAGTGGTTGGCGCCCGATCCCCACGCCCAGCGCCCGTTCACGAGCAGCCCTCCCTCCACGGGGACGGCCGCCCCCACCGGGAGGGCGTAGCCGCCCGTCACCGAGCCGGGATCGCCGTAGATCTCCCGGGCGAAGTCGGGCGGCAGCAGCGCCGCGGTGAGACCTGTGGTCGCCCCGATCATGGCGCACCAACCGGTGGAGCCGTCGTGGTAGTCGAGCAGGTGGGCCTCGCCCCCGCCGTAGCGCCGGGGGACGCACAGCCGGAAGACCCCCGCGCCCACGAGGGCGGCGGCCAGCTCATCCGGGAGGCGGCGGAGGCGCTCGGTCTCGGACGCCCGAGCGTCGGCCTGGCGTCCAAGCGCCTCGATGGTGCTCAGCACGGCCGCCAAGTATCGCGTCGTCCGCACGTGAAGACTGACAGTGCGGGGCGGCCGCCGCCGGGCTAGGGCCAAGCCTCTCCGGGAGTCCGCACGTGAAGACTCTCGCCCACACGCGGGGCCGCCGGGCCGGCCTTGGGGGCGCTCGTCGAGGCGCGACGGCTCGCGTGCGCATGCCCATCCGCGACCTCCTCGACGGTTCTCGAACTGGTGTTCGCTAGTCTAAGACGCGGGTGTGACACCCTCCCGGTTGACCTCGCCGACCAGCTCGATGAGCCCGGCCAGGGTGTCGAGCCGGGCGCCCAGGTCCTTGCCCGCCGGCGCGGCCCGCAGGGTGGTGACCCCTGCGTCCCGGTAGATCCGCAGCCGATCTTTGACCATGGCGGGTGGGCCCAACAGGTTGGTCTTGTGGCCGATCTCAACCGGGACCCGGTCGGCCGCCTCTTGCCGCCTGCCCTCCAGCCAGAGACGCTGGACCTCGGCCACCTCGTCGCCGAAGCCCTGGCGGTCGAAGGCGTCCTTGTAGAAGTTCTTGTCACGGGACCCCATGGCTCCGAAGGTGAAGCCGTAGCCGCGGGCGTGGCGCTTGGCCGCCTCATCGACGTCGTCGGTGAACTCGACGGAGACGGGCACCGTCAGGTCGAGGGCGGCGAGCGACCGCCCTGCCCTCTCGGCGCCGGTCCGAAGCTCGCCCAGGAAGACCTCGGCCGTCTCGGGGACGAAGGCGGTGCCGATCCAGCCGTCAGCCAGCTCCCCGGTCATGCGCAGGTTCGCCGGCCCGAGGGAGGCGACGTAGATGGGTATGTCCACCGGCGGGGCCGAGGAGCGGATGGCCCGACCAGCCCCGTCGGGCAGCGGCAGGCGGTATATCCGACCCCCGTGCTCGAGGCGCTCTCCCCGGGCGACGGTGCGGACGATCTCGATCGTCTCGCGCGTGCGCTGCACGGGTGACGCGAAGGGCACGCCGTGCCATCCCTCCATCACCTGGGGCCCGCTTGTTCCCAGGCCGAGGATGAACCGGCCGCCAGACAGGGCCTGAAGCGACATGGCCGACATGGCCAGCATGGCCGGGGTCCGTGCCCCGATCTGGGCGATACCCGTCCCGAGGCGGACCGAGGTCGTGCGCGCCGCCAGGAAGGCCAACGGCGTGAGGGCGTCGTGGCCCCAGGCCTCGGGAGCCCAGAGCGAGTGCAGGCCGAGGCGCTCGGCCTCGACGGCGAAGGAGACGGCCTGCTCGCTCGTGGCGTCAGCCCACATCCCCACCCGCAGCGTCATGTCGTCGTCGGACCTCTAGCCTGAGTCCGGTGCGGTACTCGGACTCGCCCAGCGTAGAGGTCGACATCCACATCGAGGCCGGCCCCGACCGGGTGTGGCCTCTGATCACCGACATCAACCTGCCAGCACGGTTCTCCACCGAGTTCCAGGGCGCCCGCTGGCTCGACGACTCGACCGGCGCCGCCCAGGGCGCCCGCTTCGCGGGCCGCAACCGCCACCAAGCCACCGGCGAGTGGGAGACGACCTGCACCGTGACCGCATGCGAGGCGGGCCGCGTCTTCGCGTGGGCCGTCGGCGACCCCGCCTTCCCCTCGGCCAGCTGGTCCTTCGAGCTCGAGCCCGACGGTCGAGGCAGCCGGCTACGCCAGCGGGCCCAGATGGGCCCGGCCCCGTCCGGTCTGACCCCCGCCATCGAGGCCATGCCCGACAAGGAGGAGCGCATCGTGGCCCGCCGCCTGGGCGAGTTCGAGGCCAACATGCTGGCCACCCTGGAGGGGATCAAGGCTCTGGCTGAGGGCGGGGGGAGCTCGGTGAGCGCCGAGAGCCGTTGATACGGAGCGGCCACGAGTCGCCAGGTCACGCGTCCGGGTACTCCCGGGGCCAAGGCAGGGAGAACCGGGCGCACAGCCGGGCCATGTCGGCGAGGTCGACGGGACCGGGCTCGTACCCACGGTGGTGGGCCAGCTGGAGCTCGGCCGAAAGGCAGCCCACCGCCCGCCCCTCGATGGTGCCCGTGGTGAAGCCCTCCACCGGGTAGGGACACGGCCCCCCGCCCGGTCCTGCCCCGTCCTGCCAGGCCGTGCCGTCATGGTCGAAGGTGACGGTGTGGAGGTCCACCTGGTGGCCGGCGCGGTCGCGCGCGACCAGCCGGGTAGGGCGCTCATCGAGGTGGCATCGGAACCCGTGGGGGTCGAGGGCGGCCAGCACCGCATCGGCCTCCGCCAACGGGACGACGAGGTCGATGTCGTCGTGGGGCCGCTGCTCCGCCCCCAGCAGGGCGTCGACGCCCCACCCGCCGTCGACCCAGCACCGGATACCGGCGACCTCGACGGCCCCGATGATGGCGATGGCGTCCCGAGCGCTGATCACGGCCCTGTCCGCCCCCATCGTGCCCGTCCGTCGCCCACCATGGTGCCGTGGACGGACCATCGGCTGGCGGCCCCGACCCCGAGGTGCTCGAGCGGGGCGGGCTGGCCCTTATGCCCCGCCGGTTCGCAGAGCGGGAGGCCAGGCTCTGGCTGGTGGCGGCGGGCGGTGAGCGGGCCGTGCTCCGCCGGCTCGATCCCGGCCTCTACCGGCCCGACGCGGCGACCATGGCCGACCGGGCTTGGCTGCATTCGTTCCTGACCCGCCTGGAAAGCACACGCTTCCCCGCGCCGAGGCCGGTGCCGGCCTTCGAGGGGACGAGCTGCATCGTGCATGCCGGCGCCGTCTGGGAGCTGCTCACCTTCCTGGATGGAGACGAGATCGGCTGGCGGCCGGAACCTCCGCTGGAGGCGATGGGTGCTCTTCTGGGCCGCTTGCACGACGCCACGGCCGGCGTCGCCACCCCGGTCCAGCGGCCGACGGCGCTTCCCCTCACCGAAGTCCCGGCGGTGCTCGAAGGCCCAGCGCCGCTGGCGGCTCTGGGTGCCGAGCTCGGCCGCCGGCTGCAAGAGAGTGGCCCCGCCGAGGGGACGCGCGCCGTCATCCACGGCGACTTCACCGCCCACAACGTCCTCGCCGCAGGCCCGACCATGACGCCAACCGGTGTGATCGACTTCGGGCTCGCCCACGTGGAGGTGCCCTTGGCCGACGTCGGCTTCGGACTCTGGCGCAGCGGGCGTCCCCATCAGGGCGCGGCCATCATCGACGAGGCCAGGGCTCGCGACTTCGTCCGTGGCTATGGGGGCGTCCGCTCCGTCACCGAGGGCGAGGCGCGGGCCGTCCCCGTCCACATCCTGGGCCGTGGCCTGCAGATGATGGGCAAGCGCCTTCGTGCCGGACAGGTGCCCCATATACCGCCACTGGTGGAGTGGCTCCTGGTCAACTCGGATCGACTGGCCGAGGGCCTGGCCGCCGAGGTGCACCTCATGCGTTGAGCTGGGGTGGGCGATGCGGGAGAGGCCGGAGGCTGTTGCCGGCCCCTCCCGCACCATTGGGGAGATCGCTCATCGAGGCGCGGCTCAGGGGATGGTGGGGACCTGTCCTGCGTTCTCCTGGGCCTCTCGTGCCGCGCTTTCGCCAGCCTCATGGGTGGCGTCCTCGTTGGGATGGAAGGTGCCGCCCGGGGCGGCGGTGCTCGGGGCCGCGGCGCTCGGGGCCGAGCTCGAGGACGACGGCGCGGTCGTCGTGGAGGTCGTCTGAGCCGTCGCTGCGCTTCCGGTGAACAGGTAGGCACCCAGGGCGCCGCCTGCGATCGTCGAGCCGACCATCGCGGTGGCGATGACGGCTTTTCGGATGGGGTTCATCTCTTCTTCTCCTCGTGGGTTGGGCTCGAACCGTTCGGACCCACCTGCAGATTGAGGTCCCGAGATCAACCCACCCTTGGCGGTTCCTGGGAAGGCCCTCCGAGTCTTGGATGCCGAGGTGCGGGCCGCGGGCCAGGCGGTGTTGGATGGGGACATGCGATTTCCTGCCGCCTGGCGGGCCGCGGTCCTGGCTGCGGCGGTCGCCGGCGCGTCCTGCTCGTCGGGCTCCTCGGGACCGAAGCGGGGGAGCACAGCGCCGGCCACGACGTCGGCGACACGCTCGCCGGCCTCGACCGCGCCGGCCGTGAAGACGCCAGGCTGGACGACCTACTTTCACGACGCGGGCCGGAGCGGCGTGGCACCGGACGATCCTGCCTCTCCTGCCTCCGTGCACCGGCTGTGGACCTCGGCCGCGCTGGACGGCGACGTCTACGCGCAGCCTCTGGTCGTCGGCGACCGGGTCATCGTGGCCACAGAGAACGACACCGTGTACGCCCTCCGGGCCGATAGCGGTGCCGCGCTGTGGAGCACCCACCTGGGAACCCCGGTTCGATCGAGCTCGCTTCCTTGCGGCAACGTGGACCCCGTCGGCATCACCTCGACGCCGGTCGTCGATACCGGCGCCGGACGCGTCTACGCCGCGGGCATGGTGCAGCCGGCCCAGCACCTGCTCTTCGCCCTCGATCTCGCGTCGGGATCGATGGTGTCTTCGGCCCCGGCCGATGCCCCTGGTGCCCAGCCGACGACGCACAACCAGCGCGGCGCCCTGGCGCTGGCTGCCGGCCAGGTCCTGATTCCCTTCGGCGGTCGGTTCGGCGACTGCGGCACATACCACGGACAGCTCGTGGCTGTTCCCGTCACTCCCGCCGGGCTGGGGACGCCCGCCGCATACACGCTGCCGTCGTCGGGAAGGGCCGGTTTCTGGGCTCCCGCAGGCCCGGTGGTGGCGGCCGACGACAGCATCTTCATCTCGAGCGGCAACAGCGCAGCCACGGGTGCCTACGACTACGGCAACAGCGTGCTGCACCTCAGTGCGAACTTGAAGCTGCTCGACTCCTTCGCCCCCTCGAACTGGGCCGCGCTGAACTCGACCGACACCGACCTGGGCTCGACCAACCCTGTGCTGGCCGGGAACTCCCGCGTCTTCCAGGTGGGCAAGTCGGGCACCGGGTTCCTGCTGGACTCCGGCCACCTGGGCGGGATCGGCGGCCAGCTCTCGACCGCCAGCGTCTGCGACGGCCCCTCCCTGGGGGCCGTCAGCCACGACGGCGCGACGCTGTTCATTCCCTGCTCCTCAGGCGTCGCCGCCGTCGTCGTGACGGGCGACCGCCTGAGCGTGAGATGGACGGCGGGGGCGCCGGTGCCGGGTCCGCCCATCGTGACCACGGGCGCGGTGTGGACGGTGGCCACGGGTTCGGGTGGTCTCCTCGCCCTGGATCCGTCGACGGGGAGCCGGCTCGCCTCGCTCCCGATCGGCACCGTCCCCTCCCGGTTTACGTCCCCGGCCGCAGGGGGAGGACGGGTCCTCGTCGCCGCCAGCCGGACCGTGATGGCCTTCGGGGACTAGAACCGATGGCCCGGAACATCGGGGCCCGGCGGTGCGTTGAAGATAGTTGCACGCGCAAATACCCTGAGGAGCTCTCCCATGCCTGCAGTCACGGCCGACACCCTGACCCTCCCCAAGATCCCGGCTCCCGAGCCGGATCAGGTCGACCGAGCCGTGCGGTCGGTCACCACCTCGCCCCGGGGCTACGAGGGCGAGGGGTTTCCCGTGCGGCGCGCCTTCGCCGGGGTCGACCTGGCCGACCTGGATCCCTTCATCCACATGGACCAGATGGGTGAGGTGGACTACGGGCCGGGCGAGCCCAAGGGCACCGACTGGCACCCCCACCGCGGCTTCGAGACCGTCACCTACATGATCGACGGCACCTTCCAGCACCAGGACTCGCACGGCGGTGGCGGCATCATCACCAACGGCGCCACCCAGTGGATGACGGCGGGCGGCGGGATCCTCCACATCGAGACGCCGCCGGAGGACCTGGTGATCAGCGGCGGCCTGTTCCATGGGATCCAGCTGTGGGTCAACCTCCCGTCCCGGGAGAAGATGGTCGCGCCCCGTTACCAGAGCCTCGAGGCCGACCAGGTGACCCTGCTCTCCTCGCCCGACGGAGGCGCCCTGCTCAGGCTGATCGCCGGGGACGTGGCCGGCTACGCGGGGCCGGGGGCGACGCACACGCCGATCACCGTGGCCCACGCCACCGTCTCCCCCGGAGCCCGCCTGACCGCGCCCTGGCGCACGGACTTCAACGCCCTGGGCTTCGTGCTCTCGGGGTCGGGCACAGCCGGCGCCGAGCGCCGGCCCGTGGAGGCGGGCCAGCTGGTGGTGTTCGGGTCCGGTGACAGCCTGACCTTCGAAGGGCACCCCAGGCGGGCGCTGGAAGTGCTCCTCCTGGGCGGCCGGCCCATCCGCGAGCCGGTGGCCGCCTACGGCCCCTTCGTGATGAACACCAGGCCCGAGCTCAATCAGGCCGTCGAGGACTACCGGGCCGGGCGCCTGGGGACGGTGCCGGCCGACGGGCTCAGGCCCTACCGGGGGCGCCCCGCGAGCTGATCCCGCTCAGGCTCCGGGCCGGAAGCGCACGGGAAGGTGCTTGGGCCCGGAGATGAACGTTGACGCGAGCCACTCCGTGGGGCCCGCGGGCTCCAGCTCCCGCAACCGGGAGAGAACCTGGCGCAGCAGGGCGTCGATCTCGATCCGGGCGATGTGGGCGCCCAGGCAGAAGTGGGGTCCGCCCCCACCGAAGGCGACGTGGTCGTTGGGAGATCGGGCCAGGTCGAGCTGATCGGCGGTGGGGCCGAAAGCCTCCTCGTCCCGGTTGGCCGAGCCGTAGTACATGACGACCTTCTGGCCCGCGACCATGGCCGCCCCGGCCAGGGAGGCGTCCCGGGTGGCGGTCCTGCGCATGTAGACGACGGGGCTGATCCAGCGCAGCAGCTCCTCGACCGCGGTGGCCAGACGCCCGTCGCAATCGGCCGCCAGCCAGGCCAGCTGGTCGGGGTGCTGGAACAGGGCGTCCAGGCCCCCCGCCACCAGGTTGCGGGTGGTGTCGCCGCCGGCGTCTATGAGCAGGATGAAGAAGAGGTTGAAGTCGATGAGGTCGAGGCCCTTGTCGTCGACCGAGGCGAAGGCGATCCGCGTGGCCAGGTCCCCGCCCGGCTCCTCCCGCTTGCGCTCCCACACCTGCCTGGCGTAGTTGAACATCTCCAGCACCGCGCCCAGGGCCGCTCCGGGGGGACGCGACTCGGGGGCGGCGTGGATGGTCTCTGTCAGGCGGTAGAGGGCCACCCCGTCCTCCAGCGGGATGCCGAGCATGTCGGCGATGACGTAGGAGGGCATGAGGCCGGCGATGTCCTCGACCAGGTCACACTCGCCCCGCTCGACGACTCCGTCCACGATCTGCGCCGCCAGCTGCTCGATGCGGGGGCGCATGGCCTTGGCCGCCCGGGGGATGAACTGGCTGGAGACGAGCTTGCGGTGGCCGGTGTGGTCGGGAGGGTCCATGGTGATCATCATCTGGTGATCTCCGGCGTCGAGGGCGCCCTCGTTGTCTGGGATCATGATCGTGGGGACCGACGAGAAGGTGCCGGGGTCCCGGCCCACCGCCTTCACGTCCTGGTAGCGGGTGACGGCCCAGAAACCGGGCCCGTCGGGCTCGGGGTGCCAGTGGACGGGGTCGTGGGTGCGCAGCCATCGGAACTGGTCGTGGGGCTGGCCCCGGGCGAAGGACTCGGGCGCCGTCAGGTCGATTGTCGGGGCGGGCGCGGCGGAGGTCAAGGCCCTCGTTCTAGCCCACCGCGGCGGGGCCGCGGGTCAGGCCGGTGAGTCGAGGTAGGCCTCGGTCAACCAGCCCCGAACCTCGTCGTCCAGCTCGTCCGGGCCTCGCAGGTTGACCACGTGGAAGAAGCGGCCCCTGTAGCCCACGACCTTCCTCGTGATCCGGGCGTGCTCGACCTTGCGGGGCAGGGAGAAGGAGAGCGCCACCCACCGACGCATGGGCCGGAGCTCGGCGAAGGTGCGGCTCCGCTTGAGGAAGATCCCCACCGAGACGGGCTCGACGTGGACGGGGCCCACCGTGCGGAGGTGGCGCATGACCTCCTCGAACACAGGCCGATCATGGGGTGGGCCGGTCGAGAAGTACTCCTCCAAGGACATGGCCGGGGTGCACTCGTGTGACTGCCTGGCCTTACCGAACTGCCGCCCGCAATCGGGGCAGGTCCACGCGGGCATCCCGACATGCTGCCTCACGGCGCCGGTGGCAGCCCGCGGCGGTGAGGGCGATACCGACGCTCCCCGACCTATTGCATCCCATAGCCGCCGATTATCTCGAACTGGTAGATGAGGCGCTGCTCGTCCTCCATGGCCCGCAGGAAGTCCTCCGGGCTGACCTCGCCGTTGAACCAGCTCAGGGGACCGCTGGGCCGGTTCTGCATGAGCCGGAACAGGCGCAGGTTCAGCTCGGGCGCGTCCGGCCCGTCCAGGATGCGCACCGTCGTGTCGAGAGCGAGCCAGGCCCAGCCCGAGTCGAAGACGAACACGGTACAGCGGGGGTCGCGTCGCAGCCTCTTGGTCCGCACCCGGGCCTGCGTGGCGCTGCTCCACAGATTCCCGTCCACCATGCAGACCCCGACCCTGGCCACCCGGGGCCTGCCGTCGTGGCCGACGGTGATCATCGCCGCTTGGTGGTTCTGCTCGAGAAAGGCGCGCTGGCTGTCGGAGAGGGACATAGCCCCAAACGCTAGGCCGCGCCCGTCGCTCACCACGCCCAGAGGCGCCGACCGCGAACGTGGGAGGATCGCCCGGCCATGGCCCCTTCCCGTTCCCCGTCCAGGAAGGAGCGGCTGGCGGAGGCCGACGCGGCCCTGGCTGGCGCCGATCCTGTGATGGCCCGCCTCGTGGAAGGCATGGGCCCTTGCGCCATCCCCGTGCGCAGGCTGCCAGGTGGCCACTTCGGCGCGCTGGCCCGGTCGATCCTCTACCAGCAGCTGGCCGGCAAGGCCGCCTTCGCCATACACGGTCGCTTCGCGGCCCTCTTCGAGGAGGGCACGCCCACGGCCCAGGCGGTGGCCGCCCTCCCCGACACGGCCCTGAGGTCGGCGGGCCTGTCGGGGTCGAAGGCGGCCTCCATACGCGACCTGGCCGAACGAGTCGTCGACGGCCGCCTCCGCCTGGACGACCTTCCCCGCCGCAGCGACGAGCAGGTCGTCGACCGCCTGGTCGCCGTGCGGGGCATCGGGCGGTGGACGGCCGAGATGTTTCTGATCTTCACCCTGGGCCGCCTAGACGTCTGGCCCGTCGGCGACTACGGCGTGCGCTCCGGGTTCGCCCGGGCCAACCGGCTTCCGGAGACCCCCAAGCCCAAGGACCTCATGGTCCTGGGCGAGCCCTACCGGCCTTGGCGCACGGCTGCGGCCTGGTACTGCTGGCGGGCGGCGGAGGACAAGGGGCTGTCGGCGGGCTGACGGCGGCGGAGGCCGAACCCGCCGTGACCCGGCGCAGGGTCCGGTGCTCGTCGCCCCCCCGCCGGGCGAAGACGTCAGGGCGCCCAGCGGGTGAAAGAGCCCGCCCCGGGCGGGAGCCTTCCGACTGCTCACATACCGCCGGCCGACCCTGCTCCGCTCGTCGCCTTCAGGATCCTCCCACCGCGCCACGGCGCATGGCGGCCCGGCGAGCTATCCGCCCCCCGGGGCAGCCAACGGGGAACGACTCTGGCGGGACCGGGCACCACCCCCGTGCATGGGGAAGGGCACCTCCAGGACGGCGACGAAGGGGCAGGTGGTCAACACCGCGGCGATGGAACCGGCGTGCGACTCGTGCAAGGGCTTCTGCCACCAGCGGGGCACGAGCTCGGCGACGACGACGGCGACGACGTCGTTGCCCGCCTTGTGGAGCTGTGAGGCCTTCCATTCCAGCGGGCCGGTCGCCTCCCGGTAGGGAGCGGTCAAGACCTCGACCTCGTGCCCGAAACTGTGGTCTTGCCACCCTCGCAGCAGGGCGTCGGTCGCGTCCCGGTCGCGATCGACGTGCACGACGTGAAGCTCCTGAGGGACGAGCAGCTCCCCGATCTCTATGGCCCGGCGGGCCAGGACATCGGCGGCGTCGACGACAACGACGGCGGCCAGTCGGACGGGGTCGTCGCAGGTCGCAGGACAGCGGGGAAGCTCGACGAGGACCACGCCGATCTGCCGGCGGAGGCGCCTGCGCTCGGCTGCGAGCCGGAAGCGCCGGGCCAGGGCCGGCAACGCTCCTTCCGCGGCCGCCCTGGGCAGGACCACGGCCTCGACGGGTCGCGGGCCGGGATCCGCTGGCGCTCGCGAGAACAACAGGCGCGCCGTCCGGGCAACGTCGCCGTCGTCATCGGCAACCTCCACCGCCAACCCGGAGGGCCGGGTCTCCTCGGGGCCGGGATCGGCGAGTAGGTGGTCGAGGCGCTCGTAGTGACGGTGAATGCCGACGAACAGGCGGACCCCGCAGGGGATCAGTACGAGAACGGCCCACGCCCCGTGGGAGAACTTGGTGACTATCACCGCGACCATGGCCAGCCCGCTGCCCGTGGCCCCGAGGCCGTTGATCACCAGGCTGTGGCGCCAGCCCTCCTCCCTGAGGCGCAGATGGCGCCGGGTCATGCCGGCCTGGGAGAAGGTGAAGGAAGCG
This sequence comes from Actinomycetota bacterium, assembly GCA_005884125.1. Lineage (GTDB taxonomy): Bacteria > Actinomycetota > Acidimicrobiia > Acidimicrobiales > AC-35 > AC-35. Next base: position 197 of record VAXP01000116.1, on the reverse strand, counting down.
AAGGCCCCCACGGCGTACAGGGGGATGAGGCGGTGCACGTCGGCGCCGAAGATCAGGGTGACGAGGCTGGCGATGACGGCCAGGGCCAGGATCCCGTAGCTGTAGCTGAGTCGCCTGCCCCGGACGCGGAAGGGGGCGGGGAGATAGCCGTCGGCGGCGTGGAAGCTGGCCAGCCGGGGGAAGTCGGCGAAGCTGGT
>VAXP01000011.1 GCA_005884125.1 Actinomycetota bacterium | reverse complement strand
TGCCCAGGGCCGCGAAGGTCACGCCCTCGGTGAGCAGGGCGTGGGTGCCTATGGCCAGGTCGACCTCCTTGCGCTCCAAGCCCGCGTGGATGGAGGCGCGCTCGGAGGCGGTGGTGCGGTTGGTCAACAGCTCGATGCGCAGGGGGCGGTCGCCCATGAGGGTGGAGTCGTCGGGCACGGAGAGCTCGGCCAGCAGCGACCGCAACCCCAGGTAGTGCTGCTCGGCCAGCACCTCGGTGGGCGCCATGAGGGCGCCCTGGTAGCCGCCCTCGATGGCCGTGAGCAGCGCCGACACCGCCACCACCGTCTTGCCGCTGCCCACGTCACCCTGGAGCAGGCGGTGCATGGGGTGGGGCCCGGCCATGTCGGCCGCGATCTCCTGGATGGCCCGGCTCTGGGCGCCGGTGAGCGGGAAGGGCAAGGCGGCGTGGAAGCGCCGGACCAGCTCTCCGTCGACGACGTGGCGGATGCCCTTGGACTCCCGCTCGATGGCCCGCTTGCGCATGACCAGGGTCATCTGCAGGCGGAAGAGCTCGTCGAAGGCCAGCCGGCGCCGGGCCTGAAGGGCGGTGCCCAGGCTCTCGGGCCCGTGGATCTGGCGAATGGCCCAGGTCCGGTCCTGGAGGTCGAGGCGGTCGCGCCACTCCTCGGGCAGCGGGTCGACCAGCTCGCCGGCACGATCCAAGGCTTCGTCCATCCAGCCGGCCAGCTCCCAGGTGGCCACGCCCGACTTCTCGGACTGCGGGTATATGGGCACGATGCGCCCGGTGCGGTCGCCGATCAGGTCGACCACCGGGTTGGTCATCTGCTTGCGACCCTGGAAGACCTCGAGCCTGCCGAAGAAGACGGCCTGGGTTCCGGCCGGGAGCTGCTTGGCCCGCCAGGGCTGGTTGAAGAAGGTGCAGCGCAGATAGCCGCTCCCGTCGGACACGTCGGCCTGGACCAGGGCCCGGCCGCTGCGGGTGCGCCGGCTGGCGACCCGGCGCACGTGGGCCAGGACGCTGGCCTCCTCTCCGACCTTCAGCTCGCCGATCGACGCCTGCTGGGTCCGGTCCAGGTAGCGGCGGGGGTAATGGGTCACCAGGTCGAGGATGGTGGCGATGCCCAGCTCGCCCAGGCTCTCCGCCCGGCGGGGCCCGATCCCCTCCAGGACGGTCACCGGCACCTCGGACAGGTTGTGCAGGCGGCGGGCCACGGCCGGTGAGAGGACGCCTTACTCGATGCTGAACAGGTAGGGATACAGGGGCTGGCCCCCGTGGTGGACCTCGGCCGCCACCCGGCTGCGGTGCTCGGCCAGCCACTCGGTGATTCGGCGGGTGTCGGCCGCGGTGGCGCCCTCGCCCTCGATGAGGGTGATGATCTCGTGGTCGTCGCACACCAGCTTGTCGAGCAGCCCGCAGGCGGCGTCGGCCAGGGTGGGAGCCACCACCTCCAGGGCCCGGCGCGACAGTCCCAACCAGTCGCCCTCGGCGATGGGGCCCACGGGTGAGTCGGAGGAGCGCACGGCCCGGGTCACCTCTCCGGCCAGGATGCGCTCCGCGGCCTCGGCCATGGAGCGGGCGTTCTCGTCGACGGTGGCCTCGGGATCGTAGGCGAGGAGGGCGGCGAATCCCTCCGCTATGCCGGTGGTGGGCACGACCCGCACCGACTTGTCGGTGAGCTCCGCGACCTGCTCCGCCACGGGCACGATGTTCTTGTTGTTGGGCAGCACGACGACCTCGTCGGCGGGGACGGCCTGCACCGCGTCCAGGATCTGCGCGGTGGACGGGTTCATGGACTGGCCCCCGGCCACGATGCGCTGCACGCCGAGGGACCGGAAGATGCGCCCGATGCCCTCGCCCGTGCCCACGGCCACCACCGAGGTGGTGACGGGGACGAGCGACTCCCCGTCCGGGGTGACGACCGAGGCCGCCTCTCTGACCCAGCGCTCCTCCTCCACCTGCTCGGCCAGGTCCGTGACCCGGATGGACCGGGGCCGGCCCGCGTCCAGGGCCGCCTCCACGGCGGCGCCGATGTCGTCGGTATGGATGTGGCAGTTCCACAATCCGTCGCCGCCAACCACGACGATGGAGTCGCCCACCCCGGCCCACACCTCCTTGAACGCGGGTATGGCCTTGTCGTCGGCCTCCAGCAGGTACATGACCTCATAGCGCAGGTCGCCCACCGCGTCGTGGCCGGCCTCGCCGTGGGCCGGAGACTGGACGTCGGGCGTGGCCGCGCCGCTCGCCGCGGTGGCCGCGGTGGCCGCGGCCGGGGCCGCCACGGGCGGTTCGGGAAGGGGGCGGCCGTCGGCCACGGCGAGAAAGGCGTCGAGCATGAGCACGAACCCGACCCCGCCGGCGTCGAGCACCCCGGCCTGGCGGAGGACGGGGAGCTGCTCGGGCGTGCGGGCCAGGGCCTCGGCCGCTCCCTGCTTGGCCGCCTCCAGCACCTCGACGACCGACACGTCGCCTCCGCCCCCGGTCACCCCGGCCGCAGCGTCGGCGGCGGCTCGGGCCACGGTGAGGATGGTGCCCTCCACCGGGCGCATCACCGCCTCGTAGGCCCGCTCGCTGGCGCCGGCCAGGGCCTCGGCCAGGACCGCGCCCGTGGCCTGGTCCGCCCGCTCGAAGGCGTCGGCCAGGCCCCGCATGATCTGGGAGAGGATCACCCCCGAGTTCCCCCGGGCCCCCATGAGGGAGCCGTGGCGGACGGCCTTGCACACCGCGGGCATGCCCTCGGCGCCGTCCAACTCCTTCACCACCGACTCCAGGGTGAGGGCCATGTTGGTTCCGGTGTCGCCGTCGGGCACGGGGTACACGTTGAGCCGGTTGATGGCCTCCTGGTGCGCTCGGAGGGCGTCCCGGTAGCGGAGGACCGTCGCCTTGAGCTCCTCCGCCCCCAGGCGCCCGAGCGTCTCCATGAGGCCGGATGCTAACCTTCGCCGGATTCCCGTCGGTTTCTCTGCGGAGAGGTGCGCGTCATGGCAGCGGTGTGCGAGGTGTGCGGTAAGCATCCCTCCTTCGGCATGAGCGTCAGTCACTCCCACCGCCGGATCAAGCGGCGCTGGAACCCCAACATCCAGCGCGTGCGGGCCCTGGTGAACGGCACCCCGCGCCGGATGCACGTGTGCACGTCCTGCATCCGCGCCGGCAAGATCCAGAAGGTCCCCATCCGGTAGCGCTACAAGCCAAGGGGGTCGACCGAACCCGGCCCCGCTCCCAGGGCCACCGCGCACCGCAGGGCCCGGCTCACCACGGCCTTGGCCGCCCGTGCCGCGTCGGGTAGGTCGTCGCCCAGGGCCAGGCGGGCGGTCAGCGCCGCGGAGAGGACGCAGCCGGTGCCGTGGGTGTCGGAGGTGGCGATGCGCTCACCCTCGATCCAGAGCGGCTCCTCGCCCCTGACGACGAGGCAGTCGGGAGAGTCGGGAGAGCCTTCCGCCCCACCGGGCTCGACCAGGTGGCCACCGGTGACGAGCACGGCGCCCGGGCCCAGGGAGAGGACGGCACGGGCCAGGGCCTCGACCGTCTGGCGGGCCGTGGCCCCGTCCCTCTCCACCCCTGGGGGATCGACGCCGGCCAGCAGGGCGGCCTCGGCCAGGTTGGGCGTGACCACCGCGGCCAGAGGGAGCAGCTCCCGGCGCAGCACGGCCAGGCCGTCGTTGTCCAGGAGGCGATGGCCGGACGACGACTCCACCACGGGGTCGACGACGAGGGGGGCGAGGGCCAGGTCGCGCACGGCCTCGGCCACGGCGTGGGCGACCTCGCCCGTGCCCAGCATCCCCGTCTTCAGCGCGTCCACGCCCATGTCGCCGGCCACGCTCTCGATCTGGGCCCGCACCAGCTCGGGCGCCAGGGGGCCGACCCGGGCCACGCCCAACGAGCTCTGCGCCGTCACCGCCGTCACCGCCATGGTGCCCCACACCCCGCAGGCCGCGAACGTGCGCAGATCGGCGGCCACCCCCGCGCCTCCGCCCGAGTCCGTCCCCGCCACGGTTAGCGCCACCGGGGGCCGTCGCCGGAGCGGCCCGGGCGTCAGCGGCGTGGTCGTCGGCGGCGTGGTCTTCATCAGCGCGGCGCCGGCGCCCAGCGGTGCTCCCAGCCGCCCTCGGGCAGGGGTCCCCCCCGAAGCCGGCGCTGGGCCGGGTCGGCCGTGCACCGCCCTATGACGATGGGGGCCCGGAGCCCCTCGGTGGCGAAGGCGTCCAGGACGGCGTCGACGTCGGGCGTGGCGAAGAGCAGCTCGTAGTCCTCGCCGCCGAAGAGCGCCTGCTCCTCGGTGACCGACCCGAAGGGGTCGAGGGGCACGGTGCTGAGGTCCACGCCCACCCCCGACGCCTCGGCCAGGTGGCGCACGTCCATGGCCATGCCGTCCGACACGTCGATCATGGCCGTGGCGCCGGTCGCGGCCGCGACCATGCCCTCGCTGACCCGGGCCCGGGGCCGCCTGTGGGCATCGATGTTCGCCTCGGCGCCGGCAGCGACGGCGGCGGCCCCACCGGTCGCGCCGTCCGCGCCGTCCGCGGTGGCGGCGTGGAGCAGGGCGGCCAGTCCCGCGGCCGACCGGCCCAGCCCTCCGGTCACGACCAGGTAGTCGCCGGGGCGGGCACCGGAGCGCAGCACGGGCCGGCCCCCCGGGCACTCGCCGGTGACGGCCACGGCCACAGTGAGGCGCTCGGCGTTGGACAGGTCGCCGCCCACCACCGCGCAGCGGTACTCCTGGCAGGCGGCAGCGATGCCGGTATAGAGCAGCCCGAGGTCGGTCTCGGGCGGGCCCGCCACGCACACCAGCGCGTGCAGGGGCCTGCCCCCCATGGCCGCCATGTCGCTCACGTTGACCGAGATGGCCTTCCACCCCAAGTCGTCCAGCCCGACCAGGGCCAGGTCCACGTGAACGCCCTCCACCACCAGGTCTGCTGCCAGCAGCAGCGGGCCGGCCGGAGGAGGGGCCACGGCGGCGGCGTCGTCGCCGATCCAGATCTCGTTGGCGGGCGGGGACGGCAGCAGGGCGCGGATGCGCTCGATGGCTGCCCACTCGCCCCCTCCGATATGGTCCACCGGCCGAGAGTACGCAGGAGCACAATGCAGGGCGTCATAAAGAGCTACGACCCGGGAACCCGTATAGGCGTGGTGGTGAGGGACACGGACCGGAGCGAGTTCGACCTGTCACCGGACGCGCTGGAGGGCTCCATCTTCCGCATGCTCCGTCAGGGCCAGAGGGTCATCTTCCAGCTCGACGAGTCGGGCCGGGCCACCCGCCTGCGACTGGGGTCGGAGATCGACATGGGCTCGCCCGAGGGCCCGCCCCAACCCGCCCCATAGCCCCTCCACGGCGCCGGGTTGGGACCCGGGCGGTGACCGAACGTAGGATCGTATGCGAGCATCGGCGGCGGAAGCGGGCGCGCCTCGACCGCCCCAGGGACGCGCCGTGCGCCATGGCAACAGGACCAGGACACAGGACCAGAAAGAGAGGCGACGACGTGGCACCCCCGACCCGAAACGCCAAGCTCACGAGCTGGGTGGACGAGGTGGCGGCCCTAGCCGCGCCCGAGCGGGTCGAGTGGTGCGACGGGTCGGCCGAGGAGTACGACCGCCTGGCCCAGCTCCTGGTCGACGCGGGAACCTTCACCCGCCTCTCCGACGCCAAGCGCCCCAACAGCTACTGGGCCCACTCCGATCCCGCCGACGTGGCCAGGGTGGAGGACCGCACCTTCATCTGCTCGAACGACCAGGACGACGCGGGCCCGACCAACAACTGGCGCGACCCGGCCGAGATGCGGGCGACGCTCACCGATCTGTTCCGGGGCTCGATGCGGGGTCGGACCATGTACGTGGTGCCCTTCTCCATGGGGCCGTTGGGATCGCCGATAGCCCACATCGGGGTGCAGGTGACCGACTCCCCTTACGTGGCCGTGAGCATGCGGATCATGACCCGCATGGGAAGAGGGGCGCTCGAGGTCCTGGGCGACGACGGTGACTTCGTGCCCTGCGTGCACTCGGTCGGCGCCCCCCTGGAGCCGGGACAGGCAGACGTGCCCTGGCCCTGCGACTCCGAGAACAAGTACATCGTCCACTTCCCGGAGACCCGCGAGATCTGGTCCTACGGCTCCGGGTACGGCGGCAACGCCCTCCTCGGCAAGAAGTGCTTCGCCCTCCGTATCGCGTCGGTGATGGCACGCGACGACGGCTGGCTGGCCGAGCACATGCTGATCCTCAAGCTCACCTCTCCCGACGGTGACACCAAGTACGTCACCGGCGCCTTCCCGTCGGCGTGCGGCAAGACAAACCTGGCCATGCTCGTGCCGACGCTGCCGGGTTGGAAGGTGGAGACCGTCGGCGACGACATCTGCTGGATGAAGTTCGGCGCCGATGGCCGGCTATACGCCATCAACCCCGAGGCCGGTTTCTTCGGGGTGGCCCCGGGCACGAGCATGAGGACGAACCCCAACGCCATGCTCACCCTGGACGGCAACTGCATCTTCACCAACACCGCCCTCACCGACGACGGCGACGTCTGGTGGGAGGGGATGACCGAGGAGAAGCCGTCCCACCTCACCGACTGGAAGCGCCAGGACTGGACGCCCGAGTCGGGCACCCCTGCCGCCCATCCGAACGCCCGCTTCACCGCACCGGCGGCCCAGTGCCCGGTCATCGCCCCGGAGTGGGAGGACCCCAAGGGCGTGCCCATCTCGGCCATCATGTTCGGAGGTAGGCGCTCGGCCGTCGTCCCCCTGGTCACTCAGGCCTTCGACTGGCAGCACGGCGTGTTCCTCGGCTCGATCATGGCGTCGGAGACGACCGCGGCCGCAACCGGAGCCGTGGGCAAGCTCCGACGCGATCCCTTCGCCATGCTGCCCTTCTGCGGCTACAACATGGCCGACTACCTGGGCCACTGGCTGAGCATCGGCAAGGCCACCGACGCCGACAAGCTGCCCAAGATCTTCTACGTCAACTGGTTCCGCAAGGACTCGGACGGCAAGTTCCTCTGGCCCGGCTTCGGCGACAACAGCCGGGTGCTGGAGTGGATCTTCGAGAGGGTGAGCGGCGACTCTGGCCAGGCCGGCAGCGGGAGCGGCGACTCTGGCCAGGCCGGCAGCGGGAGCGGCGACTCCGGCCAGGCCGGCAGCGGGAGCAACGCCACCGACGCCAGCAACGCCACCAACGCCACCGAGACACCGATCGGCTTCGTGCCCTCGCCCGGCGCCGTCAACATCGAGGGCACGGGTGTGTCGCGTGAGGACATGGCCACCCTGCTCCGGGTCGACCCGGCCGAGTGGCGCGACGAGCTCCCCTCCATCGAGGAGCACTACTCCATCTTCCGCGACCGCCTGCCCCAGGCCCTGCGCAGCGAGCTCGACGCCCTGCGCCAGCGCCTGGGCGACTGAGGGGCGACGGGCTTCGGGCCGCGGCCCCTCCCGAGGGGGGCCACACCCCGGGCCCACCCCGCCCGGGCGTGGCCCGTGACTACGATGCCCGGCGAAGCGAGCGAGGAGGGCTGCCTTGTCCGTACGCGCGTACGTGCTCATTCAGACCGAGGTGGGCAAGGCCGCCCAGGTGGCCGCCGAGGTGGGAAAGATCGAAGGCGTTGTCTCCGCCGACGACGTGACCGGGCCCTACGACGTGATCGTGCGGGCCGAGGCGGGATCCGTGGACGACCTGGGCAAGATGGTGGTCAGCAAGGTGCAGCTCATCGACGGGATAACCCGCACCCTCACCTGCCCCGTCGTCAACCTGTAGCCAGGCCCGACAGCACCGCACCGCCGGGTGCGGAGCCACCCCCGGGATGTTCTAGGACCGGCCCACGAGCACGGCCCTGATGCCCAGGCCCATGAGGAACAGACCGCCCAGGCCGTAGAGCAGGTAGAGGCGGTGGCGCAGCCGGTCGCGGTAGGAGTAGATGAGCCCGACGGCCACCAGGGCGATGGCGCCGTAGAAGACGTGGAACTTCGCCACCTTCAGGTGCTGCCCCGACACCAGCCCGATCCCGAGCGCCACCTGCACGACGATGGCCGTCTCCACCACGGCGGTGAACCACCACAAGGACCTGGTGCGCAGGCCCGGCAGGCGCAGGGCGCCCAGGGCCCACAGCCCGGCCATGCCGTTGCCGATGATCACGACCCACGCCCAGGTCTTGTGGACCTGGAGAAGGGTGGCCAGGGACAGGGTGACGACGCCCAGCCGCTAGCTCGCGCCGCTCCGGGCTGCGCTGCGCTACGCCGTGGTGCTAGGCGCCGAGGGAAGCGGCGGCCGCCTCGGACATGGCCTCCGCCTCCTTCTGGGCCTGGGCGGCCACGTCGACCAGCTCGGTGATCTCGTCGTCGGTGAAGCCCGCCAAGGAGCGGAACTTGCGGGCCAGATGGACGGGGTTTTCCTCGTTCTCACCGCGGAAGCCGCCGAAGCTGAACAGCTTGTCCACCGTGTGCTGGAAATCCAGGGCGTTCTTCTGCCGCTCCTTGTCGTTCACGGTCAGGCGCCTGAGCCAGTCCGAGCCCATCTTCACGTGGGTGACCTCGTCGGCCAGCATCCAGTCCTCGCAGAAGAACAGCACGGGGTCGTCGACCATGTCCCCGTAGTCCCGCATGGTGTTGAACACGTCTATGGCCAGGCCCTCCAGGGCACGGTTCACCCCGGTGAGGCGCAGCACGGGATCGGCGTTGCAGGCCGCCTCGAAGAGGAGGGTCTGCTCGGCGAACTCCCCTATCTCGGATCCCATGTGCTCGGTGAGCTTGACCGAGATCTCGACGTGGCGGGCCTCGTCCCAGCACTGGCGAGCCATGTCCAGCTTGAGCTCGAAGGGAGCCTCGTCGTGGCCTGTACCGGTGTCGAAGTCGTAGCAGGTGCGCCCCGCCCCCTCCAGGGCCTGGATCTCGCCCACGAAGATGGCGTGCATGAGGCCCCGGGCCGCATCGGGGGATTCCTCCTCCTTGGGGGCGAAGCCGTTGCGCAGCTCCGTGGGGCGGCGGGGGTCGAACACCACGTCCTCGATGCGGATGCGCTCGAAGCGCTGGTCACGGGCCAGATCGTCGACCGTCAGCATCCGCTTCATGTGGACCTCCTCGACTCCTGCTGGGCTCGAGTCTACCCAGGGGCCGGGCCCAGACCCCAGCGAGCCCGCGACCCCAACCACGACGACCGAGCGACCGAGAGAACCCGGTGAGTCCGGGGCTCAGACCGGGTCGGTGATGGCCTCGCCGGCCAGGGTGGTGGCCGGGAGCCAGGCCAAGGTGCGGTCCTGGGCCAGCTCGTCCACGGCAGGGACGGGTGAGGGGTCGGCGAAGAAGCGGGCGTCGCCGTAGTCCACCTCGGGGCGGCCGGTCGCGTCGAGCGCCCACCAGGACGCCTCCAGGGCGATGCCGTGGGGATCGTTGAAGTAGATGGAGTGGACGATCCCGTGGTCGACCACCTTGGTGACCTCGCATCCGGCGGCGCCCAGCCGCTTCTGGAGCGCCAGCAGGGCCTCCTCGTCGGGGAGGTTGAAGGAGAGATGGTCGAACTGTGTGGGCTCCGGCCTCGGGACCCCGGCCGGCTTGGTGAACGTGGGCGCACCCTTCCACTCGAAGAAGGCGATGGTGTTCTGGGGCCCGATCTCGAAGAAGTAGTGGCGGAGCGGTCCGGCCCTGAGCGTCGACACCAGTCGCATTCCCAGCACGCCGTGGTAGAAGCGCACGGTGGCGTCCATGTCGGGCGTGACCATGGCCAGGTGGTTGATCCCCCGCCACCGGGGGGAGTCCGCGGTGTGACGGTCGGTCATGGCCCCACGGTACCGGGAGCCTTCGTGTGTTGCTCGACGCTGAAGGACCACAGCTCGGAGTGGCTGGCCACCGGTCCTTGCGGACCCGCCGGTCGGGCGTGGCCCTGCTCGAAGGCGGGCGACGAGGTCCAGGCCTGGAAGGACTCCTCGTCCCGCCAGCGGGTGTACACGAGCCAGGTGCCGCGGTCGTCGGTGGGCCGGAGGAGCTGGAACTCCTCGAAGCCGTCGGTCTTGTCCACCTGGCCCGCTCGCGACGCGAAACGGGCGGCCAGCTCGTCGCCCCGGCCGGCCTCGACGTGCAGTGCGTTGATCTTCACCACGGACATGGAAAGAGCCTACGGCCGTGGGCAGACCCGATCCGCAACCTGCGGCGACGCCGTCAGAAGGCGGCCTCGAGGATGGCCCGGGCGTCGTCCTCGTCCGCGGGCCGGGCGTTGGCCCCCACGTTGGGGTTGCCCTGCGACAGGCGCACCACGGCGTCGACGTCGCCCTTGGTGACCCCGCAGTCGGACAGGCGGCCGGGCAGGGCCAAGCGCTCCCGGAGGCGGTCCACCGCGCCCGCGGGATCGGCCTCGTCGCCCAGGGCGTCGCCCAGCCGGGCCGCGGCGTCGGGCACGGCCGCGGCGGTGAAGCGCAGGGCGTGGGCCAGGAGCACGGCGTTGGCCAGCCCGTGGGGGATGCCGGTGCGCCCGCCGACGAGCTGGGCCAGGCCGTGGTGAACCCCCATGGACGCGTTCTGCAGGCACCTCCCCCCCAGGACGGCGCCCTCCAGCATCAAGGTGCGGGCCTCCAGGTCGGTGGGGTCCTCGACCACGGCGGGGAGGGCCGAGGCCACCCGCCGGACGCAAGCGAGCGCCACGGTCTCCGCCTCGGGCGTGCGCCGGGGCGAGTAGGCGCACTCGACCCCGTGGGCCAGGGCGTTCATCCCCGTCTCGGCGCTGACCCGGGGAGGCGTGTCCAGGGTGAGGAGGGGGTCGTAGATCGCGGCCAGGGGGGCGATGGTGGGCCCGCCCGCCCCGCTCTTGCGCCTGGCCGCCTCGTCGGTCATGCCGAAGAAGGGCGTCAGCTCGGCGCCCGAGTAGGTCGTGGGGATGGACACGTGGGCGAGCACGGGCCGGTCCACGTACGAGCTGCCCGGCGTGCCCTCCTGCTGCTCGACGAAGAAGCAGACCGCCTTGGCCGCGTCGGCGCACGAGCCCCCGCCGAAGGACACGATGCCGTCAACCCCCTCGGCCTGGGCCTGGCTGACGGCCGATTGCACGGCGCTGGCGGGCACGTGCGAGCGCACCCCGGCGAAGGTGGAGACGAGCACCCGGCTCAGCCCGTCGACCAGGCGCCGGCCCGCCTCGGAAGCCAGCCGGCCCTCGGTGGTGACGAGCATCACCCGGCGGGCGTTGACCTCCTTCACCACGTCGGCGACACGGTCCAGCGCGCCGGCGCCGAAGTGAATGCGCTGGGCGTACCCGGTGTGGGTCCAGGCCCGCTCCCGTTCGCTCACGGCAGAGCGGGCATCGTCACGCCAGCCCCTGGAAGAGGTCGTCCTCCTGCGTGCCATGGGGCGCACCCCGAAGGATGAACCACTCCGTCCCCCACGTCTGCTCGAAGGCCTCGGGCGACATGGCCAGGAAGAACGAAGTCTCCGCGATCTGGCTGGCGTGGGCGGCCATGGCCCGGCGCTTGGCGTCCAGGAAGGCGCGCACGTCGACGCGCGTGGTGATGGCGTCGGCGGGCATCCCCATGGTGTCGTCCACACCCTCCACGTCGGGAACGTCGGGCACCCCCATCTCCTTGGCTCGGGCCATGAGGTCGCGGATGTGGTCGCGGTTCACGGTGGCCTCGTAGACCTTGGCCGTGCCCGCCATCTCGCCCGCCCGCACGCCGACCCGGTGCACCTGGATGTGGTCGGGATGGCCGTAGTTGCCGTTGGGGTCGTACACGGTGAGGACGTCGGCCCGCTCCTCGGTCAGCAGAGCGGCCAGCTTGCGGGCCGCATCCTCCACGTCCGCGCTCCAGAACGATCCCGGCGCCTCGTTCTCGGGGGTCCCCATCATCCCCGAGTCCGTGTAGCCCAGGAACTCGACACGCTCGACGCCCAGCACCTTGGCCGCGTCCTCGAGCTCCTGCACCCTGCGCTCGCCCAGGGCCTCGCCCGGGCCGAGCACGCCCTCGACCACCTCGCCGTGCTCGCCCCTGGTCGCGGTCACGAGCACCACCCTGTGGCCCTCGGCCGCGGCCTTGGCCAGGGTGCCCCCGGTTGAGCGTGGCCATGGCGTCAGGCCACCGCCCCCGCCTCGCGGAGCTTGGCCACTTCCTCGGGCGACAAGCCCCAATCCCCCAGGGCCTCGTCGGTGTGCTGGCCCACGTGGGGGGGAGGGCCGGCGATAGAGCCCGGCGTGCGGCTGAAGCGGGGCGCGGGGGCGGGCTGGGGCACGCCCGCCACCTCGACGAAGGTCTGGCGGTGGCGGTTGTGGGGGTGGCCGGGAGCCTCCCCCATGGAGAGCACGGGTGCGAAGCAGACGTCGGTCCCCTCCATGATGCGGCACCACTCGTCGCGGGTCTTGGTCCGGAAGACGGAGGCCAGGCGCTCCTTCATCGCCCCCCACTGGGAACGGTCCATCTGGGCCGGCACGTCCTGGCCCTCCAGCCCGCTCAGACGGAGCAGCTCGGCGTAGAACTGGGGCTCGATGGACCCGATGGAGACGTACCTGGCGTCGGCCGTCTCGTACACGTCGTAGAAGTGGGTGCCGGTGTCGAGCAGGTTGGTGCCCCGCTCGTCGCCCCAGACCCCCATGGCCCTGAGCCCATGGATGAAGGAGGTGAGCACCGCGGCCCCGTCAACCATGGCCGCGTCCACCACCTGACCACGCCCCGAGCCGGCCCTCTCCACCAGGGCGCAGGCGATGCCGAAGGCCAGCAGCAGGCCGCCGCCCCCGAAGTCGCCGATGAGGTTGAGGGGCGGCACGGGCGCCTGGCCGGCCCTGCCGATGGGGTCCAGGGCCCCGGCCAGTGCGATGTAGTTGATGTCGTGGCCGGCGGCGTGGGCGTAGGGCCCATCCTGGCCCCATCCCGTCATGCGCCCGTAGACGAGGCGAGGGTTCCGCGCCAGGCAGTCCTCGGGCCCGATCCCGAGGCGCTCGGCCACGCCCGGGCGGTAGCCCTCGATGAGGGCGTCGGCCGACTCCACCAGGCGCAGCACGGTCTGCACACCGTCGGGGTGCTTGAGGTCGACCCCGATGGAGCGCCGGCCCCGGGCCAGCACGTCCTTGGGCGGCTCGGCCGGCGTCGCTCCCGGCCGCACGGCCGACGCCCGGTCGACGCGGAGGACCTCGGCCCCCATGTCGGACAGCATCATGGCCGCGAAGGGACCGGGGCCGATCCCCACGATCTCGACCACCCTTACGCCGCTCAGCGGACCACCCATCCCTCGCTCCTCCATCTCATCGGCTCGTCGGCCCATCGGCCCATCGGCTCATCGGCTCATCGGCCCTGGACCACCGGCGCCCGGGAAACGCCCATGAGCCGCGGCCCCTGTGACCCGCGCCACCCGTGAGCCACGCCACGCCGTGCGGCCCGTGCCGACGGTAGCGCCGTGGCGTTACCGTTCGCTCATGACGGTCTTCGGTGTGCACACGGGGCTGCAGCGCACGACGGTCCAGGAGCTGTTCGACCTGTGGGACCGCATCGAGGCCCTGGGCTTCGGCTGGATCTCCATCTGGGACCACTTCTACGCCGCCGACCTCACCGGTGACCCAGAGTGCCTGGAGGCGGTGGCGTCCCACGCCGCCCTGGCCTGCCGCACCAGCCGGGTCCGCTGCGGGTCGCTCGTCTACTGCGCCGGGTACCGCCATCCCGCCGTGCTGGCCAACGCCATCGCCACCATCGACCACCTCTCAGGGGGAAGGGCCGACGTGGGGCTGGGCGCGGGGTGGAGCCAGGTCGAGTACGACGCCTACGGCATCCCCTTCCCCTCGGTCGGGACCAGGCTCGACATCCTGGAGGAGGCGGTCCAGTGCGTGCGGGGCCTGCTCCACAACGACAGCACCAGCTTCAAGGGCAAATGGTTCACCCTCGAGGACGCCCGCTGCGCGCCCCGACCGGTGCAGGAGCGGGTGCCCATCTGGATCGGCGGCGGCGGCGAGCGCCGCACGCTCGCCATCGCCGCCCGCTACGCCGACGGGTGGAACGTCCCCTTCGTCTCGCCCCAGGACTTCGCCCGCAAGCGCGCCGTGCTGCAGCGCCACTGCGAGGACGCCCGCCGGGACCCCACCGCCATCCGTTGCAGCGTCAACCTGGGCATGGCCACCGACGAGGACGACTTCGCCGCCCAGTTCGGCAACCTGCGCGAGGGAGTACGCCCGGGAGTGCTGATGGGGGGCGACGCCGAGCTGGTGGACCGGGTCAGCCAGTACGTGGAGGCCGGCGCCCACCAGGTGAACATCGCCCTGCGGGCTCCATGGAAGCTCGACGGCCTCGAGCGTCTGGCCCGGGCGCTGGGGCTCTCCTAGCGGAGGAGGCTCGCATGCGGGTGAAGGTCGGGACGCGCCAGCAGCTCCAGGAGAAGGGCTGCCTGACGGCCAAGGCGGGCAACCAGCCCATCTGCGTGCTGTGGGACGGCGAGCGGGCCTACGCCCTGGACGACCGCTGCCCGCACATGGGCTTCCCCCTCCACCGGGGCACGGTGGAGAGCGGCCTCGTCACCTGCCACTGGCACCACGCCCGCTTCGACCTGGAGAGCGGGGGCACGCTGGACCCCTTCGCCGACGACGTACGCGCCTACGCCGTCGAGGTGGAGGGCGACGACCTGGTCGTGGTCGTGGAGGCCGCCCCCGAGCCGATCGACCATCACCGGGCCAAGCTGGAGGACGGCCTGGAGCAGGGCCTGACCCTGGTCACGGCCAAGGCCGTGCTCGGCCTGCTGGAGGGGGGCACCGACCCGGCCGAGGTGGTGCGCATCGGTGTGGAGTGGGGCTGCCGGTACCGGGGCCCGGGGTGGGGCGCGGGCCTCACCGTGCTGGTGGCCATGGCCAACGTGCTAGCCGATCTCGACCCGCCCGAGCGCCCCCTGGCCCTGGTCCACGGCCTGGCCTTCGTCTCACGGGACACCCGGGGGCGGCCGCCCCGCTTCCCCCTGCCTCCCCTCGGGGCCCGCGGCCTCTCCCAGGACCGGCTCTCGGCCTGGTACCGGCGCTTCATCGACAGCCGCTCGGCCGACGCGGCCGAGCGCACCCTGGCCACGGCCATCGCCTCGGGCATGCCGGCCCCGGCCCTGAGCGGGCTCATGGCCGCAGCCGCGACCGACCACGTCTTCCTGGACGGCGGCCACACCATCGACTTCACCAACAAGGCCTTCGAGGCCGTCGAGCTCCTGGGCGCCGAATCCGCGCCCGCGGTGCTGCCGACCCTCGTGTCCCAGACCGCATCGGCCCGGCGTCACGAGGAGGAGGGCGAGTGGCGCCACCCCCACGACCTGGCCGGCCTGCTCCGGGCCGCGGCCGAGCGCCTCCCCGGTCTGCCGGCCTCGGGGGAGCAGGCGGCGGGAGCCGGGAGCTTCGGCGACGAGGCGGTGGAGTCCCTGGCCTGGCAGGTGCTGGCCGACGACCCGGGCCAGGTGGTGGCCGTCCTGGACCGGGCCCTGACCGACGGGGCCACCGCCGAGCAACTGGGGCGGGCCGTCGCCTACGCCGGCGCCCTGCGCATCGTGCGCTTCCACACCCAGAACGACCACGGCGACTGGGACGTCGTCCACCACGGGTTCACCGCGGCCAACGCCCTGCACCACGTGCTGGTCCGCTCGCCCTCGCCCGAGGCGCTGCGGGGCGTGTACCAGCTCGCCCTGCGTGTCTACCTCGACCGCTTCCTCAACGTCCCCGCGGCCCGGCTGCCCGCGGCCCCGCCGCCGTCCCCTCCGGAGGCGGCCGCCGGCGCCCTGCACGGGCTCCAGGCCTGCTGGGACGAGCAGGGTCGGGTCGACGAAGCCGGGGCCATCGCCTACCACCACGTGCGCTCAGGCGGGGACCAGGGCGCCCTCGTCGCCGCCCTGGGCCGGGCCCTCGTGGCCGAGGACGCCGAGTTCCACTGGTTCCAGACCTACGAGGCCGCCGTTCGCCAGGCCCGCCAGTGGCCGGCCGGATCCGAGCCCGCGGCGCTCATACTGGCCGGGGCGACGCGGTTCCTGGCCGCCCACACCCCCACGCGGCGGGAGCTGGCCCAGGTCGTGCGCATCGCCACCCGTCTGCGCCGGGGCGAGGTCCTCTTCGAGGAGTCGGGCGAGGCCGTCGACCGGTGAGGCCGGTGAGCGACAGGCGCACCGATCCCCTCACCGGCGCCACCGTGGTGGTGGCCGGGCACCGCCAGGGCCGGCCCACGCTGCCCCGGGCCGGCTGCCCCTTCTGCCCCGGAGGACTGGAGGCGCCCGATCCCTACCGGGTGAGGTGGTTCGTCAACCGCTGGCCGCCCATGCCCGAGGAGCGCTGCGAGATCGTGCTCTACACGCCCGAGCACGACGCCAGCTTCGCCTCCCTCGGGGTGGAGGGGGCGGCGGAGGTGGTGGGGCTGTGGGCCGACCGCACCGCCGCTCTGGGCCGGCGCGGCGACGTGGCCTACGTCCTGGTGTTCGAGAACCGGGGCCCCGAGGTGGGCGCCACCATCGCCCACCCCCACGGGCAGATATACGCCTTCGACCACGTGCCCCCGGCGCCGGCGGCCGAGCTGGCGCAGGCGACCGGGACGTGCGTCCTGTGCCCGACCCCGGGCGAGCCCGACGGAGATCGGGTCGTCTCGCGCTCCGGGGGCTGGCGGGCCGAGGTGCCGTGGGCCGCAGCGTGGCCCTTCGAGCTCCTCCTGTCTCCCTCCGAGCACCTGCCCGACCTGCCCTCGGCCCGGGAGGGCGCACGGGACCTGGCCGCCGTCCTGGTCGACGCCCTCTCCCGCCTGGACCAGCTCTTCGCCGCCTCCGCTCCCTACATGCTCTGGTTCCACCAGCGCCCCACCGGCGGCGGGGCCTGGCCCGGGGCCCACCTGCACGCCCACGTGGCGCCCCTGTGGAGGGCGCCGGGAGTAGTGCGCCACGTGGCCGCAGGCGAGCTGGGCAGCGGCGTGTTCTTCAACCCCGTGGTCCCCGAGGAGGCGGCCGCCCGCCTGCGGGACCAGCCCGGGACCCGGTGACAGCCAGGTGAGCGCAGCGCCCGCGCCGGCCCGGCGCCGGCTCGGGGTGAAGGGCGATGTCAGGCAGGTCCGGGCCCACGCCCCCGGCCGGGTCAACCTCATCGGAGAGCACACCGACTACACCGGCGGGCTGGTGCTCCCGTTGGCGGTGGACCTGGGGACCACGGTGCGCCTCGACCGGGCGGGAACGACCGTGACCCTGGCGTCCAGCGCCGAACCCGAGCCGGTCACGGTCGGCATCGGAGTGCCCCTCGAACCCGCCGTGCTCGCCGCCGTGCGCCCGTCGTGGGGCCGCTTCGTCGCCGGGGTGGTGGCCGCCCTCCGCCTCCGCGCCGGCGGCCGGGGCCGGGTGACCACCACCATGCCCGTGGGCGGGGGCATGTCGTCGAGCACATCGCTCATGGTCGCCACCGCCCTGGCCCTCGGCTTCCAGGGCACCGCCATCGAGCTGGCGCTGCTCCTCCAGCGGGCCGAGCAAGCGGCGTCGGGTGTCCCCTGCGGCGTGATGGACCAGCTGGCGTCGGCGGCCGGGGTGGCGGGCCACGCCCTGCTCATCGACTGCGAGACGCTCGACGTCACACCCGTCGCCCTACCCGGGGACGTCGAGATCGTGGTCGTGCACTCGGGCCGGTCGCGCCGCCTGGTGGACTCCGCCTATGCCGAGCGCCGGGCCCAGTGCCAGGCGGCCTCGGCCCAGATCGGGCCTCTGCGCCGGGCCACCCTGGACGACGTGGGGGCGATCATCGACGCCACCGTCCGGGCCCGGGCCCGCCACGTCGTCTCCGAGAACGCCCGGGTGGTGGAGTTCGTCGCCGCCCTGGGGGCGGGGGACGTGGCCGGGGCGGGAGCGCTCATGGTCGCGAGCCACGCCAGCCTGCGCGACGACTTCGCCGTCTCCACACCCGCCCTGGACGAGCTGGTGCGGACCCTCACCGCTCGGGCCGGGGTCCACGGGGCCCGGCTCATGGGCGCCGGCTTCGGCGGTTGCGTGGTGGCCTTGACCGAGCCCGGCGCCCTGGCCGGGGCCCTGCCCGAGCGGGCGTGGGTGGTCCGCGCCGTGGACGGCGCCTCCGTCGAGCCTCGAGAGCGCCCCGTCTAGTGCCGTGTCCGCCAACCTTTGCATGGTCATCATGCTGCGGTCGGCGGATCCTCGAGCGGCAGCGCACCGACACTCGAGCTACTTCCCTCCGA
>VAXP01000010.1:24720-31032 GCA_005884125.1 Actinomycetota bacterium | reverse complement strand
ATCCCCAGAGCAGGCTGGCGCTGTGGGAGATCATGGGTGAACTGCACCGGGGGGGTCAGACCATCATGCTGTCCACCCATCACATGGAGGAGGCCGACCGGCTCTGCGACCGGGTGGCGATCATGGACCACGGCCGCATCCTCGCCCTGGACAGCCCCCACGGACTCAAGCAGTCGCTGGGGGCGGACACGGAGGTGGTGGTCAGCGCCGATGGGCCGCCCGAGCGCCTGGCCTCGCACCTCCAGGCCAGGCTGGGTGAGCTGCGACCGGGCTCCGACGTCCGGGTCGTGGACGACAAGGTGCGGGTGGCCCTCAGAGGAGTCGAGGGGGCGCTGCCTCTGATCCTGAGCCTGTGCGAGCAGGGCGGGCTCACGGTGCGCGACCTCTCCGTGACCGAGCCCACGCTGGAGACGGTGTTCATCAGCCTCACTGGAAAGGACCTGCGCGAATGACCGCGACAGTCGCCGCCCAGCAGTCGTCGACTCGCCCCGCGCCCCCGGCGGGCACCCAGGGCCGGGCCACCGCCCCCGCCGCCTTCCGCGCCCTTCTGCTGCGCGACGTCACGGTGCTGCGCAAGAACCTCAAGGAGTTCATACCCCGCACGATCATGCAGCCCTTCCTGCTCGTGTTCGTGTTCACCTACGTGTTCCCCAAGATCGGCCAGGGTGTGGGCGGGGGCGGTCGGGGATCGGCCGCCTTCTCCACCCTGCTCGTCGCCGGCGTCGTCGCCTTGTCCATCGTCTTCCAGGGCATCCAGTCCGTGGCCCTGCCCCTGGTCCAGGAGTTCGGCTACACCAAGGAGATCGAGGACCGTGTCCTCGCACCCCTGCCCGTCAGCTGGGTGGCGGTGGAGAAGATCGTGGCCGGGGCCATACAGGGCCTGGTCGCGGCCCTGGTCGTGTTCCCCGTGGCCGCCCTGGTGCCGGCCACTCCCGTGCACCTGCACGTGAGCTGGCCCGTGCTCCTGACCCTCACGCCCCTGGCCTGTCTCACCTCGGGAGCGCTGGGGCTCACCTTCGGCACCCGCTTCGACCCCAGGACCGTGCCCATGCTGTTCGGCATCGTCGTGCTACCACTGACCTTCCTGGGCGCCATCTACTACCCCTGGTCCGCCCTCGGCGCGGTCAAGGCCTTCGGGTTCCCGTGGCTGAAGGTCCTGGTGCTGGCCAACCCGCTCGTCTACATGAGCGAGGGCTTCCGGGCCGCCCTCACCACCGGCGTGCGCCACATGTCCCTGCCCGCCATCTACTGCGTGCTGGCCGGCTTCGCCGCCGTGCTGACCTGGCTCGGCATCAAGGGGTTCCGGCGGCGGGTCATCAGCTGATCCGGCGCCGCGACGCGGCGCCGGGCCCCCACCCGCCCCCGGCCCCGTCCCCGCGCCCGGCCTACCGGTAGGCGTGGGCCTGGATGCGGTAGAGCTCGGCGTAGGACCCGTCCTGGACCATGAGCTCGTCGTGGGTGCCGGCCTCCACCAGCCTCGAGCCCGAGAGCACCACGATCCTGTCGGCCATGCGCACGGTGGAGAAGCGGTGCGACACCAGGATGGTGATGCGGCCGTTGCCGTCGCCCGAGCGCGACTGGGCCGCGAAGCGCTCGAACAGGGAGTGCTCCGTCTCGGCGTCCAGGGCGGCCGTGGGCTCGTCCAGCACGAGCAACAGGGGGCCGTCGCGCATGAACCCCCGGGCCAGGGCCAGCTTCTGCCACTGGCCGAAGGAGAGCTCGACGCCCTCGTTCCACGTGGGGCCCAGCTGGGTGTCGACGCCCCGGGGCAGGCCGGCCACGACGTCGACGGCCCCGGCCCGGTCGACCGCGGTCGCCACCGCCGTGGGCTCGTCCAGGCGGTCAAGGTCGCCCACCCCGACCGAGTGACGGGCCTGGAGCTCGAACCTGAAGAAGTCCTGGTACGCCCCCGCCATCCGGCAGCGCCAAGCCTCGGCCGGAAGCCGGGACAGGTCGGTGCCGTCCACGGTGATGCGTCCGGTGGTGGGCTCGTAGAAGCGGGACAGCAGCTTCACCAGGGTGGTCTTGCCCGCGCCGTTCTCCCCCACCACGGCCACCACCGACCCCGCAGGCAGATCGAGGGACACGTCCTGGAGCACCCACGCGTCCGTCCCCGGATACCGGAACGAGACCCCTTCGAGGCGGATGCCCCGCTCCAGGCGCTCGGGCACCGGCCGGTCGGCGCGGTCGCGCAGGGCGCCGGCGTAGCTCTCCAGCCAGCCCAGCCGGCGGGAGGCGTCGAGCCACATGCGCAGGAAGTCGGCCTCGCCCGCGGTCATGGCCACGTACTGGGAGAGCCTGCTGCCCGCGGCCAGGACGAGGAGGACGTTGCCGGCCGAGGCGTGCAGCCCGGAGGCGGCGAAGACGATGGCGCCCACGTAGGCCGCCCCGAACAGGCCCCAGGCCCCCGCCTGCCAGGCCGCGCTGGTCCAGTGGGAGGAGGCCACGGGCTCGTTCCACGCCTCCCACGCCCGGCGCCGCTGCTCCACCAGCCGTGCCCCGATCCCGGTGAGGCGGACCTCCTTGCCCGGCGGGGCCGTCGTCCCCAGCAGGAAGAGGTGCCGGGCCAGGCGCATGTGGGGCGCGGCCCCCTCCTCCACCCTTCGCTGCACGCCCGACCGCCACGTCGACACCGCCACCGTCGGCACCGCGAACACGATCAGGGCGGCCATGGCCGGGTGGACCGACATGAGCAGCCCCACCGTGATCAGGAGCCGGAGAAGGGCGCCCAGGGTCGAGAACACCGACATGTACATGTGGTCGAGGTGGAAGACGGCGTCCCGCAGCACGGCCAGGCGGTCGAGGTACTCGGGACGCTCCTGGTGCTCGATGGTCGACACCGACGCCTGCAGCTCGGCCACGTGGGCCTCGAGCACGACCCCGACCCGCATGCGGAACTTGCGCTGCACCCGACCCCCGGCCGTGCGCAGCACCCACCCGCCCGCGACCGAGCCCGCGAGGCCGAGGGCGGCGGCCAGCACGAGACCCCGGCGGTGGCGGATGACCCCGTCGGCCAGCAGCTTGAGCCACAGGGCGAAGAGGGCGTCGGGAATCGTGGCCAGGATGGCCATGGCCAGGGAGGCGACGACCAGGGCGGGCTCGGCCCGGTAGGCCCTCTGCATGGAGCGCCACAACGTGGCCACTCCGCTCGGTACCTCGACCTCAGGCGAGGAGCTCATCGGTCTCCTCCGTGAAGCGGCCGGCCTGCAGGTCGAACATGGTCCGGTAGCGCCCGCCCAGGGCCATGAGCTCGTTGTGGGAGCCGAGCTCGACGACCCGCCCTCCCTCCAGCACGCAGATGCGGTCGGCGTGGCGGACGGTCGAGAAGCGGTGGGAGATGAGGATGGTCGTGCACGCCCTGGTGGCTGCGAGGATCCGGTCGAAGACCTCGGCCTCACCCCGCACGTCGAGCTGGGCCGTGGGCTCGTCCAGGATCACGACACCGGCGCCCACGTGCACCGCGCACAGGGCCCGGGCCAGGGCGATGCGCTGCCACTGCCCTCCGGACAGATCGGTGCCCCCGTCGTAGGCGCGCGACAGGATCGTGCCCAGGCCGGCCAGGCCCGCGGCGCCGGCCTGCTCCAGGGACCGGGCCACGACGTCCTCGGGCGCGCCCATGGGGGCCACGTTGTCCCGCAGGGGGAGCTCGTAGCGCACGAAATCCTGGAACACGGCCGCCAGTCTCGAGCGCCAGGCGGCCAGCTCCAGGGTGCGCACGTCGACTCCGTCCACCTCGATTGCCCCCGTCTGAGGGTCGTAGAGCCGGCAGAGCAGCTTGGCCAGCGTGGTCTTGCCCGCGCCGTTCTGGCCCACGATGGCCATCGACGTTCCCGCGGGGATGGTCAGGTCGAGCCCGTCGAGCACGGGCTCGACGCTGGCGTCGTAGGAGAAGCGCACGCCGCGGAAGCGGATCTCGCGGGCAGGCATGCCCGCGGCGGGCCGGGTGCCGGGGGCCAGCGCCCCCACCGCGCCCATGCGCTCCTCCAGGCTCATCACCACGGGCACGGGCTGGGCCGCGGTGCGAAGCCACCAGTCGAACTCCCCGAAGGCCAGCGAGCTCGTGCCCACTGCCGTCCCGGCGAATACGACCAGGGCGCCCAGGCTGAGGTGGGCGCCCGACGCGTCGTGGGCCAAGGACCAGAACACCAGCCCGTTGGCCGCGCCGATGAGGGCGAGCGTCCAGAGCACCGGCCGCTGGCGCAGCCTCATGGCCTCCAGCGACAGGTCGAGCAGACGGCGGCGGCGGGAGGCGAAGCGGTCCACGGCCCAGTCAGCCAGCCCGAAGAGCCGGAGCTCCTTGGCCGCGGGGGCGTCGACCGCCATCCGGTAGGCGTAGTCGGCGTGGCGCTGGTGCTCCATGACCTCGGTGGAGCGCCAGTCCCGCCAAACCGTTCCTTCGCGGAGGAGCACGTGGGTCGACAGCCAGGCACCACCGAGGACGATGGGCGCCCACCAGCGGTAGCGGGCGAGGACCAGGGCCGAGGCCAGACCCCCACCGATCTCCACGAAACCGTTGCCGATGAAGGGCATGGAGACCGAGAGCGGCGGCCCGGTGATGCCGAGGTCGAAGTCACGGGCCAGGGTGAAGTCGTCCATCAGCTCGGGCCGCTCGAGGTGGGCCATGCCCGGAGGCGCGACGGTCGCCCTCATGAGCCGGTCCTGGAGCCACGCTGCCGTCCGCGCCCCCAGGTTCGTCGCCACCTCCCCGTGCAGGGGGCTGAGCGTCTGCAGGGCCACGAAGACGCCGCCGACGAGCACCAGAGGTCCGGCGAGCGGGTGGGCCCGCTGCACCGCTCCTACCAGGATCCCCATGGCCACGGCGAAGGCGGCCGGCAGCAAGGCCCTCAGGACCACCAGGGCCCACCAGGTCAGGGCCAGGGCCCGGCCCGCCCTCACGATGGCGCCGAACAGCAGCTGCCACTCCGCCGACCGGCGCAGACGCCCGAGCGCTCCCATCCCGGCTCTTGGCATTCGTGGCCTGACCGGCGATTCCCTCTCGCGGCCGTTCCGGGGCGCTTCGGGCGGTGGTGCAGCTGACCCTTTGTCCATGTTCACACAGGATCCAGCCGCGGGCCCCGCCCTGTCTTGGACAGATGAGCTCCTCGGGTCCTCGGCTGGGAAACTGCGACCCGTGCTGTTGCGAGGACCCGCCCGGGAGCTGGTCGAGCAGTGCGCCGACCCGGCCCAGGTGGCTCGTTTCCTGGACCAGCTGGTGGAGGAGCGCCCCGAGACGGCCGAGCACCTGGCCCAGGACGAGGACCTGGCCGCCGCCCTGATCGCTGTTGTCGCCGCCAGTCGCTCTCTCAGCCGGCTCTGCCTGACCGAGCCGGCCGCCCTGGACGTGCTCGCCGACCTCGACCGCCGTGTGCCCATCGAGGCGGCCGACAGGGCCCGGCTGGTGCGCTGGAAGCGCCTCGAGCTGCTGAGGATCGCGGCGCGCGACCTGCTCGGGCTGGACGGGCTCGAGGCCGTGGGGGCCGACCTGGCCGACCTGGCCGACGGAGTTCTAGGCGCCGCCTTCCGTCTGGCCCAGAGCGACGGCGGAGGCGACGGGACACCGGCCCGTCTGGCGGTGATCGCGATGGGCAAGCTCGGGGCCCGGGAGCTCAACTACGCGAGCGACATCGACGTGCTGTTCGTGAGCGAGGGCGAAGGCGACACCCGCTGGGCAAGGCGCGTCACCGACGTGGCCCGGGCGTGCTTCCGGGTGGACGCCGGGCTCAGGCCCGAGGGTGGAGCCGGGCCCCTGGCCCGCTCGCTGGCGTCCTACCAGGCCTACTGGGACCGCTGGGCCAGGGCGTGGGAGCTCCAGGCCCTGATCAAGGCCCGGGCCGTTGCCGGCGACGGTGAGCTGGGCCGCGAGTTCGTCGCCGCCGCGGCCGAGCGGGTCTGGAGCAGGCCCTTCGGGCTCGAGGTGCTCCGGGAGCTGCGGAGCATGAAGGCCAGGGCCGAAGGAGAGGTGGCCCGCCGGGGCCTCACGACGCGGGAGGTCAAGCGGGGTCCGGGCGGGATCCGCGACGTCGAGTTCTCGGTGCAGCTCCTCCAGCTCGTCCACGGCCGCCACGATCCCGCGCTCCGGGTGCCCGCCACCCTCCCCGCGCTCGCCGAGCTGGCCGCATCGGGCTATGTGGCCGAGGACGACGCCGCCACCATGGCCGAGGCCTACCGCTTCCTTCGCACCGTGGAGCACCGTCTGCAGCTGGTGGAGGAGCAGCAGGTCCACTCCGTTCCGGCCTCCCGCGAGACCCGCACCCACCTGGCCCGGGTGATGGGCTACCGGGACGAGCCCAAGACGAGCGCGGTCGACCACTT
>VAXP01000010.1:12644-24711 GCA_005884125.1 Actinomycetota bacterium | reverse complement strand
TCCATGAGCGCCTCTTCTTCCGGCCACTCTTGGAGGCCTTCTCCGTCCTGCCCAGGGGCGAGCGGCCGGGGGGCCCGGTCATGCCGGCCGGGGCCCTGTCGGCCCGGCTCGAGGCCTTCGGCTTCGTCGACGTCGCCCGCACCCGCCAGGCCCTGGAGGAGCTCACCCACGGCCTCACCCGCTCGTCCCGGCTCATGCAGCAGATGCTCCCGCTCCTCTTGCAATGGCTTTCGGAGTCCCCCGATCCCGAGCTCGGACTTCTGGGACTGCGCACCCTGGCCACGGGCCGGCACCGCCGGGAACGGCTGGTCGCGACCTTCCGCGACTCGCCCGAGGCGGCCAGGCGACTCTGTCTCCTACTCGGTACCAGCCGCCTGCTCCTCGACCCCGTGCAGCACAACCCCGACCTGATGGCCGTGCTCGGAGACGACGCCGCCCTGTGCCGGCGCGACGGTACGGACCTCCGGGCCCGGGCCGGCTCGGCGCTGGGTTGGCGGACAGACCTGCGCCACCAGCAGGCCGGGCTGCGGCGCTTCGCCCGCGACGAGGAGTTCCGCATCGCCGCAGGCGACATCCTGGGGCTCGACGACGTGACCACCACCGGCTCGTCGCTCACCGCCCTGGCCGAGACCGTGCTCGAGTCCGCCGTCTCCCTGGTGGCCCCGCCGGTGCCCGTGGCCGTGATCGGCATGGGCCGCCTGGGGGGCAACGAGCTGTCCTACGCCAGCGACCTCGACGTGCTCATCGTGTTCGCCGACGAGGCCGCCCCCCACGACGTGCAGGCCGCCGAACGTTCGGCCGAAGAGCTCCTGGAGGTGGTCAACGGCTCCACCCCCTCGGAGCGCATCTTCCGGCTCGACGTCAACCTCCGCCCGGAGGGCAAACGCGGCCCTCTGGGGCGGACGATGGCGAGCTACCGCGCCTATTACGAGCGTTGGGGACAGACGTGGGAGCGCCAGGCGCTGGTGCGGGCCCGCCCCGTGGCCGGCGACGCCGAGGTGGCGCAACGGTTCATGGTCATGGTGCAGGAGCAGGTGTGGGACAAGCCCTTCGGCGAGGCGGAGGGCCGCGAGATCAGGCGCATCAAGGCGCGCGTCGAGCGGGAGCGCATACCCGCGGGAGAGGACCCCCAGTTCCACCTCAAACTGGGAAGGGGGTCGCTCTCGGACGTGGAGTGGACGGTCCAACTCCTCCAGCTCAGGCACCGCGTTCCCGCACCGGGGACGATGGAGGGGCTCGCCGCCCTGGTGGCGGCGGGGGCCGTCGAGGAGGCCGACGCCCAGGTGCTGGGTCAGGCCTATCGGTTCTGCGAGCGGACGCGCAACCGCCTGTACCTGGTGCGGGGCGGCCCGGGCGACTCGCTGCCCACCCAGGCCGAGCAGCTCGCCCGCCTGGCCCGCAGCCTCGACACCAACCCCGTCGCCCTGCGGGACACCGATCGCCGCGTCACCCGCCGGGCCCGCCAGGTTGTGGAACGCCTCTTCTACGGCGGCGCCAGCAGCGCCGGCCCCTGGACGTGACATCGGAGACAACCGGCGCGGCCGCCGGACGGAGTTCGTCCCACTTGTTCCGCCAGGCGTCTGGACGCAAACTGTCGGCGTGGGCCTGCTGAGACGGCGCCGGTCAGAAGAGGTGCCCCCACGCCCTGTCCCTCCGAGTCCTGCTGAGCTGGAGCGGGACTTCTACGGTCGAGCGGCGAAGTGGCTGGGCACCTCCGCCTTCACCTGGACCATCTGGGCCTTCACTGGCGCACCGACAGGACTACCCCGTGGCTCGGGTGATCACGGCCACGTCGTCGTGACACTGGGGATATGGCCTGCGTACCTGACGATCGCCGGCCTCATCGACCTGGCCAAGAGAGCCCGCGCCCTCTACGTGCAGCCCCACCTTGACGGGGGTTACTACGAGGCCGACGAGATCGAGGGCGGGAGTCCGGGGGGGACGGCGATGACCGAACGAGCCCTCGGCTCGGGTTGACGGAGTCACGCGCGTAACCACCAGGCCGCGGGGTGCTGCCCTGTCGCCGGCAATATCGGTCGGTGACCACAGGTCTTCTGAGGCAGGAGCACGAATAGTTCGGGCTGGATGCCGACGGAGCTCGAAACACGATGGGGAGGCATGAGGGTAACGGGGGATGGCCGATCTGTCAGGTGAGAACCGTGCGGCCTCGCCCGTGAGCCTGGCACCCGGCGACGCAGAGGTCGTCCGGTCAGGACTTGGACGGTGCGCGTCAGGGTCCGGTGAGTTGAGACACATGCGGCAACGGCCGCGTCTCTTGGCTGTTGCGCTGTTGGTACTGGTGTCGCTCATCATGCTGAACCCCGCCGCGCTCGCTTCGGGACCCACGCTCCCGTCGCAGGATCCCTTCTACACGTACTCGGGCTCCAAGCCTCTTGGCACGATCCCCCCTGGCACCGTGCTCAAGCACCGGTCAGCTCAATTGGCGGTCGGCGGCGGCAACTCCACACCGATCCGCGCCGAACAGCTGCTGTATCGGACCACCGGTCAGCTGGGCCGGGCAACGGTAACGGTCACGACGGTGCTCGAACCCGCTCCGACCCCGATCCTGCCCAGGATCGTCGACTACCTGAGCTTCTACGACGGCCTGGGCTCTCAGTGCGACCCCAGTTACACCCTGGCGGGGGGCGACGCGGGGGACGCCACATACCAGCAGGAGGCGGAGGAGGAGGAGCTCCTCATCACCTGGTACCTGTCCCAGGGCGACATCGTGACCATCCCCGACTTCGAGGGGACCGGCCTCCACTGGATGGCGGGGCGCGAGTCCGGATACGGAGCGCTGGACGCCATCAGGGCGACCGAGTCGTACCTCCGGATCGGCCCGGCCACCAAGGTCGGCCTGTCCGGCTACTCGGGCGGATCCGTCGCGGCCGACTGGGCGAGCGAGCTGGCCCCGGCCTACGGCCCGAAGTTGAACATCGTCGGCGTCGCCGAGGGCGGCATCCCGGCCAACTACTTCGGTCACTTCGCGTACATCAACGGCACGGTCGAGTACTCGGCTGCCATCCCCGGTGAGCTTCTCGGGCTGTCTCGTGCCTACGGCCTCGACCTGACGAGGTATCTGTCGCCCTACGGTCGCCAAGTCGTCCAGCGAGAGGGAACTGCGTGTATCGCCTCGGTGTTCGGAAGGTACCCCGGCCTCACCATCGGCGACATCATGCTGCCGGCGTACCGGGACCTCACCCGGGTGGCCCCGTTCTCGATCATGCTTCGCGACCAGACGATGGGAAAGGCCAAGACCCATCCGAGGGAGCCGCTCCTCATGGCTGTCGGCAACGTCGACGAGAAGGGAGACGGGGCCATGGTGGCCGGCGACGTCAGAGCTCTCGCTCGCCACTACTGCCGCGAAGGGGTGCCGGTGGACTACCAGGAATACCAGGGCGCCTCTCACGTGCAGGCGGCCGCCTACTTCGAGCCTCAGACCGGCCCATTTCTCCAGGACCGCTTCGCGGGCGCTCCCTTCGTGAGCAATTGCTCTTACCTCGGCCCTTAGGCGATTCCTCGACGGATGACTCCGACGAAAGGGGTTGCACGCTGAGAGGCAAGACGACGCTCGGAGTCGAGCACCACCCGCGCACGGTACCGAGCCGTCCTGCCATCGGCGCCATCCGTGCCGATAGCGCCGTCGGCCGTGCGGCCGAGGTGTGTGACGGTCGTAGTCAGCCGACGATCTCACTGGTCTGCAGCACTGGCGCGATCGAGGTGTAGTTGGCGACGTCGGCGAGCACGTCGCTTGTCCCCTTCGAACCCATCGCAGCCTGCAAGGCGTCCAGCGACTCGAACTTGAAGTGCACGGCGGCGACGTAGGGACCCTCGACACCTTTGTTGATCTCTGCTCCGTCGAGACCCCAGGTCTTCACGGCAAGCGGGACATGCTTGTCGCGGTAGTAGTCGTGATCGAACGTCGCACCCTCAGTCACTGGGTAGAAGACGCTGAGACGAATCATCGTGAGTTCATCCTCTCGGTCGCTAATGAGGAGCCGAAGTCTGCCGCAGGAACGGGCCTCGACGCTGCCCCGTCGTCGACGCCACGGTCCCGTTCCAAAACGCTAGCGGCCGATCGGCCCGCACCGGCAGGTGCTGAACCCGGATGGCGCTGGGGCGGACGATCGCCAGCTAACTCAAGGCGAGGACGCGGCGGTCGGCGCCCTCGGGGCGTCTGAACCAAGGCGACGGACCCAGGTCATCTCGCGTCCCGTTTGGGCTCGGGTACGCGGCAGTGTCGGGTCGAGTTGGACCGTCCTGACGTGAATGAAACCGGCGTTGGCGGCTACGTGCGCGCTTCGAACGTTGCCCTCGTCGCAGTGGATCACCAGCTCGCGCAGCCCCTCGCCGTACGCGGCGGCGACCAGGGCGTTGACCGCTCGGCTGGCGATACCGTCTCCGGCGCGGTCGGTCCGTACCCAGTACCCGATCTCCCCTGTGCGAAACGCCCGATGATGGAGGCTGCACTGACCTAGAGCCTCGCCGCCCTCCTCGAGCGCGTAGAAGAACCCAGTCCCGTCGGCAAAGGCGGCCTCGACATGCTGCAGGAACGCCGGAATGTCCGCCAGGTCTTTGGTCGCACCTGGCAGCCAGTCACCGAAGGCTTGGCGCGATCGCTCGAGGATCAGCTCGAGGGCCGGCCCGTCGCCTCGTCGCCAAGTCCGAAGGACGACACCAGCGCCGAATATCACCCGCTCCATCACTGAGATGGTCGCGGAGCGCTCGCCGGCTCGCCACGAGATTTCGCGTCATCGTCGTTTGCCATGCGGCCCTCCGGGGTCGCTATCTCGCCGGCTCGCAAGTGCTTGTCCGAGCTTCGGGACCCCGCCCGCCAATGGCACGACACGGCCTGGCCAAGGCTCGAAGGGACCCCCGGACCGCCTCACGACCTCGTGCGCCAGTCCGGGTGCAGGCCAAGCTCGAGCGCCAGCTTCTGCGCCCGAACCGTCTGGCCGTTGAGCGCGTCGGCGTCGGGCGAAGTGGCCAGCCATCTCACCACCTCGGCCGGCACCGTGGGTGGGGCGCCCCGGTAGCGGCCCTCCAGGCCGAGCTCCTGCTGATTCACGGTCATGCGCTCAGTGAGGACGAAGCCTGGGTCGACGTTGAAGGCCCGAAGGCCCCGCGGGCCGAGCTCCACCGCGAGGATCCCGGCCACCCGGTGGAACGCCCCCTTGGACATGGCGTAGGCCAGTCCCCAGCCACCCTCGCCGGTCGGCGCGGGAGGGTCGCTGACCGCCACCTCCGAGGTCATGTCGACGATCGTGCCCTCGCCCCGCTCGAGCATGCCTGGCAGCACCAGTTTGATCAGCGCGACCTGGGCGATCGCGTTGGCCCACAGCTTCGCCTCCAGCGTCGCCAGGTCGAGGTCTTCTACCCGGTCCATGCTCCCAGGGCCGGTGTGCACGGCGTTGTTCACGAGGACGTCGACCCGACCCCATGCATCAAAGATCCGCGCCGTCGCCTCCTCCAGTGAGGCTCGGTCACCGAGGTCGAGGGCGACGGGTAGCGCCCGGCGTCCCCGTGCCTGGATGAGGCCAGCCGTCGTCTCGAGGCTCCCGGGCACCGATCGGTCCCGTCCCGCAACCGAGTCGTCCCGGCCCTCGCCTTCCACAACCGTCCGGGCGGCGATGGCCACGTCGAGGCCCGCGTCGGCCAGGGCCAGCGCGCAGGCCTTTCCGATTCCGCGACTCGCGCCCGTGACGAGAGCGATGCGGGCCTCCACGGGTCGAGACGGTAGCGACATACTCACAGCCCCTCGCCGGATGGACGATGGCTGGAAGAGCTCAGCACGCAACGCTCGAAAGCGGGTGACCTGGTGCGTGCCGCGGGGAGTGAGGAGTGTGACTGCGGGACGCTGGAGCTATGAGCGGGGGGCAGGGGTGACCTCGAGGTACACACCCGCCTCGGATTGGGCGAACAGCCGGTAGTAGAGCCGACGGGTCCATCCGTAGTTCGCCTCAATCCAACGTTCGGCATCTTCGTCGGCCCCCGACGACAGCACGCGGGCGTTGCCTTCAAGGGGAGCGCCCACCGGACGCCCGCGAAATGTGGAGGGCGCGATCCGCACACGAGGATCCCGCTCGATGCGCTTGACCTTCGCACCGGCGGTATGGGCGTAGAGCTTGCCGTTGCCTATCCCGAACCACAGCGGGCTAGGCACCGCTTCTCCGCTTTTCCGATATGTGACAAGCACGCAATACTTCCGGCCGCGGAAGTCATCAATGTCACCAGATGGTGATTCTTCAGCCGCCCGCCCAGCGTCCGGGCTTCGCGCCCAGTCCAGAAAACGGTTCTCGATCCGCGTGAGACGCGCGACCCACGCTGGAGTTGCCACGGTCCAAACGTAGAGGCTCGAAGCTGAACGCAGCCAAGCCGGGGCAGCGTTGCCCAGCGCTAGGTTCCCGGCCTATGAGCGACGTTGACGAGCAGGGCCGTCCGGAACCTCCCCTCGCGGCCGACGAGACCGCCACCCTCCTGGGATTCCTGGACTACCAGCGCGCGACGCTCGCGTGGAAGTGCGCGGGACTGGACGCGGCGGGCCTGACGGTGACCGTCGGCGCCTCCTCGATGACCCTGGGTGGGTTGCTCAAGCACCTGGCCTACGTCGAGGACATGTGGTTCTCCCGGTCGCTGTACGGGCAGGACCGGCACCCGCCGTGGGACACGGTGGACTGGAAGGCTGACCCCGACTGGGAGTGGCACTCGGCCGCCGAGGACTCACCCGAGGAGCTCTTCGCGCTCTGGCAGGACGCGGTGGCCCGCTCCCGCTCCCTGGTCGAGGAGGCGCTGACCGGCGGCGGTCTGGAGGGGCTGGCCCGGCGTACCTGGCCCGACGGTCGGGCCGCCAGCCTGCGATGGATCCTGGTCCACATGATCGAGGAGTACGCGCGCCACAACGGGCATGCCGACCTCCTCCGGGAGTCGGTGGACGGGCAGACCGGCGAGTAGCCCGGCCCGGTCTGCGGCTATATGTCGTAGTAGAGGTAGAACTCCCACGGGTGGGGGCGGAGGCGGATCTCGTCGACCTCACGGGTGCGCTTGTAGGCGAGCCAGGTCTCGATGAGGTCGTCGGTGAACACGCCGCCCACCTTCAGGAAGTCCTGGTCGCCCTCCAGAGCGTCGAGCACGGCCTCGAGGGAGCCCGGGACCTGAGGCACGCGCGCCAGCTCCTCGGGCGGCAGGTCGTAGAGGTCGCGATCCATGGGGTCGGGCGGCTCCAGCCGGTTCTGCACGCCGTCGAGGCCGGCCATGAGCATGGCCGCGAAGGCAAGGTACGGGTTGCAGGAGGGGTCGGGGCAGCGGTACTCGACCCGCTTGGCCTTGGGGCTCTTGGAGTAGAGCGGGATCCGGCAGCAGGCCGAGCGGTTGCGCTGGGAGTACACCAGGTTGACCGGGGCCTCGTAGCCGGGCACGAGCCGCTTGTAGGAATTGGTGGTGGGCGCGGCGAAGGCGAGGATGGCCGGGGTGTGCCGCAGCAGCCCACCGATGTACCAGCGCCCCATGTCCGACAGGCCGGCGTAGCCGCTCTCGGAGTAGAAGAGGGGGTCGCCGCCCTTCCACAGCGACTGGTGGGTGTGCATGCCCGAGCCGTTGTCCTGATAGATGGGCTTGGGCATGAAGGTGGCCGTGTAGCCGTTGGCCAGGGCCACGTTCTTCACCACGTACTTGTAGAGCATGAGCTTGTCGGCCATGCGCAGCATGGTGTCGAAGCGCATGTCGATCTCGGCCTGGCCCGCGGTGCCCACCTCGTGGTGGTGGATCTCGATCTCGATCCCGCAGCGCTCCATGGTGAGGATCATCTCGGAGCGCAGGTCCTGGAAGTGGTCCATGGGGGGGACGGGGAAGTACCCCTCCTTGTAGCGGGGCTTGTAGCCCAGGTTGGGCTCCTCCTCCGAACCGGAGTTCCACACACCCTCGA
This sequence comes from Actinomycetota bacterium, assembly GCA_005884125.1. Lineage (GTDB taxonomy): Bacteria > Actinomycetota > Acidimicrobiia > Acidimicrobiales > AC-35 > AC-35. The sequence continues at coordinate 16,790 of VAXP01000010.1, read as the reverse complement.
TGGAGTCAACGGAGTAGTAGCCCGTGTGCTGGTTCTGGTCGAACCGGACGTCGTTGAAGACGAAGAACTCGGCCTCGGGGCCGAAGTAGGCGGTGTCGGCCAGGCCGGTGGACACGAGATGGTCCTCGGCCTTCTTGGCCACGTAGCGGGGGTCACGGCTGTAGCTCTCCCCCGTCACCGGGTCCCGCACGAAGCAGTTGATGTTGAGCGTCTTGTGCTGACGGAAGGGGTCGACCACGGCGGTGTTGGGGTCGGGGATCAGGAGCATGTCCGACTCCTGGATCTCCTGGAAGCCCCGAATAGAGGAGCCATCGAAGCCGTAGCCGTCCTCGAAGCCATCGGCCGTCAGCTCGTGGGCGGGCATGGAGAAGTGCTGCATGAGGCCGGGGAGGTCACAGAAGCGGAAGTCGACGATCTCGACGCCCTCGTCCTGGGCCAGGCGCAAGACCTCGGCCGGGGTTCGTCCCTGCACGTTTCTCCTCCTCGGGGGCAGTGCCCGTCCTGGGGCAGTGTGGGCGGCAGACACTCTGTAGCGCGTTGCAGCCCCGGCATTCCAATGTGAACTGCGGATGAACGGGAGGCCGCCCCGCCGCGCGGGGTGGGAGACTAGTCGGGGCGGGCGTAGGACGCTTCGGAGAGTGAGGAAGCCCAGATGCAGAGCCAGCAGGACTACGTGCTGCGCACGGTCGAGGAGAGGGGCGTGCGCTTCATCCAGCTCTGGTTCACGGACGTGCTTGGCGTCCCCAAGGCCTTCAACATCACCCCCGCCGAGCTGGAGACGGCCCTGGAGGAGGGGATGACCTTCGACGGCTCGGCAATAGACGGCTTCAGTCGGGTCCAGGAGTCCGACGTCCTGGCCCGGCCCGACGCCAAGACGTTCCAGATCCTGCCCATCAAGCCCAACGGGGTCCCCATGGCCCGGGTGTTCTGCGACATCACCCACCTGGACGGGACCCCCTTCGAGGGTGACCCCCGCCACGTCCTGCGCCGGGCCCTGGAGCGGGCCCACGACGCCGGCTTCTCCTTCTACGCCGCCCCCGAGGTCGAGTACTTCTACTTCGCCGACGGGGACCCGTCGCACCCGCCCAAGCCCCTGGACGCGGGCTCCTACTTTGAGCTCACCGTGGCCGACGTGGCCAGCGACCTGCGCAAGCGCACGGTGCTGACCCTGGAGGAGATGGGCATCCCCGTCGAGTACAGCCAGCACGAGGACGCCCCCAGCCAGCACGAGATCGACCTGCGCTACACCGACGCCCTCACCATGGCCGACACCGTCATGACCGTTCGCATGATCGTCAAGGAGATCGCCCTGGAGCGGGGCGTGCACGCCACCTTCATGCCCAAGCCCCTGGAGGGGGTGCAGGGCTCGGGCATGCACACCCACTTCTCCCTCTTCGAGGGTGACGTCAACGCCTTCTACGACCCGGGCGACGAGCACGGCCTGTCGAAGGTGGCGCGCGGCTTCATCGCCGGGCTGCTCACCCACGCCCGCGAGATCACCGCCGTCACCAACCAGCTGGTCAACTCCTACAAGCGCCTGGTCGTCGGCTACGAGGCCCCCGTGTACGTGGCCTGGGCCCGCAACAACCGCTCCGTGGTGGTCAACGTCCCCCACGCCAAGCGGGGCAAGGAGGACTCCACCCGCATCGAGTACCGGGCCCCCGACCCGGCCTGCAATCCCTACCTGGCCTTCGCCGTGGTGCTGGCCGCCGGTCTGGCGGGCGTGCAGGAGGGCTACGAGCTCGCGCCCGAGACGGCGGCCAACCTCTACGAGACCACCCCGGAGGAGCGCATGGCCGAGGGCATCAGGACACTGCCCGCCAGCATGCACGAGGCCGTGGAGGAGATGGAGCGCTCGGAGCTGGTGGCCGAGACCCTGGGTGAGCACGTGTTCGAGTGGTTCATCCGCAACAAGCGGGCCGAGTGGTCGGCCTACAAGCGGACCGTGACCCAGTTCGAGCTCGACCGCTACCTCCCCAGGTTCTAGCGGAGGCCGGGTGGAGTCGCTCCTGCTGTTCCCCGACCCCGCGCCCCCGGCCCTGGCCCAGGCCCTGGACTTCGCCGGCTACCCGTGGAAGGCGGTGTCGTCGGCCGACGGGGCCGACAGGGTCGAGCCCGACGAGGGCTGGGCCGGGGCCATCGTGTGCGCCGACGAGCACCCGCCGGCCGCCTTCGACCTGTGCCGGGCCCTGCGCCGCCGAGACGCCCCGGTGGAGCCCCTGCTCCTCTACCTGGCGGCCGAGCAGCTGCGCGACCTGGAGCTGCGCGAGGAGCTCTTCGACGACTTCTGCGTGGCCCCCGGTCACCCCGGGGAGCTGGAGGCGCGCCTCAAGCACCTGTTCTTCCGCACGGGCCGGGGCACCCGCCCCGAGCTCATCGAGTACGGGCCCCTGGTGCTCAACCTGGAGACCTACCAGGCCGGGATCGGCGGCAAGCCCCTGGACCTCACCTACATGGAGTACGAGCTGTTGAAGTTCCTGGCCCAGCACCCGGGCAAGGTCTTCACCCGGGAGACCCTCCTCAGCCGGGTCTGGGGCTACGAGTACTACGGCGGGGCAAGGACGGTCGACGTCCACGTGCGCCGGCTCCGGGCCAAGCTGGGCGAGGAGCACGCCAACCTCATCCACACCGTGCGCTCCGTCGGCTACCGCTTCGGCCAGCCCCGCTGGGGGCTGTAACCCCGAGACCGCGCCGGGGCCACCGGCGGCCCCGGTCGGCGATTCCGCGGGTTCAGCGGTTCAGCTTGAGCAGCTCGCTGCCGGCGTGGGTGACCTCGCCGTTGCGGTGCAGCAGCCAGCCCATGAGCACGGTCAGGGCGGCCGCCAGCATCAGGAACCCCACGGGGATCACCACGAGGAGCACGACCACCATGATCACCGCGCCGGCCATGGCCCCATCATTCCGCGACGCGGGCCCACGCCTCCACCTCGACCAGGGCGCCCAGGGGCAGGGCGGCCACGGCCACGGCGGAGCGGGCGGGACGGTTGTCGCCGAAGGCCTCCACGTAGACCTCGTTCATGGCCTGGTATCCGGCCATGTCGGTGAGGAAGACCGTGGTCTTCACCACGTCGGCGAGCGACGCCCCCTCCCCCTCCAGCAGCGAGGCCAGGTTGGCCAGGGCCTGGCGCAGCTGGGCCTCCAGCCCGCCCTCCACCAGGCGCCCGCCGTCCAGGCCCACCTGGCCCGAGCAGATCAGCCAGGACCCGGCGCGCACGACGGGGGTGTAGGGACCCACCGCTCTGGTCATGAACGCGTCCTCCTCGTGGGCCACTCGGGCGCCAGCCCCTCGCTGAGCCAGGCCGCCCCGGCCACGGCCGCGAAGACGGCGTCGGACCCGTTCACGGGCGGACCCGGGTCCTCGGCGATGTCGACCTCGACCGCGGGCATGTCCTGGGCCCGCAGGATCCCGAAGGAACGGATGGTCAGGTCCTGGGGCCGGCCCTCCTCGTCCACGGCCAGCCCTTCCGAGCGCACCCAGCCCAGGGCCATGTGGGCCGCGCCCGTGCAGTAGGAGCGCAGGACCACGGGGTCGAGGGCGTCGCCGCACGCCACCCTGACGTGCACGCCGGAGCCGTCCACGACGGCCACGGCCGTCCCCCCGGAAGGTGCGCGCGCCGACACGGGGCCACCCTCCCCCGCCCGGGCCCCGTCCCCCATGGCCTCGAGCACGGCCAGCATCACCGTCACCTCCGCCCACCCCGCGCCCCGGATGGCGAGCGACGTCGGGGGGCCGGGGACGTCGAGCTCCTCGACGGAGATGCGGGGGGCCACGGCGTGGACGGCGTCGGCCAGCCCGGGGGTGCGCGCCGCCCGCATGCGCCCGTTCCCGTCGGCGTTGATGCCCGCCGCCAGCGGAGGCCGCTTGGCCCCCGTGCGCACCACGTCCTCCCTGGAGAGCAGGACGCGCACGGCCCGGCCCGTCTGGTCGGCCAGCCTGCGGGCCACGGCGGGGGCGACCGACTCCCACTTGCCCCCGAAGGCCCCTCCGTTGGCCAGGGGCGACGCGGGCACGCCCCCCGGCTGGCACCAGGAGGCGTCGGTCTCCAGGTACGCGGGCTCGACCCAGGTGGTGCGCAGGGTGAGGTCCCAGTCCCCGGGGGGCATCTCCAGGGGATGACGGAGCGAGGCCGGGCTGCGCCTGCCCTG
>VAXP01000010.1:12106-12560 GCA_005884125.1 Actinomycetota bacterium | reverse complement strand
GCCGGCGCGGTGTCGTCGGCGAAGCCGCCCCCGCCCAGCGCGATCCCGGGACCCACGGCCTGGGCCACCCCCCCCTCCAGGGCGGCCCGGCAGCCGGCGGCGTCCACGTCACGAGTCTCCAGGGCGGAGCCGGCGCCGGTGCCACCTGCGGAGCAGGGGTCCGAGGCCAGGGCGGCGGCGTCCACGATGGAACGCCACCCCGTGCACCGGCACAGGTGGGCGAGCAGGGCCCTCTCCACCTCGGCCTGGCCCGGCCCGGCCGAGCCCGGGCGGCCGGGGCCGAGGGAGGCCAGGCGCATCACGATGCCGGGGGTGCAGAAGCCGCACTGGCTGGCGCCGGTGGCGCTGAAGGCATCGGCCCACCGGGACCGCAGGGCGGGGTCGAGGCCGTCGAGGGTCGTCACCTCCCGGCCCGCTACCCGCCGGGCCGGTGTCACGCAGGCCACGCGGGGGG
>VAXP01000010.1:0-12038 GCA_005884125.1 Actinomycetota bacterium | reverse complement strand
AGAGAAGCGCCGTCGTCGGGGACTTCGACGTGCCTGCCGTCCACCCGCAGGCCCAGCAGGCCGGGGGGACCGGGGGACGTCAGCTGAAGGACTGGCCGCAGCCGCAGGTACGGGCGGCGTTGGGGTTGGAGATGTGGAACCCCGCCCCCTGCAGGCCGTCCTTGTAGTCGAGGCTCGAACCGGAGAGCACCTGGGCGCTCTCGGGGTCGACCACGACCTTGACGCCACTGAACTCCCGCACGATGTCGTCGGCCGCGGCATCGCTGTCGAAGAACATCTCGTAGCTGAACCCCGAGCATCCACCCGGGCGCACGGCCACCCGCAGGGCCAGCTCGGCGTTGCCTTCCTGAGCCAGCAGACCGGCCACCTTGGCCGCGGCCGCCTCGGTGAGGGAGATGGGACTGGGCCTGCGGCCGATGGAAACGGCGCTGATGTTGGTGTCGGTCGTGGTCACGGTTCCTCCTCCCCATCCACTCTATCGAGTGACGAGGTCCACCTGGCACGGATCGCGGTCGGCCAGGGTGCCGAACCGCTCGACGTCGACGCCCCCCAGCTCGGCCGCCATCCCCTCCACTATTCCCCGGTGGAGGTGGCACACGAGCTCGGGATAGGCCTCGGCCAGCTCCCTGAAGGGGCAGCGGGTGAAGGCCACCGTGGTCACGATGCCGTCACCGGCCGAGGCGGGGTCGAAGCCCATGTCGGCCAGCTCGGCCATGACCGCGGCCACGCAGGCCCCGGCCCGGTCCCGATCGGCCCCGGCCGGCGCGGCCGCCTCGGCCCGCCGGACGGCGGCGGCCCGGCCCTGTATCCGCCCCGTCTCCGCCACCTCCTCGGGGGTGGGGCCCAGGGCGGCGGCGACGCGAGCGAGCATGCCCGACAGCACCGGGTACACGGGCGGCTCCAGGCCCAGCGACGGGGAGTCGGAGGCCAGGGAGTAGAGGTGCTGGGGCCTGCCCACCGTGCCCCGGTTGTCGACCTCGACATCGAGGAGGCCGGCCTCCCTCATGCGCTCGAGGTGGGGGCGCACGGTGTTGGGGTGCAGCTCCAGGGCCTCGGCGATGTCGGCGGTGGACAGGGCCAGGGGGGAGCGGGCCAGCTCCAGGTAGATGGCGTATCTGGTGTTGTCACCCAGGGCCTTGAAGACGGGCAGCCGGTCCACCTCCCAATACTACCGGTCGGTGCCGGTAGAATTCGATCCGTGGCCCCGACCCGGGTTGGCCCCCCTGACCAGGAGACCGTGCGCAACGCCCTGCGGGGCGTGATCGACCCCGAGCTGGGCGACAACGTGGTCGACCTTGAGATGGTGCGAAGTGTCGAGGTGGGCGAGGACGGCCAGGTCGTGGTGGAGGTGGCCCTCACCATCGCCGGCTGCCCCCTGCGCACCCAGCTGCGCGACGACGTGACGGCCAGGGTCGGCGCCGTCCCCGGCGTCGCCGGGGTGAAGGTGCGCATGGGGGAGATGAATCCCGACGAGCGCAGCGCCCTCATGGCCCGGGCCCGCTGGCGGGCCCGGGAGGGCGCGCCCGTCACCGAGATCCCGGCCCGGACCCGGGTGGTCGCCATCGCCTCGGGGAAGGGGGGCGTGGGCAAGTCTTCGGTCACGGCCAACCTCGCCGCGGCGCTGGCCGGCCTGGGTCTGACCGTGGGTGTCCTCGACGCCGACATCTGGGGCTTCTCCATCCCCCGCATGCTCGGCCTGGAGGGGCGAATCTCGGGGGAGCGCACCGAGGCCGGGCCCAAGATCATCCCCCTGGAGAAGCGCATCGGCACGGGCCTGCTCAAGGTCGTCTCCATGGGGTTCCTGGCCGGCGAGGACGAGGCCATCATGTGGCGGGGCCTCATGCTCAACCGGGCCGTTCAGCACTTCCTGGAGGACGTGCGCTGGGGTGACATGGACTACCTGCTCATAGACATGCCCCCGGGGACGGGCGACGTGCAGATGGGGCTGGCCCGCATGCTGCCCCGCACCGAGCTGCTGGTCGTGACCACGCCCCCCCTGGCCGCCCAGCTGGTGGCGACCCGTGTGGTCGACATGGCCAGGAAGGGCTTCCTGCGGGTGGCGGGCGTCGTCGAGAACATGAGCGCCTTCACCTGCGAGCACGGGACCGCTTACCCCCTGTTCGGCTCGGGCGGTGGTGAGCGCCTGGCCGGCGAGGTGGGGGTGCCCCTCATCGGCAGCGTGCCCCTGGATCCGGCCGTGGCCGCCGGAGGGGACGCGGGCTCGCCCGTGGTGCTGGCGGGCGACAGCCCGGTGGCCGACGCCTTCGTCGCCATCGCCAAGAAGCTGGTGACCGAGGTCTCGCCCGTGGTCGAGATGTCGGGCTGCACGGCCCGCATGATGGAAAGGGTGGAGGCCGCCCTCGACGCCAAGCCCTGAGGCGCGGGCTGGGCGCGGGGCTCAGGGCCGGCGGGGCTCGGGCAGGGTCACGTGGAAGCGCCCGCCCTGGCTGGGTCGGGCCTCGTACCACACCCGCCCGCCCATGGCCTCGACCAGTCCGCGCACCAGGGCCAAACCCAACCCCGTGCCCCGCGAGCGGTCGCGGCCTGAACGGCCCAGGGTGCGCAGCCCGCTGAAAAGGGTGGGCACCAGGGCGGGGGGAACGCCGGCGCCGTGGTCGACAATGGCGAACTCGACGCCCGTGTCGCGGTCCACACCGACGAGCTCGATCACGACCGGAGGCGCGCCGTACTCGAGGGCGTTCTCCACCAGGTTGGCCACGACCTGCTCGAGGCGGCGGGGATCGGCCTGCACGGTGACGCCCGCGGGAACGGCCACCTTGACGGTGGCGACCGCGTCCTGGGGGCCGTCCCCCACCGCGTCCAGGGCGGCGACGAGCACGGGGGCCAGCTCGACAGGCCGGGGCGAGAGCAGAAGCGAGCTCGCCTCCAGGCGACTCAGCTCGTAGAGGTCGTCGGCCTGGCGGGAGATGCGCTCGACCTGGCGGCGCACGGCGTGACCCATGCGCCTGATGCGGTCATGGGGCAGCTCGGAGCTGTGGGTCTCGAGGGTGGCGGCCAGCCCGGCGATGGTCGACAGCGGTATGCGCAGGTCGCGGGTGACGAGGGCCAGGAACTCGTTCTTCTCCGCCTCGAGGTCCTTGGCCGTGGTCTGGTCCTGCACCATGCCCTGGAAGCCGACCAGCCTGCCCTCGGCGTAGCGGGCGAAGCTGCGCACCTCGAGCTCCCGGCGCACGCCGTCGGGGCGCACGACCGTGAGCGCGAGCAGGTGCGAAGCCTCGGTCGGGGGCTCGCTGGTGAGCAGGGCCAGGGCGCTCTGGTCGGCGGGGGCGAGCACGTCGGCCAGCAGCGAGCCCTGGAGCTGGTCCGGGCGCCGGCCCAGGATCACGGCCAGGGCCGGGTTGGCGTACTGGATGCGCCCGTCCAGGTCGATCTCCCAGACCCCGCTGACCGAGTGGTGCAGCACGTTCTCGTAGCGGGCCCGGCTGTCGTCCTCGCGGTTGACGACCGCGGCCCAGTAGCCCTGGGCCAGGGCGTCGGTGAGGCGGTCCATGGCCGGCAGCACCCGGGTCAGCAGCAGAGACAGGGCCAGGCCCCAGTGCCGGCCCCGCTCCTCGGCCAGCTCCACCGCCGTCTGCACCACCAGGTCCCGGGAGATGCGCAGGACCACGAGCAGCTGGGGCAGGGGGGAGTTCGACCACGCCGCCCCCGCGCCCACGGCCTGGAGGTCCTCGACCAGGGCGTCGTCGACCTCGGCGCCCTGACCGGTGACGGCCAGGATGGCCTCGAAGCGGCCCTTGGCCTGGTCGATGAAGCGGGCCTGCTCGCTCAGGCTCCAGCCCGCCGCTTCCGGGAAGACGGAGGCGAAGATCTCGAAGGCGCGCCGGGCCATCTCCTCGGAGCGTCCGTCCAGGGCGTCGAGCAGCTGCTGAGGGTCGGCGTCGTCGACGTCGAAGTCGAACATGTCCCGGCCCACGTTGCCCGAGCCGCTGTCGGCGTTGCGGGCCAGGAAGGCCTTGAGGTCCCCGAAACGAAACTCGGGGCCGTCCGGTCCCTGCCTCCCCGGAGTGAGGAACGAGACCCGCGCCAGGGCCTCGACTGTCTCTACCGTGACGCCGAGGTACTCGGCTGCCTCGGAGGCGTTGACCAGGGGGCGGTTCCCCGTGTCTCGCTCGGGCATGGTGTCCTCTTCATTCGACAGGTAGCGCCCGCCCCCCTACCTGGGACCCGTGCGCACCTTATGTCGTTTTGTGTTTCGCAGTCAGGAGGAATCGCCCGACCAGGTCGCACCCAGGTCGTCGGGATCGTCGGAGATCGCCCTTCCCTCCCCCGCCAACTTGCGCAGATGGGCCCATACCGAGTGGCGGGCCAGCGGGTGCAGCGACGGGGGCACGTCGGTGTACACGGCCCCCACCAGCTCGTCGACCGTTGCCTGGCCTGAGGCCTGCAGCGCGCCGGCGATGGCCTCTTCCCGCGCCGCGCGGTGGGCCAGGTACTCCTCCAGCTTGGCCTTGGGATCGTCTATGAGGGGGCCGTGGCCCGGGGCGATGGCCCGCAGCGGAGGGCGCCGGGAGCGCAGGGCGCGCAGGGCCTCGACGTAGGCGGCCATGTCGCCGTCCGGAGGCGCGATCACCACAGTGGAGCCGTTCATCACGTGGTCGCCCGAGAAGAGGATGCGCTCCTGCTCCAGCAGGTAGCACAGGTGGTTGGAGGCGTGGCCGGGCGTGTGCAGGGCCCGCAGCCTGAACTCGGTGGCCTCCAGGACGAAGCCGTCGCCGATCTTGCGGTCGGGGGTGAACCCGTCGCGGGCGTCCCAACCCAGAAGCTCGGCTCCCGTCCGCCTCTTCAACCCCGCGGCTCCCGGCGCGTGGTCGCTGTGGGTGTGGGTCACCAGGATCCAGCGGATGCGGTCGCCCCCGCAGGCGGCCACGGCGTCGAGGTGGTCGGGATCGTCGGGGCCGGGGTCGACCACGGCGACCTCGTCCACGCCGACGAGGTAGGTGTTGGTGCCGGGGCCGGTCATCACGCTCGGGTTGGGAGCCAGGACGCGCCGTACCAGAGGCGACAGGGCCATGGCCCTCCCCGTCACCATCCCCGGGGGCATGGGCGCAGGCGGCGTGGCCGCCACGGCGGCGGCCACGTCGGCCCTGATCGTCTCCCGCGCCGTCACCGCTCGCCCACGGCCTCGTCGTAGCCGGCGTCGCCGGGCAGCAGGATGCGTACACCGCGGTCGTCCCGCCCCACCCGGGGAAGAACCGCGGGGACCCGGGCAACGGTCGCCGCCGCCGCGAGCAGCGACTCGCTGGAGTCGAAGCGGGCGATGGCCTCCAGGTTCTTGATGGTGGGCAGGATGAGGTCGAGCTCCCCCCGCTCGTGGCGGACGAGGGCGTCGGCGGGACGGGCCCACAGGTGGGCGATGGTCTCGCGGTCGTCGTGCAGCGGGACCTGCTCCGGGGGCGCGGCCGCCACGAAGAAGCGGGTGTCGTAGCGCCGGGGCGCGCCCACCGGCGTGATCCAGTGGCTGAAGTAGTGGATCTGGTCGACGGCCAGCTGCAGGTGCTCCGACTCGCACACCTCGACCAGACGCTGCTGGCCCGAGTCGACCCCCTTGCGGTGGAGGCGGAAGCGCTCGGCCACCTCCTCGTCGGCGAAGGACACCACCCCGCCGTCGCTCCCGTAGGCGAGCAGGATCCCCGCCTCCTCGAAGCACTCGCGCACAGCTGCCACCCAGAAGGCGAGCCCGCCGCCGTCGATGCCGAGAAGGACGCTGGCCTGATCGTCGGGGCGACCGCGGCACACCGCCTCCAGGTCGGCGTGACGGTCGGCCTCGTCAACGGCGCCGCCGGGGAAGACGTAGAGACCGCCCACGAAGTCGGACTCGAGGTTGCGGCGGAGCATGAAGACCTCCATCCCCGCATCTCCGTCGCGCACCAACATCACCGTCGCCGCGTCCCGGGGAACCGGGGGGGGCGCGCTCACGGGCTCACACTACCGCCGACTACCCTCGGCCCCGATGGTGACCACGGAGGCGACCAAGACCGCCCCGCCTGGCCCCCCCACTTCCGTGGCGCCGATCCCGGCCCGCGCCGCGTGGCGCGCTCGCATCATGCCCCGCAGCATCCTGGGCATGTCCGCGCTCATCCTCTCCGCCGCGGTGGGCGCCGCCTTCAGCGGCACCGTCCTCTACGCCTACTACGAGTACCGGCTCAACCTGGTCGACCACCGGGTCGCGGCCTTCGAGGCCCGCTTCAAGCAGAACTTCGACAACGCCATCGGCACCATCCACTCCGAGAGGGACAGCGCCAAGGCCGACATCCAGAAGGAGCTGGTTCCCCTCCAGCGCCTCCAGGCCGGCGGCGACATCCTGCAGACCCTGATCAAGCAGACGGAGCCCTCGGTTTGGTTCGTGCACACCGTGGACGAGGCCGGCCAACCCTCGGTGGGCTCGGCCTTCGTGGTGGCGTCCGACAACAACCAGAGCCTCCTGCTCACGTCCTACACCACGGTGCGGGCCGCGACCCACAAGCCCGGTCCCGACGTGTTCGTCCGCAAGGGCGACCAGGACACGTCGGCCACCCTCTACACGTGGGACGAGCAGAAGGACCTCGCCCTGCTGCTGCTGACCCGGCCCAACCTGCCCAAGCTCTCCTTCGCGCCCACCAGCCCGCCCCTGAAGGTGGGCGACCGCATATTCGCCATGTCGGGCCTGGGCGGGTCCGGAGGCGCGGTCAGCCAGGGCTTCGTCGCCGACATCTCGGGCGCGGGCATCCAGCACGACGTGCCCATCGGCAGCAGCTTCCAGGGAGGGCCCCTCCTCAACTCCAAGGGCGAGGTGCTGGCCGCGGCGTCCCGCAGCTACGCCCCCCTCAACTTCGCCACCGACGCCGTGTTCTTCGCCGCTCCCATCAGGGACGCGTGCAACAAGGTGCTGCGCTGCCCCAGCGGCACCATCAGCGGAGCGGGCGAACGCCGCTGACCGGCCCGCCCCCCGCGGGAGGCGGAAGCCTCAGGGACGCCGGGGCAGGAGCGCGGTAGTCGTGGTGGACGGGGGTGGCGCCGTGGACGGGGGCTCGTTGGGCGGCACGGTCGTGGTCGTCGGCGGCGGGGAGGCGAAGGGGCGGGGCAGACCCTGGAAATAGGAGCCGCCGTTGTCCGTGTCGGCCGGGAAGCGCCGGGAGCCGGGGTCGATGCCCCCCCGGGCGGCACGGTCGACGGCCTCCGCCAGGGGTTTGACGGGCGCGGGCTGCTCGAAGTCGGTCACGGGGACGTCCTTGAGGGCCTCGACCATGAAGTTGTGCCAGGTCTGGGCGGGGATGGTGCCTCCGTAGACCTTGTCCACACCCTTGATGTGGCGCAGCGGCTCGGTCTGAGAGCTCGAGTAGCCGAGCCACACCGAAGTCGACAGCGTCGGCGTGTAACCCACGAACCAGGCGTTGGAGAAATTCTCCGTCGTCCCCGTCTTGCCCGCCGCGGGCCGGCCGATGTCCTTGCCGGCCGCGGTGCCCGAGGTCAGCACGCCCCGCAGCATGTCGGTGACGTTGCTGGCAACCACCGGATCGATGACCTTGGCCCCTTCGCCCCGGTGCAGGTTGTCCTCCAGCACCCGCCCCGACGCGTCACGCACGATGGCCACGGGCGTGGGCTCCTGGCGGGCGCCGTGGTTGGCGAGCACGCCGTAGGCCGAGGCCATGTCCAGGGGCGAGACGTCGATCACGCCCAGGGTGTAGCTGATCCCGTGGAAGCGGGGGCTCTCCCACGCCGAGGTGATGCCCAGCTTCTTGGCCATGTCGGCCGTGTCCCGCACGCCCACGTCCCGGATGAGCTGGGCGAAGACGGTGTTGATCGACTTCCACGTCGCCTGTCGCAGGGTGACGCTCCCGCCGCCCTCGCCCTCGTTGTTGCCGATGGTGCAGTGATCGCCACGGCAGCCGGGCACGTTGTAGAAGTTCGGGGCCGGGTAGACGCGTGAGGGCGAGTAGCCCTTGGACAGGGCGGTGGCCAGGGTGAAGGGCTTGAAGGCGGACCCGGGCTGGCGCCCCGTACCGCCGCCGGTGACCGTCTCGCCCCCCCAGCAGGTGGCGTCCACCTCGATCTTCACCTTGGCCGGGTCGGGCTTGTTCGGGCATCCGCCCAGAGCCAGGTTGACCTGGTTGCGGGCGAAGTCGCGACCGCCGACCACGGCCTTGACGTAACCGGTCGGGGGCTCGACCGCGACCATGGACATGTCGAGGGGGGCGCTCGTCCCCGAGAGCGAGTCGCGCACCGTCTTGTCGGCCAGGTCCTGGAGGGCGGGGTCGAGCGTCGTCTGGATGGTCAGACCGCCCCGGAAGACGGTGGCCGGGCCGTAGCGGGCGATGAGATAGCGGCGCACGTAGTCCACGAAGTAGGGGTACTTGGTGGGCTCCTGCAGGGGCGCGAACACCGCGGTCAACGGGACGCCGGGCTTGGCGTTGGCCGCGCTCACCACCCGCTGCTGGAGGGCGGTGGCGTACTGCTGGTCGGTGATGGAGTGCTGCTGGAGCATCTTGGCCAGCACCACCTCCCGGCGGGCCTCGGCCGCCTGGGGGTTGCCCCGGGGCTCGTAGATGCTGGGGGCGGGGATGATGCCGGCCAGGAGGGCGGCCTCCGAGAGGCTGAGGGTGTTGACCGGATGGCGGAAGTAGGTCTCGGAGGCGGCGCCCACGCCGTAGGCGCCCTCGCCCAGGTAGATGCTCTCCAGGTACTTGAACAGGATCTGGTCCTTGGGCGTGCGCCGGTCGAGCTGGCTGGCCAGCACCAGCTCGCGGACCTTGCGCACGAGCGTGCGCTGCTTGCCCGTGTAGGCGTTCTTCACGTACTGCTGGGTGATCGTCGAGCCGCCCTGGACGAAGCCCGAGCTGCGCACGTCGGCCAGAAAGGCCCGTCCTCTGAGGCCACGACGGCGTTCTTGAGGACCTGGGGGATGTCCTGGGGCTGAACGGGCAGGTGCTGCTCGAACTCCCTGAATACGGCGATCTCGTTGCCGTCCTTGTCCAGGACGTGGCTCACGATGGATCCCTGCACCGCCCGGGCCTCGGGCAGGGTGGCGGGCAGGGGCAGGAAGAGGAAGGCGGCGATGACCGTCACCAGGACGGTCACGGGCGCGGCCACGGAGCAGACCGCCACGCATACGGCGGCGCGGAACGTCGAGCGGAGCATGTCGGGGCGCCATCCTGGCATGCTGCCCGCCCCCGTTTGTCGTCACCTCGCCTCGGTGAGGGGCCCGTCCCGGTAGGCAGCCGGTGGAAGCGTCCCACCGGGCCCCCTCATGCGACGACCAGGCCCGGCGCAGGTGCTTCTACGCTTTGCCGATGCGGCCTCCCTCGGTCGACGCCATCGCCCGGCAGCTGGCCGACACCGGTCTTCCCCACCCGTTGCTGGTCGAGGCCGCTCGCGCCGCCGTCGCCGGCGGGGATCCCGACACGGCGCGGGAGCGGGCCCGGGCCGAAGCGGAGGCGATGTCCCTCGCCCTGCTGCGACCGGTGATCAACGCCACCGGGGTCCTCCTGCACACCAACCTGGGGAGGGCCCCGATCGCGGCGTCGCTCGAGGCCCGCCCCTCCAACCTGGAGCTGGACCTGGCCACGGGAAGGCGGGGGTCGAGGCAGCGCAGCGTGGCCGGGCTCCTGGCCAAGGCCGCATCGGCCGAGACGGCGCTGGTCGTCAACAACGGGGCCGCGGCCGTGCTCCTCGTCCTCGCCGCCCTGGCCCGGGGCCGGGCCGTCGTCGTCAGCCGGGGCGAGCTGGTCGAGATCGGCGGGGGCTTCCGCATCCCCGAGGTGCTGGAGCAGTCGGGGGCCCACCTGGTCGAGGTGGGCACGACGAACCGCACCAGGCTCGCCGACTACGCCCGAGCCGTCTCGGCGCACGACCCCGCCCTTCTCCTCAAGGTCCATCAGTCGAACTACCGCATCACCGGCTTCACCGAGTCGGTCGGCGCGGCCGAGCTGTCCCGGCTGGGCGTGCCGGTGGTGGCCGACCTCGGCTCCGGCCTCCTGGACGCGGCCACCCCGTGGCTTGCGGGCGGGCCTCCGCCGTGGCTGGCCACCGAGCCCGCGGCCCGCCAGACGCTGGCGACGGGCGCGGCCCTGGTGACGTTCTCGGGGGACAAGCTCCTGGGCGGCCCCCAGGCGGGCGTGATCGCGGGCAGCCGCGAGATGGTGGAGCGCTGCGCCCGCCACCCGATGGCCCGGGCCCTGCGCCCCGGAGGCCTGGTGCTGGCCTGCCTGCAGGACACGGCCCTGGCCTACCTGCGGCGCGACGGGGACGCCATCGCCTTCTGGCGCATGGCCGGCGTCCCCGCGGCCACCCTGCGGACCAGGGCTGCCGCCCTGGGCTGCGGCGCAGTCGTGGACTGCGAGTCCGTCCCCGGCGCGGGCTCGGCCCCCGGTGTGGGCATCCCCTCGGCCGGCGTTGCCCTGGAGGGCGACCACACCGCCGCCCTCCGGGCCGCCGATCCCCCGGTGATCGCCAGGGTGGTGGACGGGCGCACGGTGGCCGACCTGCGCACCGTCGAACCCGCTGACGACCCCCTCCTGGCCAAGGCGCTGACGGCTGCGGCCGGCGGCTGCTGAGGTCGCGCCCGCTCGGGTTACCCGTGCACGTCCTCGCCACCGCCGGCCACGTGGACCACGGAAAGTCCACCCTGGTGCTGGCCCTGACCGGGATCGACCCCGACCGCTTCGCCGAGGAGAAGGCCCGGGGCCTGACCATCGATCTGGGCTTTGCCTGGACGACGCTCCCGTCGGGCCGGGAGCTGGCCTTCGTGGACGTCCCCGGCCACGTCCGCTTCATCAAGAACATGCTGGCCGGGGTGGGCGCCGTCGACGCCTGCCTGTTCGTGGTGGCCGCCACCGAGGGATGGAAGCCCCAGTCCGAGGAGCACCTGAGGATCCTCGAGCTCCTCGGCGTCGCCCACGGCGTGGTGGCCCTGACCAAGGTCGGCCTGGTCGACGAGGAGTGGGCCGAGGTGGCCCGCATGGATGTGGCCGACCGGGTGGCGGGCACGTTCCTGGAGGGGGCCGAGGTCGTGGCCGTCGACGGCGTGAGCGGGCTGGGCCTGGACAGCCTGAGCGCCGCCCTGGACCGGCTCCTGGAGATCACACCTGCGGCACTGGACCGGGAGCGCCCCCGGCTGTGGGTCGACCGCTCCTTCGCGGCCAAGGGATCGGGGACGGTCGTTACGGGCACCCTGACCGGGGGCGCCCTGGACGCGGACGACGAACTGATGCTCGTGCCCGGACACCGGGGCGGCCGGGCCCAGCGCGTGCGCGTGCGCGCCCTTCAGAGCCACCAGCGCCCTCTTCCCCGCGTGGGCCCGGGCCACCGGGTCGCCGTCAATCTGGCCGGTATCTCCCACGACCGGGTGCAGAGAGGCGACGCCCTGGTGCGGCCGGGCATGTGGCACGCGACCAGGACCGTCGACTGCTCGCTCACCGTCCTCTCCTCTCTGGACCACGAGGTGAGCAGGCGGGGGGCCTTCAACGCCTACATCGGCTCGGGCGAGCACCCTGTCCGCCTCCGCCTGCTCGGCTCCGACGCCCTCGCTCCCGGGGAGGCGGGGCTGGCGCGCGTCCACCTGCCGGTGGCCCTGCCCCTCCTCCCGGGCGACCGCTACGTGCTAAGGGAGAGCGGGCGGTCCGAGACGGTCGGGGGCGGGGAGGTTCTCGACGTCGATCCCATCGTCCCGGCGGCCAAGGCCGCGCCCGACCGGTCGTGGACCCGTGTCGTGGCCGAGCGGGGATGGGTCGAGGTGGACGCCCTGGAACGGCTCACCGGCGAGCGCCGGCCCGCCACCGTGGGAGGGAGATGGGTCGTGGCCCCCGACCTCCTGGCCGCCACCCGCAGCCAGCTCGAGGCCGCGGTGGCGGGGGCAGGCCACCTGGGCCTGGACGTCGCCCTCCTCGACGAGCGCCAGCGGGCGGTGCTGGCTTCCATGCCCGAGATCGTCGTATCGGGGGGAAAGGCCCTGCCCGCGGGGGCGAGCGTCCCCGAGGACGGCGCCAGCGCCCACCCCTTCGTGGCCGCCCTGGAGGCGAACCCCTTCATGCCCCCCGACCCCG
>VAXP01000009.1:47381-47755 GCA_005884125.1 Actinomycetota bacterium | reverse complement strand
GACATGGGGACCAAGCTGGAGGCGGCCCGCCTGCTGGTGCGCTCGGCCGCGGAGAAGCTCGACGCCGGCCAGCGGGCCGACGTGGAGGCGGGCATGGCCAAGCTCTTCGCCTCCGAGGCCGCCCTCGAGATCTCCACCGAGGCCATGCGCATACACGGGGGCTACGGCTACACGGCCGAGCTCCCGGTCGAGCGCTACTTCCGCGACGCTCCGCTAATGATCATCGGGGAGGGCACCAACGAGATCCAGCGTCTGGTCATCGCCCGCGGCCTGCTGTCGCGCTATGCCATCTGACCCCGACCGAGCCATCTGACCCCGACCGAGCCATCTGACCCCGACCGAGCCATCTGACCCCGACCGAGGCATCTGACCCC
>VAXP01000009.1:42739-47322 GCA_005884125.1 Actinomycetota bacterium | reverse complement strand
CTACCGCCACTGGCCGGGCAAGACGATCACCGAGTACGACGACCACCTGTTCTGCATGATGACGATGAACCACCATCCCCTCCACACCAACGCATGGTTCGCCGAGCACGAGACCGTGCAGGGCAAGAACGTGGTGGTGGGCAACCTGGTCTACTCGCTCGTGCTGGGGATGAGCGTCCCCGACGTGAGCGGTTCGTGCATCGCCAACCTGGAGGTAGAGTCGCTCAGTCACAAGCGCCCCACCTTCCACGGCGACACCATCTATGCCGAGACCCGGGTCCTGGGCAAGGTTGAGTCGAGGTCCAAGGACGACCGGGGCGTGGTGACGGTCGAGACCAAGGGCTTCAACCAGCGGGGCGAGGAGGTGTGCTACTTCCGGCGCAAGCTCATGGTGTGGAAGCGGGACTCCGCACCCCCCCGCCAGCGGCCCTACGGCGACGACATCTGGGACTCGACGCCCGGCTGACTCACCCGCCGCTCACCGCGGCCACCACCGCGTCGACGGCGGCGTCGGCCAGCGCCCTCAGCTCGTCGTCGGTACGGTCCTGTATGGGGTGGGGCACGAACACCCCGGCCGGATCCAGGCCCAAGGCCCGGGCCTGGGCCGCGGCGGCCTCGACGAACTCGGTCGAAGCCACGAACACGGCGGGGATCCCCCTCTCCTCCAGGGCGGCGATGTCGTGCACACTGCACGACGTGCAGCTGCCTCAGTCGGCCAGGGCTTCGATGACCACGTCGCAGTTGGTGGCGATCTCGTGGCGCAGGTCGACGGGTGCGGGCTTGGTGAAGGTCGGCTTCCGGTAGCGCTCCAGCCGCAGGCCTCGGGCGGAGAGGCGTTCGGCCAGGCGGTCGAGGAAGACGTCGCCCCGTGGCTTGGAGATGTCGAGCAGGCCGACCCGCAGGCCGTCGAGGGAGTGGGGACGGGCCACCCGGGGGCGTGACTGGGGCGCCAGCTCGCCGGTCGGGTCGAGCACCACCCGCCCGTCCTCGCCCTCGGTGCCCCTCAAGATCCCACCTCCCGCGTGACGGGCTCGCTGCCCGTCGGACCGCTCACCCATCCACCGATGATGGCCGAGAAGAGCCCGGCCGTGCCCCCGGCGTGGACGATGATCAGTCCTCCGGGGCGGAACTTGGGAAGCGAGGTCGATGCGAACCCCTCGGGCACGCCCTCGGCCACGCCCCCCGCTCCCCGCACCATCTCCTGGCCGGGGACGGTCAGGAGACCGTCGAGCTCGGCTCTGAGCCGGGCCTTGTCCCACCCCGCCTCCTTGAACACCCGGGCGTGCTCGGGCGACACGACCAGGACGACGTCGAAGCCCAGAGCCAGCTTGGGATGGGCCACGGCCCGCAGGGCCAGGGCCAGGCTGCGGGCCAGGGACTCGGGCGTGCGCGACAGCTGGTCCACCACCCCGTGCACGCCGCTGCCTGCGAACAGGGTGACGGTGGACGCGCCCGGGCCGAAGCCCCGCTCCACCGACAGCGGCTCCCAGGGCGAGCCGGCCTCGTCCTCGGCGAAGCAGAAGGTGTACTTGCCCGGGTTGCCCAGCGTGGCCCTGTCGACCCCGCCCGGGCGGCCCCCGCCCACGTTGCGCACGACGAGCTGGAGGGCCCGGCCGATGGTGGCGTTGGCCCGGTTCCCCTGGCCCAGCGCGTTGAGCCCCGCGTTCATCCCCACCGCGAGGGCCACGGGCCCGTTCACGATGACCACCGGACCCGAGAAGTAGGTGGTGGCCAGGAGGCCGTGCATGTTGAACTCGTCCGTGCAGGCCGCCTCAACCGCGGCCAGCACGACAGGGAGGTACTCGGCCCGGCAGCCGGCCAGCACCGCGTTGACCGCCACCTTCTCGACGGTGCAGGGCACCTGGTCGGGGGGCACCACGGCCACCACCTCGTCGGGCGCCCGCCGGGTGCCGTCCAGCATGCGCAGGACCCGGGCCTCGGTGGGGGCCACGACGGGCAGCCCGTCGGTCCATCCCCGGGCGAACATGGCCTCGGCCTCGTCCTCCAGACGGCCCAGGTCCACCCGCCGGCTCTTGAGCGCCGGGCCCAGGAAGCGCACGGCCAGCTCGTCGGCCACCCCCGGCTCCACCGTCATGGAGCCGCATCCGGGGCTGAAGCCGGACAGCCCGGGCCCCAGATCCCCGACGCCGGTCAGCCGCTCCCACCCGGCCCGGTCCCAACCCTCCAGCCGCTCGACCTCGCGGCCGCCCTCCACCCGCACCAGCGTGGGGACCGTGGTCACCCCCAGGCGGTAGGACAGCTCGAGGCCGGTGTCGTCGACCACCCCGGCCACACCGGCAGGGAAGGAGGGATCGTCCTGGACCCACACCGTCAGGCCCACCCCCGCCCCGGCCAGCTGGGCCAGCACGGGGGCGACCAGGGAGCAGGTGGGACAGGATCGCCTCACCACGGCCAGCACCCCGTCGGGCAGGCGGTCGGGGGCGAGCTCGGCCAGGCCGGGCCGGGGGGCGCTCATCCCTCGGTCACGAACTCGACGACGAGGCCGTCGACGGCCTCGGGCCGCTCGAGGTGGAGGAAGTGGCCCGCCCCGGGCACCAGGGCCACCCGGGAGCCGGGGCCGAGATGGCCCAGCACCGTCTCGCCCTGGACCAGCTCGGGACCCATGCAGCCGTCGTCGGCGCCGTGGAGGTAGAGGGTGGGCTGGGGCGTGGGCGCCTGGGTGGCGGCCTGCTCGGCACCCAGTTCGGCCGACTGGCGGGCGGGGTCGAACAGGGCCCGGTAGTAGCCCAGGGCCGCCCCCAGGTTGGCCGGGCCCCGCAGGCAGTCCTTGACCCGGGGCAGGTCGTCGCCCGCGTCGTAGCCGGGAGACCAGTCGGCCCAGAGCCGGTCGATGAAGCCCAGGTCGTCCAGGCCCACGGCCGCCTCGGCCAGGGGGAGCTGGAAGAAGAACATGTACCAGCTGCGCCGCAGCTGGGCGTAGGAGAAGAAGGCGGAGGCGACGGCCGGGGCCGGGGGCACGGCCATGGCGACCACCCGCCGCCAGCGCTCGGGGGCCAGGGCGGCGGCCCCGTAGCTGGTCAGCGCCCCCCAGTCGTGGCCCACGAGTACGGCCCGGCCGTCGCCGCCCAGGGCGCCGTGGAGGGCGCAGGCGTCGGCCACCAGGGCCCCGGTCTGGTAGCGGGCGTCGGCGGGGACCTCGGTGGGGTGATATCCCCGCAGGAAGGGGGCCACGGCGTGGAAGCCGGCCCGGCCCAGCTCGGGCAGAAGGTGGCGCCAGGACCAGGCCGAGTCGGGGAAGCCGTGCAGGCACAGGGCCAGGGGACCGTCGGCCGGGCCCGTCTCCAGCAACCCGAAGCGCAACCCGTTGGCCGCCACGGTGGCCTGGCGCAGCTCCACGGGCGAACAGTAGCCAGGCCCTCAGGCGCGCCCGGCGCCCGGCCGATACAAGGGCCATGGCCCACGAATGGCTGGATCGACTGCTGCGCGTTCTGGCGGACACGGATGGCTCCGATCTGCACATCAAGGTGGGCTCGCCCCCTCGCATCCGGGTCCACGGCGACCTCCGCAAGTTCGAAGGGGAGCCCTCCGTCTCGCCTGAGGACACCGCGGCCATGGCTGACGCCATCATGCGCCCGGAGGTGGCCGAGCAGTTCATGGTCCGCCACGAGGCCGACTTCGCCTACTCCATCCCCGGCGTGGGCCGCGGGTGCGCAGCCAGGTGCCGACCGCGGAGGACCTGGGTCTCCCCGAGGTGGTGACCAGGCTGGCCAACGAGCAGCGGGGCTTGATCCTCGTGACCGGGCCCACGGGGTCGGGCAAGACGACGACGCTGGCCGCCATGATCGGCCACATCAACCGCACCCGCGAGTGCCACGTCGTGACCATCGAGGACCCCATCGAGATCGTCCACCGCGACGAGATGGCGGAGATCAGCCAGCGGGAGATCGGCTTCGACACCCACGACTTCGCCACCGCCATGCGCTCGGCCATGCGCCAGGACCCCGACGTCATCCTGGTCGGTGAGATGCGCGACCAGGAGACGGTCTACGCCGCCCTGACCGCGGCCGAGACCGGCCACCTCGTCCTCTCGACCCTCCACACCATCGATTCGACCGAGACCATCAACCGGATCGTCGACTTCTTCCCGCCCTACCAGCAGAGCCAGGTGCGCGTCGCCCTGGCCGGCTCCATCAAGGGCACCATCTGCCAGCGCCTCGTCCCGACCGTGGACGGCCAGGGCCGGGTGCCGGCGCTGGAGGTCATGGTCGGCAACGGCCGCATCCAGCAGTGCATCGTCGACCCCGGCCGCACCGGGGACATCCGCGAGATCATCGCCGACGGCGAGTACTACGGGATGCAGACCTTCGACCAGTCGCTGTCCCGCCTCTACGAGCAGGGCCTCATCGACCTGCGGGGCGCCCTGGTCGCCGCCTCCAACCCCCACGACCTCAAGGTCATGCTCCAGCAGCGGGGGCTGGTGGGCACGGGCGCTCGCTGAACCCGCGCCGGGCGAGGACGTAGTCCCGCCTGAGACTTTGGTCACACGGGTTAGACGGACCCGCCACCCTGGGTAACCTCCCCTGCATAGCAGGGGGGAGTTCTTGAAGGTCACGTTCTACGGA
>VAXP01000009.1:39155-42727 GCA_005884125.1 Actinomycetota bacterium | reverse complement strand
GTGCGGGGCTCCTGCCCCTGCCCGAGCGACGCCAACCGCCGCTACGGCGGCAACACGGCATGCGTGACCCTCGAGGTGGCGGGCGAGGTGCCCATCATCTTCGATCTCGGCACCGGCCTCAGGCTGCTGGCCGCCACCCAACCCCACGACGGCACCTTCCGGGCCAGCGCCCTGGTGACCCACATCCACTGGGACCACGTCCAGGGCCTGCCCTTCTTCCCTCCGGTGGACCGCACCGGCGCCGAGCTGGACGTGTACGGGCCCGCCCAGGAGGGGGGACGCCTCCACGACGTGTTCGGCGGCTTCATGCGCCCTCCGTACTTCCCCGTCCACTTCAGCGAGCTGAGGGGGCGGATCCGCTTCCACGACGTGATGGACGACGACCTCGCCATCGGCTCGGCCAAGGTCAAGGTCCGCCCCGTGCCCCACTGCGGACCGACCGTGGGCTACCGGGTCGACTGGGACGGCCGCAGCGTGGCTTACGTGAGCGACCACCAGGCGCCCCTCGGCCTGGACTCGGTGGTGGAATCGGTCCTGGAGCTGTGCGACGGCGTCGACCTGCTCATTCACGACGCCCAGTTCACCAGGCCGGAGTTCGAGGAGAAGTCGCACTGGGGCCACTGCACCATCGACTACGCGGTGCGGGTGGCCCGGGAGTCGGGGGCCCGGCGCCTGGTGCTGTTCCATCACGATCCGGCCCACAGCGACGAGACCCTGGACGGGCTCCTCGACGAGGCACGCGCCCTTCCCGACGCGGCCGGCGTGGACGAGGTTCTCGCCGCTGCGGAAGGCTTGGAGATCACCCTCGACCCACCCTGAGCCCCGAGGAGATCTCCGTGAGCGAGCGCCCGGCTGAGGATGACCCCACGACCGGGGAGGCCCTCGACCCCGAGGCCGAGGACGACCCCACCTCCGACGTCGGCCTGACCGGGGCGTCGAGCTTCGACACGGCCCACTTCAAGGAGGTGCTGGGCCACTTCACCAGCGGGATCACGGTCATCACGGGCGCCGACCGGGAGGGCCCCGTGGGCTTCACCTGCCAGTCCTTCATGTCGCTGTCCCTCGAACCGCCCCTGGTGGCCTTCGGCCCCTCCCTCACCTCGTCGAGCTGGCCCCGCATCCAGGCGGTGGGGGCCTTCTGCGTCAACGTCCTGGGCGAGCACCAGGAGGCCCTGTCCCGGGTCTTCGCCACCAAGGACCCCGACAAGTTCCGGGGCGTCGGCTGGCGCCGGGCCGCGACCGGCTCGCCCGTGCTCGATCAGGTGCTGGCCTGGATCGACTGCCGCATCGACACCGTGCACCAGGCCGGCGACCACCTCCTGGTGGTGGGCCGGGTGCAGGAGCTGGGCGTGGGCGAGGGCGAGCCCCTCCTGTTCTATCGGGCGGGCTACGGCCGCTTCGAGTCCTGAGCCCAGGGGCGCGCCATCGTCGTCTTCAGCCGCAGCGTCCTGGGGGCGGTGCTCCTGTGGTCGGGCGCGGCCAAGGTCGTGGCCAGGAGCTGGGCGGGCACGGCGGCGGAGTTCGGCGTGCCCCGGGCCCTGCGCCCCGCCATTCCCCTCTCCGAGCTGGTCCTGGGCGCCTCGCTCATCACCGGTCTGGCCCGGCCCTGGACGGCGCTGGCGACCACGGCCATGCTCGCGGCCTTCTCCGC
This sequence comes from Actinomycetota bacterium, assembly GCA_005884125.1. Lineage (GTDB taxonomy): Bacteria > Actinomycetota > Acidimicrobiia > Acidimicrobiales > AC-35 > AC-35. The sequence continues at coordinate 41,076 of VAXP01000009.1, read as the reverse complement.
CGCCATCGCCCTGCACCTGGCCCGGGGCCAAGCCGTGCCCTGCGGCTGCTTCGGCGACGTCTCGTCCCGGCCCGTGGGACCGCCCGACCTGGTGCGCAACGCCAGCTTCATCTGCTTGGCCGCGGTGGCCGCGGGCCCTCCGCGCGCCGCCGCCGTGTTCGCCTTCGGGGCCGCGGCCCTGGGCGGGGGGGTCTGGATCGGTCTGGAGGTGGTGACGGCCTCGCGCCGCCACCGGCCCCCGTCCCCCGGCGGCCACCCCCACAGGCGGGGATAGCCTCTCCTCAGTGGTGCGGGTCGAGGAGTCCGACGTCATCGCCGGCGTCGTCGTGGTCACGCCCGACACCCACCGCGACGAGCGGGGCCGGTTCGTGGAGACCTACCGGCGCTCGTGGTTCCCCCTGGGCCGGGAGATGGTGCAGGCCAACCGCTCCGACAAGCAGGCGGGGACCGTCGTCGGCCTCCACTACCACCTGCACCAGGCCGACTACTGGTACGTCCCCAGGGGGCGGGCCCTGGTCGGCCTGCACGACCTGCGGGCCGGCTCCAAGACCGATGGAGCCAGCCTCTGCCTGGAGATCGGCGAGCACGACGACCGGGGTGTGTTCATCCCCCCCGGTGTGGCCCACGGGTTCGCCGCCCTGACCGACCTGACCATCACCTACCTGGTCGACGGCTACTACAACCCCGACGACGAGCTGGGCGTGGCGTGGGACGACCCCGACATCGCCATCGACTGGGGCGTGAGCAGTCCCATCCTCTCGGCCAGGGACCAGGCCAACCCCCGGCGAATTGATCTTCCCGAGGCGCTCCGACCCCGGGCCGGGTTGCGCACGTGAGCGGTGGCGGTGGAATGAGGTCGATGAGCGGATGAGGGGATGCGGGGGGATCTGCGCAGAACAGGGAGAAAAGGGCAGAAAAAAAGACCGCGCGGCTTAGTGACGGGCGAGCGAGGGGTCGCTAGTCTGCCACCACTCGCGGTTGTGCAAACACACAGCGCGGTGACTGAGGGGGGACAGAAGGACATGGAGCTTCGAGCGCTGGGCCGGGACCAGGTGCTGCACACTGCGGCCGCGGACGTGGCCGTGGCCAGAGAACGGGCCCGGCGTCGCCGGCTGTGGCGGCTGTACGTGGTGCTGGCCCCCTTTGCCGTGTGGTCGTGGGTGCGGATGCTGACGGGCCACCCCATCGTGTTCGGCGCCCCCCATCTCAGCCCCCAGATGGTGTCCCTGCTCCCGGCGCTGATCCTGGTGGGTCTGCTCATGCTCGTCATCGCCGTGCCCCTGCTGGGCGCGGGACGCTCGCCCCACGTGCTCTACCGCCCGAGCGAGATCGACGTGTCCCTGGACGACGTCAAGGGCGCGAGCGTCGTGGTCGACGAGGTGGTCAAGACCCTCAACCTGTTCCTCGCCTACAAGACGTTCCACGACCGCATGGGTGGGACTCCCCGCCGGGCCATCCTGTTCGAAGGTCCGCCGGGCACAGGCAAGACGTACATGGCCAAGGCCATGGCGCGCGAGGCGGGGGTGCCGTTCTTCTTCGTGTCCTCGTCCGCCTTCCAGTCCATGTACTACGGCCAGACCAACCGCAAGATCCGCTCCTTCTTCAAGGTGCTGCGTGCCACGGCCAGGCAGGAGGGCGGGGCCATCGGCTTCATCGAGGAGATCGACGCCATCGGCGCCTCCCGCCAGGGCATGGGGTCCTCCACCAGCCGCGAGGGCATCTCCGGGGTGGTCAACGAGCTGCTCATCCAGCTCCAGTCCTTCGACCAGCCTCCGACCCGGTCGCGCATGCAGGGCGCCGTCGTCGACTACCTCAACCGCTTCCTGCCGCCGCACCGACAGCTACGCAAGCCCAAGGCGGCCCCAGCCAACATCCTCGTCATCGGGGCCACCAACCGCTCGGCCGACCTGGACCCCGCCCT
>VAXP01000009.1:0-39138 GCA_005884125.1 Actinomycetota bacterium | reverse complement strand
TGCGCCCGGGCCGCTTCGACCGCTCCATCTACTTCGATCTGCCCTCTCGGGCCGGGCGTCGGGAGATCTTCGACTACTACCTGTCCAAGAAGGCCCACGACCCCGAGCTCGACGACCCCGAGAGGCGCTCGACGCTGGCGGCCATGACCTTCGGGTACTCACCTGTGATGATCGAGCACCTGCTCGACGAGGCCCTGGTCTGGGCCCTGCGCCGGGGGGCCGAGCGTCTCTCGTGGGGCGACATCCAGCAGGCCAAGATGACCGAGGAGATCGGTCTGGCCCAGCCGGTCGAGTACCCCGAGGCCGAGAGGCGCACGATCGCCACCCACGAGGCCGGGCACGCCACCGTGGCCTGGCTGGTGGGGAAGAGCCGCAAGCTCGAGGTGCTGTCGATCATCAAGCGCCGCGAGGCACTGGGCCTGCTGGCCCACTCGGAGATCGAGGAGCGCTTCACCAAGAGCCAGTCGGAGATCTCCTCGCTCATAGAGATCGCCTTCGGCGGCATGGTGGCCGAGGAGCTCTTCTTCGGGGAGACGAGCTCGGGCGTGGCCGGGGACCTGCAGGCGGCCACGTCGGCCGCGGCCCAGATGGTCGGGACCTTCGGCATGGCCGGATCCCTCATCTCCTACGAGGCGGTTCTCACCCCGGGCGGTGCCAATACCGTGGCCAAGGTCATCTCGACCGACGAGGGCAAGGAGGCCGTCGAGGGCATCCTCTCCGGGGCCCGGGACTCGGTGCGGACCATGCTGGAGGACAACCGCCACGTGGTGGAGGCGTTGCGGGACGCCCTGCTGGCCCGGGAGGAGCTCATAGGCGAGGAGATCACCGATGTGATCGCCTCGGTGGCCGGAGCCGGTGGCGGCGCGCCCGCGCCCGCGGCGGTCATCGACCTGCGCCAGCAGCCCCAGGCCGTCGCCGCCAGCCGGGCCGTGGCCGCCTCCGAGGTCGTACCGTGCGAGGCCGTCCCCGCCGAGGTGGCCATCACCGGGCTGGGGGAGCTGGCCATGGGTGAGGCCGCGATCAGCCCGGCGTCGCCTGCCGGGGAGGCCCGGCCCGGTCCACACCAGTCCCACTCCTCGCCGGCGCGACCGGAGCAGGACCCGGGGTCGGACCGCTGAGCTCTTCGGCGCCGGCGGGTGCGCCGGCGCCGGTCAGCCCCAGGGCGTCGAGCACGAAGGAGAGCACGAAGGCCTCGTCGCGCCAGGCCTCATAGCGCCCGGAGGGGCCCATGTGCCCCGCGCCCAGCTCGGTCTTGAGCAGCACGGGGTGGGTGTCGGTCTTGCGCCGGCGCAGGCGCAGCACCCACTTGGCCGGCTCCCAGTAGCTCACGCGTGGGTCGTTCAGCCCCGCCGTCACCAGGAGGCGGGGGTAGGGGTGGGCGGCCACGTTGTCGTAGGGGGAGTACGACTTCATGTAGGCGTAGACCTCGGCGTCGTCGACGGGGTTGCCCCACTCCTCCCACTCCGTGACCGTGAGGGGCAGCGTCTCGTCCAGGATGGTGGTGAGGCAGTCGACGAAGGGGACCTCGGCCACGATGGCGGCGAAGAGGTCGGGCCTGAGGTTGGCCACCGCGCCCATGAGCATCCCGCCGGCGCTGCCGCCCCGGGCGGCCAGGAGCTCGGGCGCCGTCCAGCCCTGGGCCACCAGGTGCTCGGCCGCGGCGATGAAGTCGCCGAAGGTGTTGCGCTTGTGCAGCAGCTTGCCCTGCTCGTACCAGGGCCGCCCCAGCTCGCCGCCCCCGCGCACGTGGGCGATGGCGAAGACGAAGCCGCGGTCGAGCAGGGGCAGCCGGGTGGCCCGGAAGAGCGGGTCCATGGAGGCCTCGTAGGACCCGTAGCCGTAGAGGAGGGCGGGGCCGGGGCGGTCGCGGGGCCGGTCCCGCCTGTAGACGATCGAGATGGGGATGCGGGCGCCGTCGGCCGCGGTGGCCCACAGCCGTTCGGTGGCGTAGGCGGACGGGTCGTAGCCGCCCAGAACCGGCTCCTGCTTGAGCACGATTCGCTCGCGCCGGTCGAGGTCGTAGTCGAGCACGGTGCGGGGCGTCACCAGGCTGCCGTAGCCGCAGCGCAGCACGCCGCTGTCCACCTCATGGTTCTCCCCCGCCCAGGTGGTGCCCACGGCCTCGGGCTGCTCGACCACGTGGGCCTCGGCCCCGTCAAGTCCCAGGACCCTGAGGCGGGCCATGCCGCCGGCCCGCTCGGAGACCACGAGGTGGCGGGCGAAGACCTCCACGTCCTCGAGGCGGATCTCGGTCCGGTGGGGGACGATGTCGCGCCACTGCGCCGGCCCGGGGTCATCCACGGGCGCCTCGACCAGCTTGAAGTTGGTGGCGCCGTCGGCGTTGGTCGCGATCAGGAAGCGCCCGCCGTGGTGCTCGACGGCGTATTCGACCCCGGGGCGGCGGGGGGCGATCACGCGGAAGGAGCCTTCGGGATCGGCCGCGTCGAGGACGTGGACCTCGGAGGTGAGCTTGCTGGAGAGGTGGAGGACCACGAAGGCGTGGTCTTTGGTGCGCGAGACCTCCAGGAAGAAGTGCTCGTCGTCCTCCTGGAAGAGCAGCTCGTCCCGACCGGGATCGGCGCCCAGGCGGTGGCGCCACAGCTGGTACGGGCGCATCGCAGCGTCGGGGCGGGTGTAGAACACGGTGCGGTCGTTCTTGGCCCAGGCCACGCCGTAGTAGGTGTCCTCGACCGTCTCGAGGTGGTCGGATCCCGTCTCCAGGTCGCGGAAGCGCAGGCTGAAGCGCTCGCCGCCGGTGGTGTCGACCGCGTAGGCGAGCACAGAGTGGTCGGGGCTGACGGAGAAGGCCCCCAGCGCGAAGAACTCGTGCCCGCCGGCCTCGGCGTTCTCGTCGACCAGGACGCGCTCGCCCGCGGGAGGCGGTCCGGATCCCACCTCCGGGGGCCGCTCGTAGGCCCCGGCCTCGGAGGTCGCGGCCGCCGGGAGCCGGCAGTGGACGGGGTACTGCATCCCCTCGACGGTGCGGGTGTAGTACCACCACGGTCCCTTGCGGGCGGGCACGCTGAGGTCGGTCTCCTGGATGTGGGAGACGATCTCCTCGAAGAGCGACTGCTTGAGGGCCTCGTTGGCGGCCGTCACCGCCGCGGTGTAGGCGTTCTCCGCCTCCAGGTGCTCGACGACGGCGGGGTCGGCGCGGTCGCGCAGCCAGTACCACTCGTCCACCCGCTCGTCGCCGTGCGCCCGCAGGATCACGGGCCTGGGCGCCGGGCTGGGCGGGGACGGGAGCGGCGTGGTCACCCGCGCAGCTTCGCGCGGCCCCCCAGGGCGTCCCGCACCGGTCGCAGGTGGGGCCCGGGGCCTTCGATCTCCTCCAGATGGGCCGCGGCCAGGGCCTCGAGCCGGCGCAGGCCCGTCGGGGTGAGCTGGAGGCGGACGACCCGGCCGTCGCCGGGGTCGACCCGCCGCTCGAGCAGCCCGGCGTGCTCGGCCCGGTCCACCAGGCCCACGACGCTGTGGTGGCGCAGCAGGAGGTGACCGGCGACCTCGCCGATGGTGGGGGGTCCCGATGCGTGGCCCCGGATGGCCAGCAGCAGCTGGTGCTGGGCGGGGGTGACACCGGAAGCCAGAGCGAGCTGCTCGCTCCAGTGCAGGAACCGGCGCACGGAGTCGCGGAACTCGAGCAGGCCGGTGTAGTCCTCAGCCGAGAGCGACGGAGACATGTCGTAGTACGATATCATTTCTGGTCGTGGTCACCTCCCCCCGCCGGCTCGTCCTCCTGGCCGCGCTGGCGGCGGTGATCGGGGTGGGCGGTGGCGCGGCCGCCTATGTCCTCGTCCATCTCATCGCCCTGCTCACGAATCTGGCGTTCTTCCATCGGGTGGGATGGAACCTGCCCTCCTTCGCCCACCTCCACCGCAGCCCGACGGTGGTCCTCGTCGCCGTGGGCGGGGCCATGGTGGTGGCGGTCATGGCCCGGTGGGCGCCGGTCATCAGGGGCCACGGGATCCCGGAGGCCATGGAGGCGATCCTCACCAAGCAGAGCCGCATCGCGCCGCGGACGGCACTGGCCAAGCCCCTCTCCGCGGCCATCGCCATCGGCACCGGGGGTCCCTTCGGCGCCGAGGGGCCCATCATCGTCACCGGCGGCGCCCTCGGTTCGCTCGTGGGCCAGGTCGTGCCCGTGTCGCCCAGCGAGCGCAAGATCCTGCTGGCCTCCGGTGCGGCGGCGGGCATGGCGGCCACCTTCGGGGCTCCGCTGGCGTCGGTGGTGCTCGCCATCGAGCTGTTGCTCTTCGAGTTCTCCACCCGCGCCTTCGTCCCGCTGGTGGTGGCGTCCAGCGTGGCCGCGGGGATGCACTCGGCCCTCTTCGGCACGGGGCCGCTCTTCGCCGTCCCCCACCACAACTTCGCCGGGCTGTCCAAGCTGCCCTTCTACGTGCCTCTGGGCTTGGCCTGCGGTCTGCTCGCCGTGGTCATCAACAAGGGGCTGTTCCTGGTCGAGAGCGGCTTCCGCCGCCTGCCCGTGTCGGAGTTCTGGTGGCCGGCCATCGGCGCGGTGGGCTTCGCCTCCGTCGGGCTGGCCCTACCCCGGGTGCTGGGGGTGGGCTACGACCAGATCGGCCAGGTCCTGGGCGGCCACCTCGGGCTCTCCCTCCTGGCCGCCCTGGCCCTGGCCAAGCTGGCGGCCTGGTGGGTGGCGCTGGCGTCGGGCACCTCGGGCGGAACCCTCGCGCCCATCCTCCTGATCAGCGGCTCCTTTGGGGCCCTCATGGGCAACCTGGCGGACCGGGCCTTCCCCTGGGCCCACCTGTCGCCGGGCGCCTTCGCCCTGGTTGCCATGGCCGCCACCTTCGGCGCCTGCACCCGGGCGACCTTCGCCTCGATCGTGTTCCTGTTCGAGCTGACCCGCGACTACAACGCCATCCTGCCCTTGATGCTGGCGAGCGTGATCGCCGACCTGGTGGCCAGCTACACCATGAAAGACAGCATCATGACCGAGAAGCTCACCCGGCGCGGGCTGCGGGTGCCGGCCGACTACCACGCCGACGTGCTGGGCACGACCAGGGTGGCCACCGTCATGACGCCGGAGGTCGAGACCGTCCACGTCGGCGACACCGTGGCCACGGTGGCCGCCCGCTTCGGCTCCAACGGCCACGGCGCCTACCCCGTCCTCGACGACGACGGACGTTGCGTCGGCATCGTGGCCCGGGGCGACCTCCTGCGGGCCGGCTGGAGCGACGACCAGGTCCTGGGTGAGGTGGCCACCGGCGAGGTCGTCGCCGTCAGACCCGACGACCTCGTGATCGAGGCCCTCCGGCGCCTGCTGGAGGAGCAGATCGAGCACCTCCCGGTGATCGCCGGTGATCGGCTGTTGGGCATCTGCACCCGCACCGACATCCTGCGGGCCCGGCGCCAGCAGTTCGCCCACGAGGAGGCCCAGCCGGGCTGGCGGCCGGCCCGTCTCCGGGGCACCCGCCGTGCCCATCGCGGGCGGCCCGGCGGGCCGACCGGGGGGCAAATGGCTTAGAGGCTTGACCCAGGGGTCAAGTAGGCTCTCGCTCATGCCCGGGGAGCCCCAGTCCGCGTCGCGCTCAAAACCGCGGTCGGGCTGGGTCGTGCTCTGGGAAGCGGTGCGTCCCCACTGGGTCCTGACCCTCCTCGGCGTCATCGCCGGTCTGGCCTGGACGGCGGCCAAGGTGTCGGTGCCCACGCTCACCCGCCTCGCCATCGACCGGGGCATCATCGGCCGCCAGCACGGGGCCCTGCTCCACTGGGCTCTGGTGATCATGGCCGTCGGCGTCGTGCAGGGCCTGGCCGCCGGGGCCCGTCGTTACCTCGCCTTCGACGTCGCCTACCGCACCGAGGCTGAGCTGAGGGAGCGGCTGTTCCTCCACCTGCTCAGGCTTCCGTTCGCCTTCCACGACCGCATGCAGACGGGCCAGCTCATGTCCCGTGCCGCCACCGACCTCCAGCAGGTCCAGCAGTTCATCGTGATGATCCCCATCACCATCGGCAACGCCCTCATCGCCGTGTCCGTCGCCGTCCTGCTGCTCAGCATCAACGCGGGCCTGGCGGTGCTCGCCCTGGGGACCCTTCCGTTCATCAACCTGTTCGCCAAGCGCTTCTCGTCGCGTGTCCACCCCGTGTCCATGAACCTCCAGCAGGAGCTGGCCGGTGTGGCCATCGTCGTCGAGGAGACGGTCACGGGCATCCGGGCCGTGAAGGGTTTCGGCGCCGAGGCCATCCAGGACGCCGAGCTCGACCGGCGCACGGGGCGGGTCTACGACCGGGCCATGGAGGCAGCCCGGATCCGGGCCCGCTTCATGCCCATCCTGGACTTCTTCCCGGCCGTGGGCCTCGTCGCCGTGCTCTGGTACGGAGGCCACCAGGTGCTGGCCCACCACCTGACGGTGGGGGGACTTGTGGAGTTCACCTCCTACGTGGTGATGCTCATCGTCCCCCTGCGCATGACGGGCATGCTCGTCGCCCAGGCCCAGCGGGCCGTGGTCTCGGCCCAGAGGGTGGACGAGATCCTCTCGACCGAGCCCACCATCGTGGATCCCGCCGACCCCCGCCAGCTGCCCCCCGGCGGCGGTGGCGAGGTCCGATTCGAGCAGGTGACGTTCTCCTACGTCCCCGGAGCCAGGCCCGTCCTCGACGCCATGGACCTCGCCATCAGGCCGGGCGAGGCCGTTGCCCTGGTGGGCGCCACCGCCTGCGGCAAGACGACGGTGGCCCGCCTCATCCCCCGCTTCTACGACGTGGACAGCGGGCGCATCCTCATCGACGGCGTCGACGTGCGCGACCTGGTCCTCACCGACCTGAGGAGCGCGGTGGGGCTGGTGTTCGAGGACACCTTCCTGTTCAGCGACACCATCGCGGCCAACATCGCCTTCGCCCGGCCCGACGCCCCCTTCGACCAGATCCGGGAGGCGGCCCGTCTGGCCGGAGCCGACGAGTTCATAGGCCAGATGCCGGAGGGCTACGACACCCAGATCGGCGAGCGCGGGTTCTCGCTCTCCGGAGGCCAGCGCCAGCGCATCGCCATCGCCCGCGCCTTCCTGGCCGACCCCAGGGTGCTGATCCTGGACGACGCCACCTCCTCGGTCGACCCGACCAAGGAGCACGAGATACGGGACGCCCTGGCCGACGTCATGCGGGGGCGGTCCACCATCGTGATCGCCCACCGGCCCGCCACCATCGCCCTGGCCGACAGGGTTCTGCTGCTGGATGAGGGCCGCATCGCGGCCGAGGGGACCCACGAGCAGCTCCTGGCCACCAACGAGCGCTATCGCGAGGTGCTGGCCCGGGCCGCCGAGGAGCGCAGGGAACGGCGTCCGGACGACTACGACGAAGAGGACCAGGACGCGGCGCGCATGGCCCGCGCCGCCTCGGCCCCGGTGGAGGGTTAGCCGTGGGCTGGTGGCGCGACGTCGCCCTCGACGAGGAGGACCGCCTCAGCCGGGAGGAGGCGGGCAAGGTCGTCCGGCGCTCGTTTCGCATGCTGCGGCCCTACCGCGCCCTGGTCGTCACCGCCCTTTCGGTCATGGTCCTGTTCACCCTGGCCACCCTGGCCGGCCCCCGCCTCATCGGCTACGGCATCGACCACGGCCTGGGCAAGCACCGCAGCCCGGGGACTCTGAACCGCGTCGCCCTGGCCTACCTGGGGGTGGCCATCGCCGCCCTGGTGCTGGGCCGGGCCCAGATCGTGCTGGTGAGCCGGGTGGGCGAGCAGTTCCTGCGGGACCTGAGGGTCCGCGTCTTCCGCCACATCCAGAGCATGTCCATGGCCTTCTTCGACCGGGAGCAGACCGGGCGGCTGGTGGCCCGCATGACCTCCGACATCGACGCCCTCCAGGACCTCATCCAGATGGGCCTGGTCCAGTTCGTCACCAACGGCCTGCTGTTCGTGATCACCGTCGTGGTGCTCATCGTGTACAGCCCGCTGCTGTTCCTGGTCTGCCTGGTGGCCCTGCCCCCCCTGGTGATCGCCACCCGCTGGTTCCGGCGCGAGTCGAACACGGCCTACCTGACGGTGCGGGACCGCATCAGCCAGACCATGTCGACGCTGCAGGAGGGCATCGCCGGCATCCGGGTCATCAAGGCCTTCGGGCGCCAGCGCCTGCAGGCCAGCCGCTTCTCCGAGCACAACGACGCCCAGCTCCACGCCAACGTCAACGCCATCGGGATATCGGCCAGGTACTTCCCGGTGGTGGAGACGTCGACGGTCGTCACCACCGCCGCCGTGGTCGGCCTCGGGGGTGTGCTCGTTCACGAGCACCGCACCACGCTGGGCACCGTCGCCGCCTTCGTGCTCTACCTGAGCTACCTGTTCGACCCCATCCAGCAGCTCAGCCAGCTCTTCAACCTGGTCCAGTCCTCCGGAGCGGCGCTGGCCAAGCTCTTCGGGCTGCTCGACACCCGCTCGGCCGTGCAGGAGCGCCCCGGCGCGGTCGACCTGCCCGTCCGGGGCGCCATCGAGGTGGGCAGCGTCGGCTTCGCCTACGGCGACGGCCCCAAGGTCCTGAGCGACGTGAGCCTCACCATCGCACCGGGGGAGCGCCTGGCCCTGGTGGGGCCGACGGGCGCGGGCAAGTCGACCCTGGCCAAGCTGGTGGCCAGGCTCTACGACCCCACCGAGGGGTCCATCTCAATGGGCGGGACCGACCTGCGCGACGCCACCTTCCGCTCGCTGCGGGAGCGCATCGTCGTCGTTCCCCAGGAGGGGTTCCTCTTCCACGGCACGATCTTCGAGAACGTGCGCATCGGCCGCGACGGCGCCAGCGACGAGGAGGTGCGCCGGGCCATGGACACCATCGGGGTGCTCGAGCACTTCGAGGGCCTGCCCGAGGGCCTCTCCACCGAGGTCCGGGAGCGGGGCTCCCGCCTGTCGGCCGGGGAGCGCCAGCTCGTCTCCCTGGCCCGGGCCGCGCTGGCCAACCCCGCCGTCCTCGTCCTCGACGAGGCCACCTCCAACCTGGACCCCGGGACCGAGGTGGAGGTCGAGCGGGCCGTCACCGCCCTCATGGAGGGAAGGACGGTCATCGTCATCGCCCACCGGCTGTCGACCGCGGCCCGGGCCGACCGGGTGGCCGTGGTGGACGAGGGCGGGCTCATCGAGGAGGGAACCCACCATGAGCTGGTCGACCGGGGTGGCCGCTACGCCGACCTGTTCGCCTCCTGGACCGGGGGCCAGGGAGACCTGGCCACCGTGGCCGGGGGGGTGGGGGACGTGGTGGGCGGGGCCCCGGCCGGCGCCGCCTCCCAGACCGGCCGCTGATCCCCGCCCGTCCGCTGCCCCTTCCGGGCCGACCTGGGGTTTCTGTCACACCCTCCGGCCAGGATGGAGTCCCGCCGGGACTCGGGGATGCCGCCCGGGGAGTAGATTGTTACTATCGCCGTAGGGGAAATTCCCCGTCCTTCTCGCTGACAGGGAGGCAGGTCTTCGACTGATGGCCACCACCGATCTCGATCTCGGCCGCTACAAGCTCGGGTGGGCGGACACCGCCGTCGAGTACGCCCTCACGCCCAAGAAGGGCCTGTCGGAGGACGTGGTGCGGGAGATCTCCTGGTGGAAGGGGGAGCCCCAGTGGATGACGGACTTCCGGCTCAAGGCCCTGCGCCACTTCATGAAGCGGCCCATGGCGCCCTGGTTCGCCGTGAACATGCCCGACATCAACTTCGACGACATCTACTACTACCTCAAGCCGGCCGGACAGCAGGTGGACGAGTGGGAATCGCTGCCCGAGCAGATGAAGGCCACCTACGAGAAGCTGGGCATCCCCGAGGCCGAGCGCAAGTATCTCGCCGGCGTCACCGCACAGTACGACAGCGAAGTCGTCTTCCACCGCAATCGGGACGAGCTCGCGAAGCAGGGGATCCTGTTCTCAGACATGGATACCGGGCTGCGGGAGTACCCCGAGATCGTCAAGCGCTGGTTCGGCAAGATCATCCCGCCCAACGACAACAAGTTCGCGGCGCTGAACTCGGCGGTGTGGAGCGGCGGCTCGTTCATCTACGTCCCGCCCGGGGTGAAGTGCGAGCTTCCCCTGCAGGCCTACTTCCGCATCAACGCCGAGAACGCGGGCCAGTTCGAGCGCACGCTGATCATCGCCGACGAGGGCGCCCAGGTGCACTACATCGAAGGCTGCTCCGCGCCCGTCTACAGCACCAACTCACTGCACTCCGCCGTGGTGGAGCTGGTGGCCATGCCGAGCGCCCGCATCACCTACACCACCATCCAGAACTGGTCGCCCAACGTCTACAACCTGGTGACCAAGCGGGCGCGGGCCGACACCGAGGCCCACGTCGAATGGATCGACGGCAACATCGGGTCCCGCCTCACCATGAAGTACCCGTCCGTCTTCCTGATGGGTCCCAAGGCCTCAGGCGAGGTGCTCTCGGTGGCCTACGCCGGGCCCGGACAGCATCAGGACGCGGGGGCGAAGATGTACCACCACGCCCCCGAGACGACCTCGACCATCGTCTCCAAGTCGATCTCCAAGGACGGCGGGCGCACCTCCTACCGCGGCCTCGTCCACGTCGATGAGGGCGCGACCCACGCCAAGAGCTTCGTGCGCTGCGACGCCCTGATCCTGGACGACCAGAGCCGTTCCGACACCTACCCCTACATGGAGGTTGGCGAGCAGGACGCCCAGATCGGCCACGAGGCCACGGTCTCCAAGGTGGGCGACGACCAGCTCTTCTACCTGATGAGCCGGGGCCTCTCGGAGCAGCAGGCCATGAGCATGATCGTCAACGGGTTCATCGAGCCCGTCACCCGCACCCTGCCCATGGAGTACGCGGTCGAATGGAGCCGGCTCATCGAGCTGCAGATGGAGGGCTCGGTCGGCTGAGGGCCCTCCCCAGCTGGAGTAGACGCCCGCCCGGGGTCCGGGCGAGGATGCGCCGATGCGCACGCTATTGAGCGTCACAGTTCTGTTCGCCCTCACCGGCCTCCTCGCCGCGGGCTGCGGCAGTTCCGGCCATTCGTCGTCGGGCAATACCCAGCCGGGGGGAGCGTCGACCACGCCGCCGTCCCCGGGCGCGGCGCCGACGGTAGGGAATGCGTCCAACCCCAGCGTCAAGCCCCAGATCGGCTCGGGAACGGCACCGAAGCCGACCCAGCTCGTCGTCAAGGACCTGGTCGTGGGCACCGGCGCGGCGGCGACCCCTTCGTCGACCGTGCGGGTGCAGTACGTCGGGGTCAACTACGACAACGGCCAGGAGTTCGACTCCTCCTGGTCCCGCGGTCAGCCCGCCGACTTCCCGCTCAACGGGGTGATCCCCGGCTTCTCCCAGGGCATCGTGGGGATGAAGGTCGGAGGACGCCGCGAGCTCGTCATCCCGCCCGACCTGGGATACGGCGCCCGGGGATCGCCGCCCGCGGTAGGCCCGAACGAGACGCTGGTGTTCGTCATCGACCTGGTGGCGGTGCAGTAGACAGCCGGGACCACGGACTTCGCTGTGATCCTTCGGGCCCGTCCTCCTGTCGCTTCCGTCATCAGCTTCATCGACTGCATCAACCGGCGCGAGGTCGAGCGGGGGCTCACGGTCATCTGGGTGGCCGAGGTGGCTCAAGGCCGCCTTCGTCACTGGGAGCTGGTCGCGGACAGCGAGGATTCCAGAAGACAACTGGGCCTCGACCGGGTCTGAGACCTCCCGTGCGCAAGCTCCTGGTCGCCGCCCTGATCGCCGTGCTGCTCGTGGCCGCCGACCAGGGCGCCCGGGTGTTCGCCCAGTCCGAGCTGCGGAAGCGGGCCGGGGCCGCGGTGCCCGAGGCCGCGGCCGTCCACGCCAAGGTGAGCTCGTTCCCGTTCGTCGGCCAGCTTGTTGTCTCGGGCCGGGTGACCGAGGTGGCGCTGCGCTTCGACGGGATCCGCTCCTCCAGGCTCCAGCTCCACGAGGTTGCGCTCGACCTGCGGGGGGTGGTGATCGACCGCCACGCCCTCATCGCCGAGCAGCGGGGCCAGCTGAACCGCATCAGCCGGGGGACGGTCACGGTCGACATCACCGCGGCCGCCCTGGCGGCGGCCTTCGGCGTCGACCTGCGGGTCGTCATGCGGTTGGGCCCGTCGGGTCTGGCCGGCCTGGCCAGCGCGGCGGCGGAGGGCGGGCGCCTCGTCCTCCGATTCGCCGGACTGCCGGCCGCCTCCGTGGTCATACCCAGGGGGGACCTGGTCCCCTGTCAGCCGCTGGTGGCGGTGACCTCGGCGGGTGTGCGCCTGTCGTGCACGTTCACCCACATTCCTCCCAGGTTGATCGGTGCCGTCAACCGGGCCGGCGCCACCGCTCCGTAGTCGGTTCGTCGCCTCGGCCCCGAGCGCGTGACAATTTGAAGCGTGTACATCTCGGCCAAGGCCGACTATGCCGTACGGGCGCTGCTCACGCTGGCCGCCGCCGGAGGTGGGCCGGTCAAGGGCGAAGTGCTGGCCAGCGAGCAGGACCTGCCCCACAAGTTCCTCGAGAACACGCTCACGACGCTGCGCCACGCCGGTCTGCTCGAGACCCAGCGGGGCACCGAGGGCGGGTACCGCCTGGCCAGACCCGCAAACCAGATCACGGTGGCCGACATCATGCGGCCCCTGGACGGGCCCCTGGCCGAGGTTCGGGGGGAGAGGCCCGAGGCCACGGCTTACGAGGGTGCCGCCGCCCACCTGCGCGACGTCTGGGTGGCGGTCCGGGCCGCGCTGCGCGACGTCCTGGAGACGGTGACGCTGGCCGACATCGTTTCCGGCGATCTCCCTCCCGTGGTGCGTGAGCTGCTGGAGCGGCCAGGCGCCTGGGAACGCCGCCGCATCCGCTGATCCGGCACTCCGCGAGCACCGTCCCTCCGCCGTTCCTTCGGGTTTGACCCCTGCCAGGAGCCTTGTCTACATTCCCGATCGACTTAATCAACTTTGTGGAGAAGGAGCCGTGGGACGATCCGGAAGGGTTCTGGTCGCGCTGGCGCTGGGCGCCGCCGTGGTGGTGGCCGCGTGTGGCTCGAGCGACACCGGCGCCTCCAGCAAGGACACGACCGCGCCGGGGGGCACAGGCGCCCCCACCGCGGCGGGGGGCCCGCTGCCGGCGGCCCAACTGTCCCTGGTGGCCTACTCGACGCCCCAGGCCGCCTACGACCAGATCATCAAGGCCTTTCAGGCGACGCCGCAGGGCAGGGACATCACCTTCACCGAGTCCTTCGGGGCCTCCGGCGACCAGAGCCGGGCCGTCGAGGCCGGGTTGGCGGCCGACGTCGTCGCCTTCTCGCTGGAGCCGGACATGGCCCGCCTGGTCAAGGACGGCATCGTGGCCACCGACTGGAACGCGGGCGTGCACGGGGGCATGGTCACCGCCTCCGTCGCCGTCATCGCGGTGCGCAAGGGCAACCCCAAGAGCATCCAGACCTGGGCCGATCTGACCAGGTCGGGCACCCAGGTGATCACGCCCAACCCGTTCACCTCGGGCGGGGCCCGATGGAACGTGATAGCCGCCTACGGCGCGGCCAGCAACGTGGGCAAGGACGACGCCGCCGGCCTCGCCTACCTCGATGCCCTGTTCAAGAACGTCCCTGTCCAGGACAACAGCGCCCGCGCCCAGCTCCAGACCTTCGTGGGGGGCAAGGGCGACGCCATGATCGACTACGAGAACGACGTGATCTTCGCCCAGCAGCGCGGCCAAGCCTTGAGCTACGTCGTCCCCGACCAGACCATCCGGATAGAGAACCCGGTGGCGGTAACCGCCAACTCCAAGCACCAGGAGCAGGCCAGGGCGTTCCTCGCCTTTCTCTATTCGCCCGCGGCTCAGAAGATCTTCGCCCAGAACGGCTACCGGCCGGTGGTGAGCGGGCTCATCTCCCCGACGCAGTTCCAAACCCCGCCCGGCCTGTTCACCGTGGCCCAGCTCGGCGGCTGGACCAAGGTCAACAGTCGCTTCTTTGACCCGACGACCGGGGTGATGGCCGCGATCGAGAACAAGCTCGGAGTGGCGACGAAGAAGTGACAGCGACGACGGCCGACCCCGCCGCAGGGCCGCGGCCCACCCCGCGCCTTCGGCGCCCCGGCGGCGCGGGGCTGGGGCTCGGGGTGGGGCTGGCCACGTCGTATCTCAGCGTGGTCGTCCTCCTCCCTCTGGCCGCCATCGTGGCCCGGGCCTCGGGCCACGGATGGGGGCGGTTCTGGAGCGCGGTCACGACGCCGGAGGCGGCCGCCGCCCTCCGGCTCACGCTGGTGCTCGGGCTGCTCGTGGCTGCGGTCAACGCCGTCGTGGGCACCCTGATCGCGTGGGTGCTGGTCCGGGACGAGTTCCCGGGCAAGCGGGTGATGGACGCCATCATCGACCTGCCCTTCGCCCTGCCCACCATCGTCGCCGGCCTCGTCCTCCTCGCCCTCTACGGGACCACGAGCCCGGTGCACCTGAACCTGGCCTACGCCCGCACGGGGGTGATGGCCGCGCTGTTGTTCGTGACCCTGCCCTTCGTGGTGCGGGCCGTGCAGCCCGTGCTCATCGAGCTCGACCGGGAGATGGAGGAGGCGGCCGCGTCGTTGGGCGCGGAGAGGTTCACGATCTTCCGCCGCATCGTCCTGCCCAACCTCCTGCCCGCCATCGCCGCCGGGACCGCCCTCGCCTTCGCCCGGGCCATCAGCGAGTTCGGGGCGACCGTGCTGATCTCGGGCAACCTCCCGTTCAAGACCGAGGTCGCGTCGGTGCAGATCTTCAGCCAGATCGAGAGCGACAACACCCTGGCCGCCGCGGCGGTGTCGACCGTCCTCCTCCTGGCCGCCCTGGCCGTCCTCCTGGCCCTGCAGGCCATGCAGCGCTTGGGGGTGAGGCGTGCCTAGCCGTGGCGGCCGTGGCGCCCTGCGGGCCGTGGCCGTCGGCTACCTGCTGGCCCTGCTCGCCCTGCCTCTCGGGCTGATCTGCTGGCGCACCTTCGCAAACGGAGCCGGGCCGGTGTGGCACGCGCTCACCAGCGCCAGCGCCCGCCACGCCCTGGAAGTCACCGGGTCCGTGGCCGTGGTCGCGGTGGTGGCCAACACCCTGTCCGGGGTGGGTCTGGCCGTGCTCCTGGTGCGGCACCGTTTCCCCGGGCGGCGGCTGCTCGACGCCCTGGTCGACCTCCCGCTGGCGGTGTCCCCGGTCGTCGTCGGCCTGGCCCTGATCCTGGTGTACGGCAGGACGACAGGCTTCGGCGCCTGGCTGGCCGAGCACGGGGTCAAGGTCATCTTCGCCCTGCCCGGGATGGTGCTGGCCACCGTCTTCGTCTCGCTTCCTCTGGTGCTGAGGGAGGTGGCTCCCGTGCTCGAGGAGGTCGGCATCGAGCAGGAGCAGGCGGCCTGGACCCTGGGCGCGTCGGCGGCGCAAGCCTTCCGGCGGGTGACGCTCCCCGCCATCCGCTGGGCCCTCGCCTACGGCGTCGTCCTCACCCTGGCCCGGGCCCTGGGCGAGTACGGCGCGGTGGCCGTGGTCTCCGGCCGCCTGGTGGGCAAGACCCAGACGGCCACGCTGTTCGTCGAGGAGCGCTACCAGAACTTCGACCAGCCGGCCGCCTACGCCATGGCCGTCGCCCTGGCGGCCGTCGCCGTGGGCATCCTTCTCGTCATCAACCTCCTCCGGCCCAGGGAGGGGAGCTGATGGCGATCACCGTGAGCCACCTGACGAAGCGGTTCGGCACCTTCGCCGCCCTCTCCGATGTGTCCATCGACATCCCCGCGGGATCGCTCACCGCGCTGCTGGGGCCCTCGGGCGGGGGCAAGTCGACGCTCCTGCGCATCATCGCCGGACTGGAGCCCCCCGACGCGGGAACGGTCCAGATCGGGGGCACGGACTCGACCACCCTCCCCCCTCAGCGTCGCAACGTCGGCTTCGTCTTCCAGCACTACGCCGCCTTCAAGCACATGACCGTCGCCGGCAACGTCGCCTTCGGCCTGGAGATCCGCAGACAGCCGAAGGCCGCGGTCAAGAGGCGGGTCGACGAGCTGCTCGAGCTGGTGCACATGGAGCAGTTCGCCGACCGCTACCCCGCCCAGCTCTCCGGAGGCCAGCGCCAGCGCATGGCCCTGGCCCGGGCCCTGGCCGTCGAGCCCGAGGTGCTCCTTCTCGACGAGCCCTTCGGCGCCCTCGACGCCCAGGTGCGCAAGGAGCTGCGGGCGTGGCTGCGGCGCCTCCACGACGAGGTCCACGTCACCACCGTGTTCGTCACCCACGACCAGGAGGAGGCCATGGAGGTGGCGGACGAGATCGTCGTCATCAACAACGGGCGGGTCGAGCAGGTCGGCACTCCCGACGAGCTGTACGACAAGCCGGCCAACGCCTTCGTCATGGGATTTTTGGGACCGGTCACCAGGCTCGACGGTGTCCTGGTCCGGCCCCACGACCTGGAGCTGTTCGACCGGCCCGAGCCATCCTCCGTCGCCGCCACCGTCCAGCGCGTCGTCCGCCTGGGCTTCGAGGTGAGGGTCGACCTCGAGAGGGACGGGAAGGGCGAGCTCTGGGTCCAGATCACCAGGGGCGAGGCCGAGAAGCTGGCGGTGACGCCAGGCATCGAGCTCTTCGTACGGCCCGTCGCCGGCGCGGTCACGGCCGGAGACGGGTAGGCCGGATCAGACCGCGGCCAGGATCACCGCGGCGATGCCGGTGAGGAAGACTCCGTCGAAGGTGCCGGCGCCGCCGATCGAGGCGACGGGAGCGCCCAGGGCCCTGACCTTGCCCAGGTGGAGCACGTCGGCACCGAGCAGGCAACCCAGCGTTCCGGCCACGTAGGCGACGGCGGCCACGGCCCTCCCTCCCACCAGGCCGGCGGCCAGCACGGCGACCGCTGCCGGCGCCAGGGCGGGCACGGCTATGCCCAGGCCCGGGACCGGCCGGGCCAGGCGGTTGACGAGAACGGTGACGATGGCCAGGGCCACCAGGCAGCGGAGGCCGAGCCCGTCGTGGACGAAGAGGTAGGCGGACAGGGCAGCGGGGACGATGGCTCCCCCCACGTTGACCGCTATCACGGTCGCTCCCGGACTGGCTGCCGGCGGCAGCACGTAGGAGACGCCGTAGTGCCGCACCACGGCCGGCAGCACCCGGGGGTCGCCGTGCCGCCGCGTCACCGGGACGTTCACGCCGCTGCCCAGGATCGAGGCCATGAGCAGGCCGTAGGCCCAGTTCCGGTCGAGACCCAGGCGCTCGTAGGCGTAGGTGACGGCGCCCACCTCGAGCAGGGAGACGACCAGCACCAGCATGACCACGATGGCCACCATGAAGGGGATGGCGACGGGCCAGTGCATGGTGGGGGACCGGCGCATGCCCGGGAGCCTACGGGCCACCCGAGACGCGTGGTTCTACGTGGAGGGCGGTGTGTGCGACTTACGCCGCGCAGGCGCGGATGGCGGCGTCGGCCGCCGCCTCTGTGGCCAAGCGGGCGCCCTTGGCCAGCCTGGCCATGCGCGGGATCCGTCCCGGGTGGGTGAGGAAGTACCGGCCCACGGCGGCCCAGTTGGGCGTGCCGTCCTGGTGGCTGAGGTGGAAGACCTCCTGGTCGACGCTCCCGTCCGTGGCCCGGTCGCTGATGACCCGGAAGACCGACCAGGGGATGCCCCGCCCCTGGCACACCTCGGCGATGGCCGCCGTCTCCATGTCCAGGGAGACGACTCCCCGCGCCCGCAGCCCGGCGATCACGTCCACGTCGGTGAGCAGCTCGTCACCGGTCCACATCTTCCCCTTGGCCGTGCCCGGACCAACGGCGGAAGGCCGGTACTCGGCGCCTGTCGCCGCGTCGACCACGACCTCGGGCAGGACCAGTGTGCCGATGGGGGTCACGTCGTCCACCGCGCCCGTGATGCCCACCACGACGACCTTGTCGACCCCGACCGCGTCGAGCAGGCGCTCGGTGCCCCGCCTGGCCAGCCTGGTCCCCATCCCCGTCACCGTGGCGACCACGTCGAGGCGTCCCAGGCTTCCCCGGTGGACGACGACGGGGCCGATCTGCGTCCTGCGCAGCGAGAGCTTGCGGACCAGGGGCCGTAGCTCCATGGGCATGGCACAGATGAAGGCGATGTCGGGGTGATCCTGGGCGGCGTTCACGGTCAGCGGCCGTCTAGGGCCACACGCCGTTGTTCAGCTGGACGACGTAGAACCCGCTGTTGCCATCCGAGTACCAGATCTGGCGCCTGGCCGTGTCGAAGGCGGGCTGGGACATGGCGTAGGCGCCCTGCGGTCCCTGGGCCGCGCTGGTGGTGGTGGAGGGCTGGTTGAAGT
Source organism: Actinomycetota bacterium (assembly GCA_005884125.1). Classification (GTDB taxonomy): domain Bacteria; phylum Actinomycetota; class Acidimicrobiia; order Acidimicrobiales; family AC-35; genus AC-35. Next base: position 20,955 of record VAXP01000009.1, on the reverse strand, counting down.
AGGCGATCTCCTTGGGGTTGAGGGGATCGCGGATGTCGAAGACGCGGAGGCCGGAGAGGATGAACGAGCAGGCCACTATGCCCGGATCGACCTGCTGGGGGACGCCGCAATAGTGCCCGGCGTAGCCCTGCAGCCCGCTGGTGGCGTTCGGGTCGTTCTGCTGCGATCCGTCGTTGCGATGGCTGGGGTTGTTCACGGCCAGCCGCATGTTGGAGACGACCTTGGGCGCCTTGACGTCGGCGACGTCGATGAGCCGGGCCGCACCCACGTTGTCGGCGTCGGCGAACTCGTCCACCTCCACCAGATAGGGGTGGCCGGCGATGGTCACGGGCAGGTCGGTCTGGGGGGTGCTCACCTCGGGCCAGGTCAGGTGGCTGATCACCGTGACCTGGGGGTTGGCGGCGCGGGACTGGATCTGGCTCACGTCGAGAATGGTGAGGCCCCTGGAGTCGGTTCCCGCCGCAGCCACGTTGTCCAAGCCGTTCCTGGCCAGGTCGGCGAAGTACAGCGTCTTGCCGTCGTCGCTCACGTTCAAGCCGTGGACGTTCCAGTTGAGCGACGTCCACAGGATCGTGGGCAGCAGGGGGTTGGAGACGTCGATGGCCGTGAGCGTGTGCCCGTAGAGCGAGCTGGCGTAATAGGTGTTCCCGTCGGGGGCGAAGGAGCCCTCGTGGCCGAGAACGCCCATGGGCAGGGTGGCCTTGAGGAGCGGATGGCGGCAGTCCCCGGTCAGGTCGTAGAGGTCGAACTGGCCCGGGTGGTAGAGGGGGTTGCCCATCACCGCGCCGAGCAGGCCTCGCTTGACGTTGATGCTCAGGGACTCGTGCGGGGACTGCATGGCCGGGGTGGACAGCGTCGCCGTGTGCACGGGATGGGCGGGATCGGCCATGTCCAGGGCCCACACCCCGGTCAGGCCCGTTCCCGCCGCGTAGGCGTTGGCCGGGAAGAGCAGTGTGGTGTCGTAGTAGGCGCAGGCGTGGCCGGCGCCGTCGACGTACCGGAACACCCGGTAGCCCCCGCTCGACCCCCCGCCCCGCCCGCTCGAGCCCACGTGGCTCACCTGGGAGGCGTTGCACGTGTAGCCCAGGGCGGCCCGGCCCGAGTTGTAGTCGGCCAGGGGAACCCGGCCCTGGATCGTCTCGGGCGTGTCCCCGGGACCGCAGGGCAGGTCGGGAGTCGGGGGGAGCTCGGCGGCGGGCGCGACCGCGGCGCGGATGCCGACGGTCACACCGCAGGCCAACAGGACGACGGCGGTGGCGACCACGCCGACGAGCCGGAACGTCCGATGTCTCACTGCTCCCCCAGCCGCCCGTCCCTCCGGGCTCCTGGGCAGACGCTAACGAGCCCCCGACGGATGCGTCAAAAGAGGGCCCGGTACGCGGGAGGTGAGCTGTCGGGCGGCGGAGCTGCGTGCACACCCCAGCCGGTACGATCGGACGAACACGGCGAGGAGGCACACATGGCTCTGGGTATCTACTTCCGTCCGGCCTCGATGAGCGCGGCCCAGTACGACGACACGATCAAGCGGCTGGACAAGGCGGGCGCGGGCAAACCCAAGGGCCGGCTGTACCACATCTGCTTCGGCGCAGGTGACGGCTTGCAGGTGTTCGACATCTGGGAGTCCCAGGCGGACTTCGACAAGTTCGGTGCCACGCTGATGCCGATTCTCCAGGAGTCCGGCATCGATATCGGCGAGCCCATGGTGGAGCCGGTGCACAACATCATCCCCGGCTGACGGTCGACCGGGCCCGTGACGGGACGCCGGCCCGTCAGCTCACCGGCTCCAGGATCACCACCGGGATCTCGCGCTCGGTCCGCGCCTGGTAGGTGTCGTAGTCGGGCCACGCTTCGGTGGCCTTCGACCACCACTGCCGTCTCTCGGCGCCCGCCGCCGGGCGGGCGACGTAGTCGCGCAGCTCGTCAGCGTCCTGGAGGCTGACCCGGGGATCGGCCAGGAGGTTGAGGTACCAGACAGGGTGCTTCGGCGCCCCACCCAGGGATGCGACCACCGCGTAACGGTCGCCGTCGCGCACGCGCATGAGCGGGGACTTGCGCACGGCGCCGGTGTGGCGGCCTCTGGTCCAGAGTATGACGCACGGTTTGCCCTGGAGTTCGCCGCCTTCCCTGCCACCCGTCTGCTCGTACAGCTGCACCTGGTCGGCGATCCGCTCCCACGCACTGGGCTCGTAAGTACCTTCGAGGGCCATGGGCAACGGTCTACCGCGTCCCCGGCACCACCACGACCACCGGCTGCCGATCGACCCCGACCTCGCCCCCGACGATCCCGCCGGACCCTCAGCCACACATCACCGCGTACCCCACGTCAGGCGTGGCCGCCAGCACGCCGTGATCACCGCCATCGGCGCCGGAGGCTTCCTGGGCTCCCTGGGCCGTTACGAGCTGGCTCTGGCCTGGCCTGCCCGCAGCGCAGGCCTGCCCTGGTCCACCTTCGCGGTCAACGCCTCGGGCTCCTTCCTCCTCGGCCTGGTGCTCACGATGGTGCTCGAGCGTTGGGGGCCGGAGCACCTCGCCCGCTCCTTCTTCTGCGTGGGCGTGCTGGGCGCCTGGACGACGATGTCGACCTTCGCGGTGGAGACCGACCTACTCCTCCGCGACGGTCACCCGGGGGTGGCCGCGGCCTACGTGGCCGGCACCGTGGGGGCGGGGCTGGCCCTGGCGTGGCTGGGGATCACCCTGGCCCGTGTCCTCGACCCCGAACGGATGCGGTGGGCCTCGCCTTAGCGGTGGGCCTGGCCGGAGGGGTCGGCGCGGTGGCCCGCTACCTGGTGGACGGCGCCGTCCAGGAGCGGACGTCGGGGCTGTTTCCCTTCGGCACGCTCACGGTCAACGTGGCGGGATCGCTCATCCTGGGGGTCGTGGCCGGGTGGGTCCTCGGCGGTGCGGGGTCGGCCCACGTCCGTGCCATCGTGGGTGCCGGGTTCTGCGGGGGGCTGACCACGTGGAGCACGGCCTCCTGGGAGGCGATCAGGCTGGCCGAGGAGGGTGGAGCGGGGAGCGGGGCCCGCTACACGCTCGCCAACCTGGGCGCCAGCCTCCTCGCCGGGGCGGCCGGCCTCGCCCTGTTCCTGGCGTAGAGGTGGAGATGACGGCTCACGGGAACGGCGGCCTGGCATCCTGGACCGGGGAACATGCAGAGCGCGGGAAGTGACGGGGGCGGGTTCGGGCAGCAGTGGCGGGCGTTGCCCCAATGGCTGCGACTGGCGCTGGCGGCCGCGGTCTCACTGGTCGTCGTCGCCGCCGCCGTCCTGGGGATCAGCGACGCCGCCCACCAGGGACGGGGTGCGGCCTCGGCCTCCTCGACGACGTCGTCGAGCTCGGAGACCACCGATACGACCCTGCCCGTGATTGCATTGAGCACGAGCACGACGTCCCCGACCACATCGACGTCCTCGACCACGACGACATCGTCTTCGACCACGACGACCACGCGGCCGTCCACGACGACCACCGAGGCGCCGACCACAACCCCACCCCGGACCACGACGACGCGGTCGGTTCCCCAGGGGCCCAGGGGCACCGCGACAGGAACGGACACCGTCCAGGTGAGCTCCAACCTGGCCCGGGCCCAGGTGACGGCGACCGCCCGCTACGCGACCAGGCCCACCACCACCAGCGCCACCACCGACGCCAGGGGGTCAGCCTCGGTCCAGGTGACCTTCGATCGCACCCAGGCGCCACGCGGCTTCACCGTCGTCGTCGACGTGAGCGTCGGTGCCGGGACCGCCACCTGCCAGACGAGCTTCACCACCCAGTAGGCGCGGCCCGGAGCGACGGCGACCCCGCGCGAGAATGCGGTCATGCCCATGCGGGAGGACTGCAAGCACTTCCAGAGTCGGACCTATGACTCGGGGGAGACGGCTCGGTTCTGCGTGCTCGACCTGGCGCCCGAGGCGCCCTGGCGCTGCCCCGACGACTGCCCGGCCTACGAGAAGCGCCTAGCCGATGTGGGCTGGACCCACGGGAGCCTCGTCTCCCCGGCGATCGAGGACGAGCCCGACGTCCCCGCGGCCGAGGTGGCCGAGCTGCTCGACGATGCCGAGGACGTGGTGAACGCGGTGGGCCCCGAGATCGCCGACGAGGTGGAGAGGAAACAGGAGCGGGCCACCCTCCCGTGGTGGCGCCGGGTTATGCCCCGCCGCCGCTGACCTCGCCGGCGCAGGCTCGGCGGCTCTCTCGCCCGCTGGTCACTCGCCCCGGAACACGGGCGGTCGCTTCTCCAGGAAGGCGGCCACCGCCTCCTTGAGGTCGTCGGACTGGAGGTAGGCCATGTTCCACGCGGCGACGTAGTCCAGGCCCTCCTCCACCGTGCGGTCGGCCGACGCCCGCAGGACGGCCTTGACCCCCTGCACCGTCAGCGGGGAGTTGGCCGCGATCTCGGCCGCCATCTCGCGGGCGGCCTTGACCACCGCCTCGGCGTCGGGGAAGACGTCGTTGACCAGCCCCATCTGGTGGGCGCGCTCGGCCCCGACGTCCTTGCCCGTGAAGGCCAGCTCGGCCACGTGGCCGCTGGGGATGATGCGGGGCAGACGCTGGAGCGTCCCCACGTCGGCCACTATGGCGATGCGGGTCTCCCGCACCGAGAACACGGCGTCGGTCGCGGCCAGGCGGATGTCGCAGGCGGTGATGAGGTCGATGCCCCCGCCGATGCAGTACCCGTGCACGGCGGCGATCACCGGCTTGGGACAGTCGGCGACCGAGCTGATCGCGCTCTGCATGCGGCGCACGTTGCGGTAGCCGTGCCAGGACCGGGCGGCCTGCGATCCCCCGTGTTCGCCGTCGCCCCCGCCCACGGCGCCACCGAGACCGGCCCACTTCAGGTCCAGCCCGACGGTGAAGTGGGGGCCCTTGGCCGCCAGGACGACGGCCCGCACGTCGCCGTCGTCGCCCAGGTCCCGCATGAGCACGGGTAGGTCCGACCAGAAGGCCGCCCCCATGGCGTTGCGCTGGGCGGGACGGTCGAGCCACAGCGTGGCCACGCCGCCCTCCACCTCGACGGAGAAGACATCGGAGCTCGTCATGGCGGCGATGGTAGGCCGAGCCGCGCGCCCGGGCCCGCCCCGGGGTGCTGCGCGCTCCGCGGCATACCCTGCCGCGGTGACCATCGAACTGCGCTACCGGGTGGTCGACGTCTTCAGCGACAGGCCCCTGGCCGGCAACGCCCTGTGCGTGGTGCTCGACCCCTGCCCCGAGCCGGTGATGTCCGCCATCGCCCGGGAGGTCAACCTCAGCGAGACGACCTTTCCAGTCGTGATCGCCAAGGGCGAGTACGAGATGCGGATCTTCACCCCGTCGGTGGAGCTGCCCTTCGCCGGCCACCCCTCGCTGGGCACGGCCTGGGTCCTGGGCCCGGGCACGTGGACCCAGCACACCCAGGGAGCGACCGTCACCGTCGAGGCGGACAGCGACGGAGCCGTCATGACCCAGCCCGACCCCGAGCTGGAGCGGGTGGACGACGACGGCGTGGCCCGAGCCCTGGGCCTCCCCGGCGTGGACGGTGCTTACCTGGCCCGGGCCGGCGGCATCGCCCACCTGCTCGTGCCCACCAGCGCGCCGCTCGAGGGCCTCCACCCCGATCCCGCCGCGGTGGAGGCCGTGACCCGGCGCCTGGGCGGCGGTGGTCTGGCGCCGGTGCGGCGCATCGACGACGGCACCCTCCACGCCCGCTACTTCGTCCCCGGGTGGGGGGTCGCCGAGGATCCCGGCACGGGCAGCGCCGCCGGTCCCATCGGGATCCTGGCCCGGCGCCTGTGGGGCACCTCGGCCGACGTGGTGGTGCGCCAGGGCGACGAGATCGGCCGCCCGTGCCGCATCCGGGTGCACGCCGAGGAGGGGGCGGTGCGGGTCGGGGGCGGGGTGACGTCGTCGGCCCAGGGCAACTTCACCCTCTGACCCGCTCGGTCGGAGGAGCGCGGGCTCGGCATTAGCATGAGGTGGGGGCCGGTTGCGGGCCCCCCTGTCGCGACCGGCGGAAGCGACCTACCAGATCAACAGGAGCGAGGTCACAGCTGAGCCAGTTCACCGTCGAAGCCGCGACGGCCCTACCCGGGCCAGGATGGCTCCGCGACCCGCGGCGGGCCGCCTTCGAGCGCTTCCAGGCCTCCGAGCTCCCCACCGAGGCGGAGGAGGTCTGGCGCTACAGCCGCATCGACGAGCTCGACCTCGAACGGTACAGCCCCGCCCCCGGTGACCCGGTCCCGCTCGACCCTCTCCCCGCGCCCCTGCAGGCGCTGCTCGACGCGGTCGGGCCCCGGGCCGGACTGGTCGTCTCCCGCAACGGCCGCGTGGTTCACACCGAGCTCGACGCCAAGCTCTCCGAGCGCGGCGTAGTCGTCGGCTCGGTGACGGAGGTACCTGACGGAGCCGAGCTGCTGGCCGAGGCCTCCGAGCCCGCGCCGGACGCCTACGTCGAGCTGGCGACCGCCTTCGCCGCGGATCCCGTGCTGGTGCGGGTGCCGCCCGGGGTGGCCGTGGAGCGCCCCATCCTGGTCCTGCACTGGGCCGACGTCGAGGCCGGGGCCATCTTCCCGCGCACGGCCGTGAGGGCCTCCGAGGCCAGCCAGGTCTCGGTGGTCGAGCAGGTCTGCTCCTCCCAGGTCCCCGGGCTGGTCGTGCCCGTCGCCGACCTCGAGGTGGCCGACGCCGCCAACGTCTCCTACGTGGCCGTGCAGGATGTGAGCCCGGAGACCTGGTACATCGGCTACCAGGCCAGCCGGGTGGGGCAGGAGGCCACCCTGTCCTCCTTCACGGCCGCCTTCGGGGGCGAGTACGCCCGGGTGCGCACCGATTCCCGCCTGGTCGGTCGGGGTGGCACCAGCAACCTGCTGGCCGCCTACTTCGGTGACGGCGAGCAGATGCACGACTTTCGGACCATGCAGGACCACGTCGCCCCCAAGACGACCAGCGACCTGCTGTTCAAGGGCGCGGTGGAGGACCTGGCCCGCTCCGTGTACACCGGTCTCATCCGGGTCAGGAAGGGGGCGGCGGGCACGAACGCCTTCCAGACCAACAGGAACCTCGTGCTCTCGGAGGGGGCCCACGCCAACTCCGTACCCAACCTGGAGATCGACGAGAACGACCTCTCCTGCAGCCACGCCTCGGCGGTGGGACCCATAGACGAGGAGCAGCGTTACTACCTGGAGAGCCGCGGGATCCCCCGTGGCGTGGCCGCCCGGCTCATCGTGCTGGGATTCTTCGAGGACATCCTGAGCCGGACTCCCGTGCGCGGGGTGGAGAGCGTGCTCAGGAAGGCGGTGGCGGCCAAGCTGGCCCACACCGAGCTGGGGGACGCCCCATGAGCTCTCCCATGCGACGCCAGGGTGAGGTCGTGCGCCTGTGCTCGGTGGGGGACATCGAGCCCGACTCGGCCCGGCGCTTCGACGTGGGCCCGCACCGCATCGCCCTGATCAGGGTGGGGGACGACTTCTACGCCATGGGCGACCGCTGCAGCCACGCCGACTTCTCCCTGTCGGAGGGAGAGCTCTACCCCGACCAGCTGGAGATAGAGTGCTGGAAGCACGGCAGCACCTTCTCCCTGGTCAGCGGTGAGCCCTGCACCCTGCCGGCCACCAAGCCCGTGCCCGTCTACGAGGTGCGGGTGGAGGGCGACGACGTGATGGTGGTTGTTCCGTGACCAGCGTGCTGCGCATCAGCGGGCTGCGGGCATCGATCCCGGGCAAGGAGATCCTCAGGTCGATCGACCTGGAGGTGCGCAGCGGAGAGGTCCACGCCGTGATGGGGCCCAACGGATCGGGGAAGAGCACGCTCTCCCACGCGCTCATGGGCCGGTCGGACTACGAGGTGCAGGGCGGGAGCGTCACCATCGACGGCCAGGAACTGCTCGGCCTGCCCACCTGGAGGCGGGCCCAGGCCGGGCTCTTCCTGGCCATGCAGTACCCGATCGAAGTTCCCGGGGTCAGCCTGGAGGACGCCCTGGGGGAGGCCCTGGCCGCCCTGGGCCGCGACCGCGGGGAGGTGCACGAGCTGGTCGCGGCCGAGGCTCGCGGCATCGGATTCGACGAGCGCTTCCTCACCCGGCCCCTCAACGTCGACCTCTCAGGGGGCGAGAGGAAGCGCAACGAGACGCTGCAGCTGGGGGTTCTCCGGCCGAAGTTCGCCGTGCTGGACGAGATCGACTCCGGCCTCGACATCGACGCGCTGCGGGCCGTCGCTCGCCGCATCGAGGCGGCCACCTCCGAGCACGACCTGGGGGTGCTGGCCATCACCCACTACAGCCGCCTCCTCCACGAGCTCCGCCCCGACGTGGTCCACGTCCTCACCGGTGGGCGGATCGTCGCCACCGGAGGCCCGGAGCTGGCCCAGGAGCTCGAGCGCACCGGCTACGCCGCGTACGGCGGGGACTCGGAGGAGGACGCGCCCGCCCCCGTCGAGCCCCGCATCGCCGACCCGTACGCAGACCCTCTGGCCTGACGACCCCGGGCCGGGCCGTTGCCTCAGTGGGGCGAGGTCGAGCTGGTGGTCGAGCTGGGCGGTGTCGAGGTCGTGGTGGTGTTCGGCCGGGCCGTGGTCGTCGGCGCCGGGGGGGCGGTCGTAGGAGTGCTGGGTCCGGCCTGGGAGCCGGTCGCCGGGGCCGCGGGGGCCGGCGTGTTGAAGGGAACGGGAGCGCGGGGGCCTCCCACCACGTAGACGGGCGTGCCGCTCGAGACCTGTTCGAAGAACCACTCCGAGTCGGACATGGGGATGCGAACGCAGCCGTGCGAGGCGGGATAGGTGGGAACGGACGGAGACCCGTGTATGGCGATCCCCCCGTTGAAGAACAGCGGGTTCCACAGCTGACCGAGGGGGCTGATGTGGAGCCCCCTGATCTTGGTCCCGACGTGGTAGGAGCCGCCGGGGGTCAGGGCGTCGCCGCACAGCCCCTTCTCGCAGTAGTGCCGCCCCGACCCGCTCGAGATCATGATCACCCGGGCTAGGGAGCCGCCCCGGTAGAGGAACAGCACCTGGCGGGGCAGGTCGATCTCGACCCGGTCGGCGCCACCACCGGGAACGAGGGCCGGGGGCGGGCCTGCGCCGGCCAGCGCGGCGACCACGTCGTCGGTCGCCCTTCCCGTGCGAGCCAGGCCCATGACCTTCTGGAAGGCCAGGACACCCTGTTCGGTGCCCGGGCCGAACTGGCCGTCGACGCTTCCGACGTCGTAGTGGAGCTCGGCCAGGCGCTGCTGGACCGTGGTCACGGTCGCGCCCTGGTCGCCCATACCGAGACCGGGCGCATGGGCCACCTGGGCCGCGGTGGAGGGACTGGTCTGCGGATCGGGTGAGTGCGGAGCCGTGGCCGGGCCCGAGGTCGGGGGCCGGGGAGCGAGGACGGAGTTGAGCTGCCTGGGGGTGGAGCGCCCGCTCACCGTGGTGGCGACTATTCCGGCGGAGGCCGCCGCGAGCAAGACGGCGCCCGCTCCTGCTACCAGGCCCAGCCGAGTCATCCTGTGCGCCGTCCGCGTGGTCGAGGGGGGCCACCAGTATGACGGCGGCGCCTGAGCGGTGAAATTGACCGGGCGGTCAGGTTACGATCAGCGCCCGTCCCCGGGCGCAACAGCCCGGTTCGGCCGCAGACGCCCGGGCCCCGGCCCGATCCAGAAGGGGGAGCCGCATGCGCTTCTTCAGCTTCCACCTCATGCCCTATCCGGCGCTGCCGCCCGACTATGACGGACCGGCCTGGATCACCTGCCCCAACGCGCTGTTCGACCCCGAGGTGGGCCACCAGGTCTACAACCGCTACCTGGACGAGCTGATCTACGCGGAGGAGCTGGGCTTCGACGGGGTATGCGTCAACGAGCACCACCAGAACGCCTACGGGCTGATGCCCTCCCCCAACCTGATGGCCTCCATCTTGGCCCGCCAGACCTCGCGGGTGAAGATCGCCGTCGTAGGGAACGCCCTGCCGCTGTACAACCCGCCGACCCGGGTGGCCGAGGAGTTCGCCATGATCGACTGCATCAGCGGGGGACGTCTCATCGCCGGCTTCGTCGTTGGGGGCGGCCCCGAGTACTACTCGTTCTCCATGAACCCGGCCCAGGCCCGCGAGCGCTTCTACGAGTGCCACGACATCGTCCTCGAGGCCTGGACGAGCGACGGTCCGACCGAGCACATCGGCAAGCACTACAAGCTCCGCTACCTGAACACATGGCCCAAGCCCGTGCAGAAGCCCCACCCCGAGATCTGGATACCCGGCGTCGGCTCGCTGGAGACGATGGAGTTCGTCGCCCGCCACCACTACGCCTACATGGGCATCCCCTACTTCCACGTCAACGTGTTCGAGCGCACCTTCCGAATGTTCCGCGAGGCCTGCGAGAAGGAGGGCTACCAGGCCGATCCCATGCAGATGGGCTGGCTGGAGCCGATCTACGTGGCCGAGAGCGATGAGCAGGCCCGCCGGGAGTACGAGGAGCACTTCTTCTACTTCGTCAAGCGCCTGCTCCCGGGCATCAACGTCTCTCCTCCCGGCTACACCACGCTGCGTTCCTACGAGAGCATGCTCAAGGGGTTCAACACCTTCGCCATCAACCTGGAGACGTGGGATCAGGTCGTGGAGGGCCAGTACGCCATCGTGGGCTCGTCCGACACGGTCTACGAGCGCCTGGTGGAGAACCTGCACCGGTTGGGGACGGGGAACCTCCTCGGCCTGTTCCAGCTGGGGACCCTGCCGGCCGAGCCGACCCGGCGCAGCCTCGAGCTCTTCGCCCGAGAGGTCATGCCCCGGCTCAGGAAGGAGTTCCCCGAGGGCGACAAGGTCCTCCGGGAGCAGGCGGCCGTGGCGTGAGCCCCAAGCCCCTCAGCGACGAGAGGATCTCCAGCGCGGTCGGAAAGATCCAGGTCTGGCGCGGCGGCCAGGGCGAGGCGCTGGTCTATCTCCACTCCGCCGCGGGCGAGGCCGCGGCGACACCGCTGCTGGAGGAGCTGGCGGACTCCTTCGACGTGATCGCCCCCATGTTCCCCGGCTTCGGCGAGTCGGAGGGGATGGACGAGATCGACGACATCGAGGACGCCGCCTTCCACCTGCTCGACGTGTGGGACCAGCTCGGCCTGGCCGCCCCCGCCGTGTTCGGGACGTCGCTCGGTGGCTGGATGGCCGCCGAGCTGGCCACCAGGAACCCGGAGAAGGTGGGGAGCCTGGTGCTCGTGAATCCCGCCGGCCTGTACATCGAGGGTGCCCCGGTGGGGGAGATCTTCGGGAGGCCGCCGAACGAGCTGGCACGCGACCTGTTCGCCGACGAGTCGCACCCCTTCGTGGTCGCCGCCGACCAGATGAGCGAGATGGCCAACCTGAAGGTGGAGCCGCCCTTCGAGCTCATGCGGCCCATGCTCCAGTCGCTGGCGGCCACGGCCAAGGTGGCGTGGAACCCCTACCTCCACAACCCCAAGCTCGTGCGCCGGCTCCACCGGGTCAGCGCCCCCACGCTGGTCGTGCACGGGGCCCAGGACCGCCTCATCCCTCGGGCCCACGCCGAGACCTACGCGGCCCGGATCCCCGGCGCCCGCCTGGTCGACGTCCCTGGGGCGGGCCATCTCATGTCCCTGGAGAAGCCGGCCGAGCTGGCCGGTCTCGTCCGGGAGCACGTGACGGCCCGAGGCTGACCCGCCACAACCGTCAGTCCAGGTCGGGGTTCCAGGAGGAGCGGGACGCCACCCGTTGCTGCCAGGCGACGATCCGGGCCGGGCGGTTCAGGGCCAGCGCGGCCACCACCCGTTCGCCCCGGACGTAGACGGCCACGAATCTCCGCTCGTCGATGCTGCCCTCGGCCAGAACCATGCGGTCGCCGGGACGGGCGCGGCCGACGTACTGGATCTTGACGTCGTACTGATCGGACCAGAAGTAGGTGGGAGGAGCGAAGGGCTCGGCGCGGCCCGGGCCCCTGAGCAGGTTGCGGGCCGCGGCCTCGGCCTGCTCGACGGCGTTGGTCCAGTGCTCCACCCGCATGTCCTCGCCGAAGAGGGGGTTGTGCCAGCGGGCGACGTCGCCGGCCGCGACCACGAACCCGGGACCGGGCCCACCTCCCTCGGCCCGCACGAAGCACGCCGCGTCGCAGACCAGGCCGTTGTCGACAGCCAGGCCGGAGCCGTCCAGCCAGCCCGTGGTCGGGACCACGCCGACGCCGACGACCACCACGTCGGCCTCGACCACCGATTCGTCGGCCAGGCGCACGCCCGCGACCCGGTGGCGGTCTCCGGCCCGGGGGCCGGGGACGAAGCCCTCGACGCCCACGCCGAGGCGGAGGCCGGTGCCGTGGTCGCGATGCACCCCGGCGAGGACGTGGCCCATCCCCTCGCCCAGGGCCCCGGCCAGGGGCACGGGCAGGGCCTCTATGACCGTCACGTCCAGACCCCGCTTGCGGCAGGTGCCAGCCACCTCGGAGCCGATGAACCCGGCACCGATCACCGCCACCCGGGGCCCGCCGTCCAGGGCGGCCTTCAGGCGGTCGCAGTCGTCCACGGTGCGCAGGGTGAAGACGCCGTCGAGGTCCCCGGCTCCCGGGAACGTCCTCGGGTGGCATCCGGTGGCGACGACCAGGCCGTCGAAGCCGACCTCACCGGCGCCGTCCGGGCCCGACACCCGGACCCGGCGCCGGGCCACGTCCAGCCCAACGGCCCTGGTGCCGAGCCGGAAGTCGACTCCCGTCCCCGGGCCCGGGGCAGGGGCCTTCAGCTCGAGGCGGTCGCGGCCCCAGGTCCCCTCCAGGTACTGCTTGGACAGGGGAGGACGGGTGTAGGGGAGGTGGGGCTCGGCCCCGATCAGGGTTATGGGGCCGTCGAAGCCCTCGCGGCGCAGCGCCTCAGCGGCACGGGCGCCGGCCAGGGAGGCCCCGACCACCGCGATGTGACCGAAAGCCAGCCCTCATCCCTCCTCGACGGAGATGGCCTGCGTCGGGCAGGAGCGCACCGCCTCGTCGACCTTGGACCTCGACGACTCGGGCGGGTTCTCCTGGAGTATGTAGAGGAAGCCGTCGTCGCGGACCTCGAAGATGTCGGGGGCGATGCCCATGCACACCGCGTTGCTCTGGCACCGATCGAAGTCGACGACGACCCTCATCTCGCCTCCCTATTCATTGCTCTTCGCCCGAGGGCTCATCGCTCTGCAGCCGGGGTCCCCAGCCCCAGCTGCGTTCATTGCTCTTCGTCCGAGGGCCCGTGGTCAGGCCGATCCGTCGAGGGCCTGGGCCAGGGTGTTCCAGGAGAGCGTCGCGCACTTGATGCGGACGGGGAACTTCACGACGCCCTGAAGGGCCTCCAGGTCGCCCAGCTTGACCTCCGGCTCGGCGCCGGCTGCTTCCTCCGCGGCGGTCTGGTCGAGCCTGGCCTCGTGGATCGACATCATCGACTTGAAGGCGCGGATCAGGGCGTGCGCCTCCTCCACCGTCTTGCCCTTCACGGCCGACGACATCATCGAGGCGGACGACTGGCTGATGGAGCAGCCCTGCCCCGCGATGCGCAGGTCGGTTACCTTGCCGGCCTCGATGAGCAGGTAGACCACGATCTCGTCGCCGCACAGCGGGTTGAACCCCTCCACCCGGCGCGCCGGGGGAGAGGGCAACTCCCCCCGGTTTCGGGGGTTGCGGTAGTGGTCCAGGATGATCTCCCGGTAGAGGTCCTCGAGGCCGGGCATTCGGGGTAGCTCCTCGCTCTGGGTTGTCGTTGTCAGCCCAGCAGGGCGTCGGCTTCGGCCAGGGCCTCGGCCAGCACGTCGATGTCGGACTCGTCGTTGTAGACGTAGACCGAGGCCCGGGCGGTGGCGGCGACACCGAGCCGGCGCATCAGGGGCTTGGCGCAGTGGTGGGAAGCGCGGACGCACACGCCGTGCTGGTCGAGGACCTGCGAAAGATCGTGGGGATGGATGTCCTTGTAGCAGAAGGAGATCACTCCGCCCCGGTCGCGCGGATCGGCGGGGCCGTGGATCTGGATGGCGTCCCCGTGACGCTCGCGCAGGACGCGCATGGCGTAGCCGGTGAGCTCGATCTCGTGGGCCCGGACCGCATCCATCCCCAGGGCCTCCAGGTAGTCGACGGCCGCCCCCAGCCCCACCGCCTCGGCGATGGGCGGGGTGCCGGCCTCGAACTTCCAGGGCACCTCGGTGGGCTCGAATCCGTCCAGGCGGACGTCCCGGATCATCTCGCCGCCGCCCAGGAACGGGGGCATCTCCTCCAGCAGCGAGCGCCGGGCCCACAGGCAGCCGATGCCCGTCGGGCCCAGCATCTTGTGGCCGGTGAAGCCGAGGAAGTCGCAGGCCATGTCCGCTACCCGGGTGCGGACATGGGGGACGTGCTGGGCCGCGTCGGCCAGTACCAGCGCGCCGGCGGCATGGGCCGCGTCAGCAACCCGCCGGACGGGATTGGCGGTGCCCAGCACGTTGGAGATGGCGGTGAGCGAGACGAGCTTCACGCCCTCCAGGAGGCGGTCGAGGTCGTCGAGGATCAGGTGACCATCGTCGGTGATCGGCAGCCAGCGCACCTCGAAGCCGCGCTCGGCCGAAAGCATGTGCCAGGGAACGATGTTGGCGTGGTGCTCCATGTGGGTGAGCAGCACGGCGTCTCCCTGCCCGAGGTGACGCCGGCCCCAGGTCTGGGCGACGAGATTGATCGCCTCGGTGACGTTCTTGGCGAACACCACCTCGCTCACGTCGGGAGCGCCGATGAAGCGGGCCACCTTGGCCCGCGCCTCCTCGAAGAGGGCGGTCGCCTCCTCGGCGATGGTGTAGACCCCCCGGTGCACGTTGGCGTGGGTCGTCTCGTAGTAGTGCTCCATGGCGTCGAGCACGGCACGGGGTTTCTGGGAGGACGAGGCCGAGTCGAGGTACACGAGGCGGTGCCCGTTCACCCGGCGTTCCAGGATGGGGAAGTCCTTCCGGACGGTCGCCACGTCGAGCCGGGGCAGGGCCGACCCCTGGGCCTGAGGCTGGGCCCGGCCCGGAGGCACGGATGCCGCGGCGGTCAGCTCCGCCATGACTGGTAACCCTCCTCCTCCAGCCGCCGGGCCAGCTCGGGGCCGCCGCTGTCCACGATCCGCCCGTCGATCAGGATGTGCACCCGGTCGGGCGTCAGCTCGTCCAGGATGCGCTGGTAGTGGGTGATGAGGAGCACCCCCAGCTCGGGCCGGGCAGAGCGCACCTCCTGGATGCCGCGGGCCACGATCCTCAGGGCGTCGATGTCGAGGCCCGAGTCGGTCTCGTCGAGGACGGCCACCTCGGGCTCGAGGATGGCCATCTGCAGGATCTCGTTGCGCTTCTTCTCCCCGCCCGAGAAGCCCTCGTTGAGGTAGCGGTCCCCGAAGGACGGGTCCATGCCCAGCCGGGCCATCCATTCCATGATCGTCACCCTGAGCTCCAGCACCGACAGATCGATGCCCTTGCGGGCGGACAGGGCCTGACGCAGGAACTGGACCACGGGCACGCCGGGGATCTCCTCCGGGTACTGGAAGGCGAGGAACATGCCGGCCTTGCCCCGGACGTCGGTGGGCCAGGCGGTGACGTCCTCGCCCTTGAACAGGATGCGACCCCGGGTGACCTGGAAGTCGGGGTTGCCCAGGATGGCGTTGGCCAGGGTCGACTTGCCCGAGCCGTTGGGGCCCATGAGGGCGTGCACCTCTCCCCGGCGCACGGCCAGGTCCACGCCGCGCACTATGTCCACCCCGGCCACGGCCACGTGGAGGTCCTGGAGCTCGAAGAGCGGGGTCTCGGGTGCGCCCACGGGGTCAAGTCTATTACCACTATCGGCGTAGGAGAAATATCGGGGGCGGCGTCCGGGCGCCGGTCCTGCGAGCGTCCTGGGACCCTCGCGCCGGTCCCGCGGGTGCGGAGGGGCCCGTAGTCGTATCGTTTCCATCGGTGGCCGACGCGTGGGGGTTCGAGGGCGAGTCCGTGTCTCTTGGGCACGTGGAGGGCACGGTCACCCTGGTCGAGGGGGCCACCTTCTCCATCTGCGGACGCTCCGGCGACATGCTGGCCGGCTCGCCCCAGGGTCTCTTCTTCCGGGACACCCGCTTCCTCTCGCGTTGCGAGCTGCGGGTCAACGGCTCCCAGCCCGAGCCCCTGGCCGCCTCCACCGGCGACCCCTTCAGCGCCGTGTTCGTCTCGCGCACCCGGCCCCGGCCCGGCCACGCGGATTCCACCCTGCTCGTCTTCCGCTACCGCTACATCGGCCGGGGCATGCGGGAGGACATCGAGGTCCGCAACTTCGGGGACGAGCCCGCCTACTGCTCGGTCGAGCTGCGTCTGGCTGCAGACTTCGCCGACCTGTTCGAGGTGAAGGAGGGCAGGGCCGGCGGCCCCAAGGAGGGCGACCACAGCGTCGGCGTGGTGTCGGGGGACATCGTGTTCCGCTTCCGCCGGGGCGCCACCCGGCGAGGTGCGCGGGTGACGTTCAGCCAGACGCCGCAGCTGATGGACGACACGGCCACCTTCGAGCTCATCGTCCCGGCCAAGGGCTCCTGGACCGTCTGCTTCCAGGTCACGCCCGCCATCGACGAAGAGGAGATCGAGCCCCGGTACCGCTGCGGCCACCCGGTGGAGCGGGCCACCCCCGTCGAGCGGCTGCAACGGTGGCGTAGGCAGGTCCCGCTGGTGGAGTCGGACAACGACGCCCTGCTCTCGGTGCTGCTGCGCAGCAGGGAGGACCTCGGAGCCCTGCGCCTCTTCGACCCCGACCACCCCGAGAGGGTCGTGCTCGCGGCCGGCGCGCCCTGGTTCATGACCCTGTTCGGCCGCGACTCGCTCATCACCTCGTGGATGGCTCTGCCCATCGACCCCGACCTGGCCCTGGGCGTGCTCCAGACCCTGGCCAGCCTCCAGGGGAGGGAGGAGGACCCTCGTACCGACGAGCAGCCGGGCCGGATCCTGCACGAGATGCGCTTCGGCGATCAGGCCACGGGCGCCCTGGGCAGCAAGCCGTACTACGGCACGGCCGACGCCAGCCCCCTGTTCGTGATGCTGCTCGGAGAGCTCCGGCGCTGGGGGCTGGCGCGCGAGGTCGTCGACCAGCTCCTGCCCCACGCCGATCGAGCCCTGGAGTGGATCGAGCGTTACGGCGACCGCGACGGCGATGGCTACGTCGAGTACCAGCGCATGTCGGACCGGGGCCTGGCCAACCAGGGCTGGAAGGACTCGTGGGACGGCGTCCGCTACGCGGACGGGACGGTGGCGCGTGCCCCCATAGCCCTCTGCGAGGTCCAGGCCTACGTCTACGGCGCCTACCTGGCCCGCCACCACTTCGCCCACGAGGCAGGCGACGAGGAGACGAGCAGGCACTACGCCGAGAAGGCGGCCGACCTCAAGGCCGCCTTCAACCGGGACTTCTGGGTGGAGGACAAGGGCTGGATCGCCATCGGCCTCGACAGCGACAAGCGCCAGATCGATTCGCTGACGTCGAACATGGGCCACTGCCTTTGGACCGGGATCGTCGACGAGGAGAAGGCGGGGCTGGTCGCCCGGCACCTGATGTCCCCGGAGATGTTCACGGGATGGGGCGTGCGCACCCTGGCCTCGAGCATGGGGGGGTACAACCCCATCAGCTACCACTGCGGGTCGGTATGGCCCCACGACAGCACCATCGCCGCCGCCGGCCTCATGCGCTACGGCTTCGTGGAGGAGGCCAAGAAGCTCGTCATGGGGCTCCTGGACGCGGCCGCCACCCAGGGAGGCCGCCTCCCCGAGCTCTTCAGCGGCCTGGACCGCCAGGAGTTCCCCACGGTGGTCAGCTATCCCACGTCGTGCTCGCCCCAGGCCTGGGCCGCGGCGTCTCCCATGCTGGCCTTGCGCACGCTGATGCGCTTCGACCCGTGGGTGCCCTACGGCAAGGTCTGGTGCGCACCCACCCTGCCCGAGCAGGTCGGCTGGCTGCGGGTGAACCGCATCCCCCTGGCTGGGGGCCGGGTCTCGGTCGAGGTGGCCGAGGGCGGGGTGAAGGTGGAGGGGCTGCCGCCCGGTCTCGAGCTGGTGGGCGAGGCCCGCCATCCCTTGACCTCGGTCTGAGCCTCCTCGCTGTCCACGGCGGGCCTCGCATCTCCTCACCGACGGACGCCTCAATAGGCTGAGGGCATGACCGTCACCGAGGACGTAGCCGCCGTCACGTGGGATCTGGGCCATCTGGTGGGCGGGCAGGGCGACGGGGCCGTGGACGGGCTGATGGACGAGGCCGACCGCCGGGCCGCGGAGCTGTCGGTCCACCGGGGCAAGGTGGGCCAGCTGGACGCGGCCGGCCTGGCCGAGCTCATGGCCGCCCTGGGAGAGCTGCGCGAGGTGCTGGGGAAGGCCGAGTCCTACGCCGGGCTGCGCTTCTCGGAGGACACGACCGACGCCGCCGCCGGCGCCCTCATGCAGCGGGTGGAGGAGCGCAGCGCCCGGGTGGAGACGGAGCTGATCTTCTTCGACCTCGAGTGGGCGGCGCTGCCCGACGAGCGGGTCGAGGAGCTGCTGGCCGACCCCCGCCTCGCGTTCTGCCGTCATCACCTCGCCACCCTCAGGCGCTACCGCGAGCACCTCCTGTCCGAGCCCGAGGAGCGGATCCTCACCGAGAAGGCCGTCACCGGCTGGACGGCCTGGACCCGGCTGTTCGGGGAGCTGACCTCGTCTCTCGACGTCGAGCTGGACGGCCAGCCGGCGACGCTGGAGGAGGCCCTGTCCCGGCTGCACGACCCTTCCCGCGAGGTGCGAAGGACGTCGGCAGAGGCGGTCACGGCCGCGCTGGCTCCCGGGCTGCGCACCCGGGCCTACATCTTCAACACCCTCCTGCAGGACAAGGCGGTCGACGACCGCCTCCGCCGCTACCCGCACTGGCTGACGAGCCGCAACCTGTCCAACGAGGCCAGCGACGAGTCGGTGGAGGCGCTGGTGGCCGCCGTGCGCGACCGCTACGACCTTCCCCGGCGCTGGTACCGGGTGAAGGCCCGCCTGCTCGGGCTCGACCGGGTGGCCGACTACGACCGCCTGGCCTCGGTGGCCGAGGAGGAGCCCGTCGTCCCCTGGAGCGAGGCCAGAGAGGTGGTGCTCGACTGCTACGACTCCTTCTCGGGCCAGCTGGCGGACGTGGCCCGCCGCTTCCTGGACGGGGGCTGGGTCGACGCACCGGCGCGGCCCGGCAAGCGCCCGGGGGCCTTCTGCGCCTACACGGTCCCGTCCGTGCATCCGTACGTGCTGCTCAACTACACGTCGCGGCGGTCCGACGTGCTCACCCTGGCCCATGAGCTGGGCCACGGGCTGCACGCCTACCTCGCCGCCCCCCAGGGCGTGTTCCACCAGTCGACGCCCCTCACCATGGCCGAGACCGCTTCCGTCTTCGGGGAGACGGTGGTGTTCGGCCGCCTGCTCGATCTGGCCGACTCACCCGCCTCCCGCCTGGCCCTGCTGGCCCAGAACGTCGAGGGCGCCCTCGCCACCGTGTTCCGCCAGACGGCCATGAACCGCTTCGAGGAGAGCGTTCACACGGCCCGGCGCCAGGAGGGGGAGCTGTCGGTCGAGCGCATGGGCGAGCTGTGGGCCGAGAGCCAGGCCGAGCTCCTGGGCGACGCGGTGGAGATCACCGAGGGCTACCTCACCTGGTGGTCCTACATACCCCACTTCATCGGGACCCCCGGTTACGTCTACGCCTACGCCTACGGCCAGCTCCTGGCCCTGTCCGTGTACCGCCGCTACCAGGACGAGGGGCCCGGCTTCGTGCCCCGGTACCTGGAGCTGTTGGCCGCGGGCGGCTCCGACTCCCCCGAGGCCCTGGGCCGGCTGGTGGGCTGCGACCTGGCCGACCCCGGGTTCTGGCGGGGCGGGCTGGCCATCGTGGAGAGCCAGATCGAGGCGGCCGAGGCCGCGGCCAGGGAGGCGGGCCGGCTCTCCTGAGCTTGATCGGCCGGCCGTGACCAGCCCCTTCCGCATGGACCAGAGCTGGGACTTCCCCGTCCCGCCCGGGGAGCTGTGGAACGTGCTTTCGCGCACCCAGGACTACCGGACCTGGTTCAGCTGGTTGCGGTCCATCGACGCCTCCGACGGCCTGGCCCAGGGCGCCACGGCCCGCTGCGTGATCGGGCCCCCGGTGCCCTACCTGCTCCGGGTGACGATCCGGGTCGTCGCCCTGGTCCCCGGGCGCACCATCGCCACCGAGGTGGACGGCGACCTGCGGGGCCCGGCCCGCCTGGAGATCGAGGAGGTGGAGGCGGGCTCGCGGGCCCGCCTGGTGTGGGCTCTCACCGTGAGCCGGCCCGTCCTCCAG
Source organism: Actinomycetota bacterium (assembly GCA_005884125.1). Taxonomy (GTDB): domain Bacteria; phylum Actinomycetota; class Acidimicrobiia; order Acidimicrobiales; family AC-35; genus AC-35. The sequence goes on along the minus strand of VAXP01000009.1, from coordinate 736 downwards.
GTCGCGGCCAGGCTGGCCCGGCCCCTCATGCAGAGGGGCCACGACTGGTGCGTCGACACCGGGGTGGCCCAGTTCCGGCGCAAGGCCATCGCCCCAGAGCCACGCGGCACCTAGTACCTCATCTCATCAATCACATTGATGTAGTTAGATGTCACACCCTCCCGCCATCCTGGGGGCGTGCATCGACACCGACCAGACGCGGTATGCCGCACGGCCCGCCTCGGCCTACGCCTGACCAGGAGACAACGCCGGCGCTGCTTCGGACTGCTGCGGGCCGCCGGTGACGTGTGGGCGGGGCTCATCGACTACAACCGCGGCCGGCTCCGGCGGGGCGCCGGACCCGTGGCCGACTTCGTGGCCCTGTGCCGGGAGCTCACCGGCGTGCGGGTGGCCGAGCTGCCCCGTACCTGCGCCGAAGGGGTGGCCCGGCGCTACTCCGACGCCTGGTTCGAGGCCAACCGCCGCCGCCGGGCGGGTGAGGTCGCCCGCTACCCCCGTCGCAAGAAGTCCCTGGTGCCGGTGCGCTTCCGGGCTGGCCAGTTCGCCCTCGACGGAGCCCGGGTGCGCCTGCAGACGGCCCGGGGAGCCCCGCCCCTCGTCGTGCGCCTGGCCCGGGCCCTGCCCTATCCCCCCGCCCAGGTGAGAGCCGTGACGCTGCTCATCGACGCCGGCCGGGTGGTGCTCGACGTCACCGCCGAGATCGACGTGGGCCCGGCTCCGGGCACGGCCACAGCCG
>VAXP01000115.1 GCA_005884125.1 Actinomycetota bacterium | reverse complement strand
CGGCGTCGATCCGGTGACCCCGCGCTTTTCAGGCGCGTGCTCTACCAACTGAGCTACCCGACCGCTTGCTCCACCCCGCCAGTGGTGGCGGGGCTGGCGGACCTGACGGGATTTGAACCCGCGACCTCCGGCTTGACAGGCCGGCGTGCACTCCAAACTGCACCACAGGTCCCCTGGGGGGTGCGCACCCCCAACGGGATTCGAACCCGTGTTACCGCCTTGAAAGGGCGGCGTCCTGGGCCGCTAGACGATGGGGGCTCGTCCTCCGCGGGGGCGGCGTCACGATAGCAGGGAGGCCTCGCGCGACCGCCCTGCGTACTCATCCCGCGAGCTTCCAGGTGGACCCCCCGGGCGTGTCGTGCACCTCGATCCCGAGAGCGACGAGGTGCCGGCGGACGGCGTCGGCCTCGTCCCAGCGTTCCTGGGCGCGGGCCCGGGCCCGCAGGTCGAGGAGGGCCTCGACGAAGGGCGCGACCAGGGCGTGGGGGTCCCCCCCGCCCTCGGCCATCTCTCCCAGGCGCACGACCAGGGAGCGCAGCGCCGACCGGGCCCGATCGCGCTCGTCGGACTGGAGGGTGTCCCACGACCAGCCCGCCAGCTCCTCGTCCAGCTCGAGCAGGGCGCGGACCGCCCCCGGGACGTCGCCGCCGTCGACCGCGCCGTCGAAGGCCGCCTGCTGGCGGTCCACGGCATCCAGGAGCGGGGAGGACCCGCCCTGGACCCCGGGCCCACCCGCGGCGGCGGGCGAGCCGGCCGACGCGGTGCCCAACCCGACCGCGGCGGCAGCGTTGCCCTGGTCCTGGGCGCCCCGACCCGGCTCCTGGGCCAGCTCCTGGGCCAGCTCGCCCAGGGAGGCGATGGGAACCGTCGTCCCCGTGGCCAGCTCCCGGCTGCGGCCATGGGCCCGCACCGTCACCACCCCCAGGCCCACGACCTCGGCCGAGCCCGCGTCGAGGTCGAGCACGCAGCCGGTGTGCTCGTCCACGCCCAGGACGAAGGCGTCGCCGGGGAGGTCGCCCTCGATGGCCCGCAGCCGGCGCTCGCCCAGGTAGCAGTAGCGGGTGTCGTGGGTGCCGCCCTCGGCGTTGTTGTAGTGGGGGATGACGGCGGCCTGGAGCCCGGCCTGGCCCAGCAGGTCGAGCCCGGGCAGCCAGCGGGGGTCCTCGCCCACCTTGTAGATCTCGTAGACGGGGAGGGCGGCCGAACCCAGGGTCACCGCGGCGGCGCTGGCGAACACGACGCAGCCCCCGGTCCTGAGCTTCTCGCCCAGGAGCGAGGGCACCGACGACGACGACCACTGCCTCAGGGCGTAGGTGGGGCTGCCGGGGCCGGAGAAGGCGTAGCGGGCCTCCCGCAGGCGGGCCAGCATGGTCTCGTAGGCGAGCACGTCGGCCCCGGCCGACCGGTAGCTCGCCACCTCGATGTCCTGGCCCACGCTCTGGCGGAAGTACTCCACGGCCCGCCCCGCGATCTCCGAGGCGTTCTCCTGGAAGCCGAACGGCGTGTCGAGGAGGACGGCCGGGACGGGCGGCGGGCCCAGACGGGCGAACAGCCGGCGGTGGGTCTTCACCATCGTGGGGCTCGTCTCGCCCGAGCCCATGATCACGAGCAGACGCGGCACCGTCACGGCCCGCGCACGCTACCGCCGGGTTCTCGTCCCCGTGACACCCGCGCCGTCAGAGGGCGGCGGACAGCGCCTCCACGATCTCGCCTTGCAGCCAGCTGAGGTAGCCGTAGAGGGCGAAGGCGGGGGCCCGTGGGTCCTCGGGGTCGACCTCCACCATGTCCTCGGCCACGTCCAGCCTGGTGCCCAGCACCAGGCGCAGCTCGTTGAGGGCGCGGGACCAGGCGTGGAGCTGCTCCTGGTCCAGTCGCTCGTTCTCGACCGTCTGCTCCATCACGGCCAGCGCCTCCTCGTGGCGCTCTCTCAGCTCCTGGTGCATCAGCATCTGATACTCGGCGTCGTGGACGGGATCGTCGGCGTAGGCGGGAGGGAAAAGCCGTCCCAGCGCCGGGTCCTGGCCGTCGAGGATCTCCCGCAGCTCTCCGGGAAGTGAGCGGAGGAGCACCCGCTCGTCGGCCGAGAGGCGCAGCTGGTAGTCGCCCTTTCGCGTCCGCCTGATGCGACGGCCCGCCATCAGCCGTGGGCCGCGACGGGCGCGCCCGCGGCCTTCACGTGGCCTGCTCCATGGTCGCCCACAGGCCGTGCTCGTGGAGACGGAACACGTCGAGCTCGGCCCGTTCGCGCGTGCCGCTGGAGACGATGGCCCGGCCCTTGTGGTGCACGTCGAGCATGAGCTTGGTCGCCTTCTCCCGGCTGTAGCCGAAGAGCTTCTGGAACACGAAGGTCACGTAGGACATGAGATTGATGGGGTCGTTCCACACGATCACGAGCCACGGGCGGTCGGGCTCGGTCACATCCTGATCGACGGGCTCCTCGACGCCGACCGGCGCGAGGTCGGGGGGCGACGTCGACACGCCTCGATTCTGCCACCGCGGGGAAAGGCCTCAGACCCGGCTGAGCACGCCCGCCCGGGCCGTGGCCGGCCCGGCGGTGCCCGCGTCCCCGGCGCCGTCTGCGGCCGGGACGGCCCGGGTCAGCCCGCAGCACAGCCACAGGGCCGCGGACCAGGCGGCCGCGGCTCCTCCGATGTGCACGGCCACCAGGGCGGCGGGGATGCGGGTGAAGTACTGCACGTAGCCCACCGCGGCCTGTGCGGCCAGCACCTCGACGAACAGCCTGGAGCGGCGCTGGACCGCGGGCGCCGCCCCCGAGCGGTGCAGCCACCACACCAGCGCGACCGTGAGCACGAGCAGCGCCACCACCGCGGTGCCGTGGACGCGGGCGGTGTCGTGCACGGTGTACGAGAGGCGCTTGGCCCGGACGTCGCCCCCGTGGGGACCGGAGGAGGTCACCACCGTCCCCAGGACGACGACCACGGCCGTGGCGCCCAGGGCCAGGCGGGCCAGCCGGGCCTGGCCCGGCGCGACCAGGGGCCGGGCCTCCCACGCCCCGTCGGGCAGCCCGGCCCGGTGGTGGAGCACGACGGCGTCGGCCAGGAGCGCCATGGACAGCAGGAAGTGGCCCATCACGAACGGAGGCGCCAGCTTGAAGAGCACGGTGAGGCCGCCCAGGACGATCTGGGCGATCACGCCCGCGACCAGGCCCCACGACAGCACCACCAGGTCCCGCCGCCGGGGGCGGCGCACGAGCGAGCCCAGGACGGCCGCCATCACCAGGACGGAGACCGCTCCGGTGACGGCCCGGTTCCCGAACTCGACCAGGGCGTGGTACTCCCACGGCGCCACCACCCGGTTGCGGGCGCACGTGGGCCAGTCCGGGCATCCCAGGCCCGAACCGGTGACGCGCACGGCCCCGCCGGTGACGATGATCACCCCCACGGCCACGGCGGCCAGGGCGGTGATGCGCCTGTAGGCGGCGGCTGACAGGCGCACCCTGGGCACGGCCGTGATCCTACGGTCCCACCGGGTGGCTTTGTCCGTCCCGAGGCGCGGACGTAGTGTCACGCGCCGTGGCCCCGGCGGTCCCAACGACGATCGGGGGCCGGGTCCGTGCCTACGTGGCGCTGACCAAGCCCCGGATCGTCGAGCTGCTGCTCGTCACCACCGTCCCGACGATGGTGGTGGCGGCGCGCGGCCTGCCTTCGGGATGGCTGGTGCTGGCCACCCTGGTGGGGGGCTCGCTGGCCGCGGGAGGCGCCAACGCCCTGAACATGGTGGCCGACAGGGACATCGACCGGCTCATGCGCCGTACCCAGGGTCGCCCGCTTGTCACCGGAGTGCTCACGGCCCGGGCCGCGCTGACCTTCGGGGTGGTCCTGGAAGCCCTGGCCTTCGTCGAGCTGTGGCTCCTGGTCAACCCCCTGAGCGCGGCCCTGGCCGTGGCGGCCACCCTCTTCTACCTGTTCGTCTACACCCTGTGGCTGAAGCGCACGTCCACCCAGAACATCGTCATAGGCGGCGCCGCCGGAGCCGTGCCCGTGCTCGTCGGGTGGGCGGCGGTGACGGGCAGCCTGGGCCTGGCCCCCCTGGTGCTCTTCGCCATCATCTTCGTCTGGACCCCGCCCCACTTCTGGGCCCTGGCCGTGCGCTACCGGGACGACTACGCCGCGGCCGAGGTCCCCATGTTGCCCGTGGTCGCCTCCTTCGCCAGCACCGCACGCCGGATCGTGGGCTACACCATCGCCCTTTGGGCCTGCTCGCTGGTGTTGGCGCCGGTGGCGGGCATGGGCCTGATCTACCTGGGCGCGGCTCTGGTTCTGGGTGCGCTGTTCCTGCACCACGCCCTCCAGCTGCAGCGGGAGGCGACGGTGCAGCGAGCCATGCGGCTGTTCGGGTACTCGATCTCCTACGTCACGCTGCTCTTCTCGGCCATGGCCCTCGATCAGCTGGTGCTGCATCGGTGACCGTCACCGAGACCCGGCCGGGAGGGGCCGGGGTCCTGGACTCGTCTGCGCCCGCCGCCCAGCCCGGCGGGGTCCGTGGTGCCCCGGACGCCGGTCCGCGCTCCGTCGGCACCGCCGACCACAAGCGGCTGGGGCTGGTGCTGTTGGGGACCTCCACCCTCCTGCTGATCCTGGGGATCGTCATGGGCGAGCTCCTGCAGGCCCAGCTGGCCGCCCCCGACACCAACGTGGTCGGGAGCCGCTACGGCGAGCTCCTCTCCCTCCACGCCACCGCCACCGCCGTCCTGTTCCTGGGGCCCTTCTGGCTGGGGCTGGCCACCTACATCCTCCCCCTGCAGATCGGGACGGCCCGGCTCGCCCTTCCCCGGCTCCACGCCTTCGCCACCTGGCTGTACGTCGTGGGCGGGGTCGTGTTCCTGGCCAGCTACCTGGCCGGAACCCCCTCCCACGGGGGCATAACCCTGAGCCAGCCCTGGGCGGCCGTGCAGGGCCTGAGCCGGGCCGACCGGGCCGCGACCAGCTTGTGGATCGGCGGGCTCTTCCTGGTGGGGCTGGCCTCCGTCCTCGCCTCAGGCGACCTGATCGTGACCATGCTCAAGCTCCGGGCCCCGGGCATGACGCTGGCCCGGGTGCCCCTGTTCAGCTGGGCCAGCTTCGCCACCAGCTCGGTCGTGGTGCTGGCAACGCCCGTGTTCCTGGGCGGCCTCACCCTGCTCTACCTCGACCAGCGCTACGGGGGCACCTTCTTCTCGCCCTCGAACAAGGCGGGGGTGGCCGTGTGGCAGCACACCATCTGGCTGTTCGGGCGCCCCGAGGCCTTCGTCCTCCTCCTCCCGGGCCTGGGCGCGGCGGGCGACATCGTCTCCACCCACTTCCGGCGGCCTCTGGTCGACCTCACCACCGCCCGGGCCGCCCTGATCGCCTTCGCCGGACTCAGCTTCGCCGTCTGGGCCGCTGGTCCGGGACGCGCCAGCGCGGCGGTGGTGCTGCCCACCTCCACGTGGCTGACGGCGCTCACGGCCGGACCGGTGGCCGTGTCGGTCCTGCTGTGGTTGGCGAGCGGGCGGGGGGGGCCACTCGCCGGTGCGGTGTTGCTGCTGGCCCTGGGTGCGGGTGCGGCCATCATCGCCCCCGCGGCGCGCGTGCGGGCGGGCACGGCCTGGTCGACGGGTCAGCTCCACGTGGTCCTCTTCGGGGCGCCCACCCTCCTGGCCCTGGGTGCGGTGCACCACTGGGCCCCGAAGCTGTTCGGCCGGCGGCTGTCGACGGCGCTGGGGGTGCTCCAGCTCCTGCTGGTGCTGGGCGGCTTCGCCGTGGTCGGCGTGGCCGAGTACGTGTTGGGCTACCGGCACATGCCCTGGCACGTGGACAGCTATGCCAGGCACAGCCTGCGCGCCCTGCACGGCCTGGCCGCGGCCGGGGGGGGCATGGTCCTGCTGGGGATGCTGCTCTTCGCCCTGTCGTCGCTGGCGGCGGCCTGGCGCCGGTCCGACGCGCCGGGCGACCCCTACCAGGGCATGACCCTGGAGTGGGCCACCACCTCCCCGCCCCCGCCGGCCAACTTCGACGCCCTGCCCGAGATCCGCTCCGCCCAGCCCCTGGCCGACCTGCGGGCGGCCCAGGCCGGCCCGGCCGGAGGAGCGGCGTGACAGCGACCACTGCGGCGACCCCGGCCCTGCCGTCGGGCGCCCCCAGCCGGCCCCGCAACGTGGCCACCCTGGCCGTGCTCATCCTGGCCCTGGGCGGGATGATGGCCTTCGCCGCCCTCATCGCCGCCTACCGCGCCCTGGCCCACTACCAGTCGCTGCCCCCCAAGGGGGTCAAGCTCGACAACTACCTGGGCGTGATGACCACCTTCACCCTGGTCCTGTCCGCGCCCCTGGTGGAGTGGGCCTGGTCCGCGGTGCGCAGGGACGAGCGCAGGCAGGCCATCGCCGCCCTGGGCCTGACCATCGGCATGGGCATCGCCTTCGTCGACCTCGACTGGTACCTGGTGTCGCGACTCGGCTTCGGGGTGGCCACCCCCTATGGCACGGTCTTCTACGCCATGGTGATCCTGGCCGGCATCAACGCCGGCGTCGGCATCCTCTTCCTGCTCGGCGCCCTGCTCCGCGTCCTGGGCGGGCAGGCCAGCGGGTCCGAGCCCGAGCCGGTGCGGGTGGTGGGGTGGTACTGGGAGTTCGTCGTCGTGGCGTGGGTCCTGGTCGCCCTCACGCTCTACCCGATCGTCAAGTAGCGAGGGAGCGCGGTGCCGAGCACGCTGCTGAACCCCGCCACAAAGGTCTTCGCCGTGGTGGCCGGGCTGGGGATCGCCATCGGGCTCGGCTTCGAGATCGCCGTGGGCGAGAGCTCGGGGACGGTGCTGCTGGTCGCCCAGGGTCTGGTGGCTGCGGGCGTGGCGGTGGCCGTGGCCGCTCTGGCGGGCCGGGACGCGGCCCCGGCCGTGCCGGCCGACGCGCCGCCGCCCTCGGCCAGCGCGTCGACGCCGGGGGTCCCGGCCCAGGGCAGCATGTTCCCCGGTTTGTGCGCCATGGGGCTGGGGCTGGGCGCTGTGGGCGCGGCCACGGGCGCGGTGATCATGATCCTGGCCCTGGTCGTGACCGGGGTCGGCGCCGCGGGGTGGTTCGGCCAGTCCTGGCGTGAGCACCCGAGCTGGACCCCCCGGGTGCGGGAGCGGGTCCGCTACCGCCTCCTGGTCCCGTCCGCCCTCCCCTTCGCCATGCTCGCCCTGGCCGCCTCCATCGCCATCGGCGTGTCCCGCATCCTGCTCACCGTGCCCGAGAAGGCGGCCGTGGGCGTGGCCCTCGTCCTGGCCGTGAGCCTCCTGGTGGCCTTCTTCGTCCTGGCGTCGAGGCCCGGGCTGGGCCGCTCGGCGCTGACCGCCCTGGTCGTCATGGCCGTGCTGTCCGTCGGGGGCGCCGGCATCGCCGGTGCCACCAGGGGCGAGCGCCGGATCGAGAAGGTCCCCGGTGGGCCCGGGACCGTTCGCATCACGGCCCGCAACATCAAGTTCGACCTCACCGAGATGACCCTGGCGCGGGGCGAGGTGGTCGTCTTCCGCAATCGTGACACGGGCACCTTCCACAACGTGGCCTTCTACGCCCAGACCCCGGACGGAGGCCAGGGCCGGCCTCTGTTCAACGGCCAGCCCATAGACCGGGGCCAGATCACCTATCACCCCCCGCCTCCGCCCGCGGGCACGTACCTGTTCGCGTGCGACTTCCACGCCAACATGCGAGGGACGCTGATCGTCAGTGGTTGACGTGGCCGCGCCCCACGCCCTTGCCGTTCGCTCCCGCGGGCCCAGGACCCGCCGCCTGGCGCTGACTGTCGCCTTCGCGGGGTTGTCGGCCGTGGCCCTGCCCCTGGTCCTCGGGCGCAGCCCGGCGACGTCAGGCGGAAGCGCGGCCGGGCGCAGCGCCGCGGGCCCGACCCTGGCTCCGTCGTTCTCGGCCGGCGACCTGCGCCGGCCCGACGGGCGCGTCGGGCTGCTGGTGCCGCCCGGGCGACCCACGGTCGTCAGCTTCTTCGCCTCCTGGTGCGACCCCTGCCGGCGGGAGCTGCCCGTGCTGGCCGCTGCCGAGCGGGGCGCCGGGGGCCGGGTCGCCTTCCTCGGCGTGGCCGTGCGCGACTCCCGCAGCGGGGCCCTGGCCATGCTCGACCACGCCGGCGTCGCCTACCCGGCCGCGGCCGATCCCGACGCGTCGGTGGCGGGCCGGTTCGGGCTCCGGGGAATGCCCTCGACGGTGTTCGTGGCCGCCGACGGCCGGGTGCTGGGCACCGTGATGGGGGGACTCGGCACCGGAAGGCTGAACGGCTGGCTGGCCCGGCTGGGCGCCCGGTGACGGGCTTGCGCCCGGCGGGGCCGGCCCCTTTTGCCGCGCCCGGCCGGGGTGGGGAATGCTCTGGCCCGTCCAGCGTGGTGGGCGGGGCCGCGGGGCGGCGCCTGCCCGATCGAGACATGCGACGGCCATTCCCATGAGCGATCCCAGCGCGAGCGGACGGGCCAGCGGGACGCCCCCGGTCGGGTGCCCTCGGCGCCCGAGGTCGGGCCGCCGCCCGCTGACCGCGGTCATGGCCCTGGCCGCCACCGTCGTTCTGGCGTCCTGCTCCCACACCAAGCTGCGCCAGGATGCCCTCGACCCGCAGGGGCCGGTCGCCCGCAAGCTCCACCACCTGATCACGCCCGTGTTCGGCGCGGCCGCCTTCGTGTTCGTGCTGGTCGAGGCGCTGATCGTCGTGGCCGTGATCCGCTTCCGGGCCCGGTCGGACGAGGACCGGCCCCGCCAGGTCCACGGCAACACCCGCCTGGAGACCACCTGGACGATCCTCCCCGCCCTCATGCTGGCCGTGGTGGGCCTGTTCACGGTGAAGACGATCTTCGACGTCAGCAGGCGCCCGACCGGTCCCGGGGTCGTGCACGTCAACGTCACCGGCCATCGCTGGTGGTGGGAGTACGACTACCCGGGCCTGCACGTGGTCACCGCCAACGAGCTCCACATACCGGTGGACCAGCCCATCGACATCTCCCTCACATCGATCGACGTGATCCACAACTTCTGGCCCCCGAAGCTGTCGGGAAAGATCTACGCCATCCCCAACCGGATCAACCACATGACCATCCAGGCCGATCACCCGGGTACCTACTACGGACAGTGCGCCGAGTTCTGCGGCCTGTCCCACGCCAACATGCGCCTCCGCGTGGTGGCCCACGCCCGGGGCGACTTCGAGAGATGGGTCGCGGCCAACACCACCAACGGCACCACCTTCGTGACTCCCGACCCCGAGGCCAACCCCGATGCCGCCGCCGGAGCCACGCTCTTCAGGCAGAAGGGCTGCTCAGGCTGTCACTCGGTCGAGGGCTACAGCGCGGGCACGCTCGGACCCGACCTCACCCACCTGCGCCAGCGCAGTGTGTTCGCGGGGTCGATCCTGGACATGAACGACAACAACCTGCGGCGGTGGCTGCGCGACCCTCCCGCCGAGAAGCCGGGCGCCGACATGCCCAACCTGAACCTGAGCGAGGACGAGATAACCAAGCTCGTCGCCTTCCTGGACACGCTGCAATGACCGCCGTCCACTCCCTCGTCCGCCTGCCGACACCTGCCGGAGGGTGCCGATGACCACCACGCTCGAGCCCGTCGCCGCCGCCCCCCCCGAGTCGCCCCAGGCGCCGCGGGAGCCGCCCCTGCTGAAGCGGCCCAGGACGACCAAGGGGTTCGTCGGATGGCTCACGACCATCGACCACAAGCGCATCGGGATCCTCTACGGCGCCACCGCTCTGCTGTTTTTCCTCGTCGGAGGGGTCGAGGCCCTGCTCATTCGGATCCAGCTGGCCCAGCCCAACGGCAAGGTCCTGTCGGCCGACGCCTACAACCAGCTGTTCACCATGCACGGCACGACCATGATCTTCCTGGTCATCATGCCGTTGTCGGCCGCCTTCGCCAACTTCATCATGCCCCTCCAGCTGGGTGCTCGAGACGTGGCCTTTCCCCGATTGAACGCCTTCAGCTACTGGGCCTTCCTCATGGGAGGGCTCCTCCTCTACTCAAGCTTCTTCCTGGGCGGGGCACCCAACGGCGGGTGGTTCGGCTATGCCCCCAACACCAGCCTGACCTTCAACCCGGGCCACAACATCGACTTCTGGGTCTTCGGCCTGCTCATCACCGGCATCGCCTCCACCGTGAGCGCGGTGAACCTCATCGTCACCATGCTCAACCTGCGAGCGCCGGGCATGACGCTCATGCGCATGCCGATCTTCTCCTGGATGGTGCTGGTCTCCCAGTTCCTCCTGCTCTTCGCCATGCCCGTGATCACCATCGCCCTGTTCCTGCTCATGTTCGACCGCAACTTCGGGTCCCACTTCTTCGACCCCGCCGCGGGGGGTGATCCGGTCCTCTGGCAGCACCTCTTCTGGTTGTTCGGCCATCCCGAGGTCTACATCCTCATCCTTCCCGCCTTCGGGGTCGTCTCGGAGATCCTTCCCGTCTTCTGCCGCAAGCCCCTGTTCGGCTATCCGGTGATGGTGTTCTCGGGCATCGCCATCGGCTTCATGGGCTGGGGCGTGTGGGTGCACCACATGTTCTCGGTGGGACTCGGGCCGGTGGCCGTCTCGGCCTTCTCGCTGTCCACCATGTTCATCGCCGTCCCCACCGGGGTGAAGATCTTCAACTGGCTGGGCACCATGTGGGGGGGGTCGATCCGGTTCCGCACGGCATGCCTGTTCGCCATCGGGCTGGTGGCCATGTTCACCATCGGCGGCCTGTCGGGGGTGACGCACGCCGTATCCCCTCACGACCGGCAGCAGACCGACACCTACTACGTGGTGGCCCACTTCCACTACGTGCTCTTCGGCGGCTCCATGTTCGGCCTCTTCGGCGCCCTCTACTTCTGGTGGCCCAAGATCTTCGGCAGGGTTCTGCACGAGGGGTTGGGCAAGCTGCACTTCTGGCTCACCTTCATCGGGTTCAACCTGACCTTCGGGCCCATGCACCTCCTCGGGCTCCAGGGCATGCCCCGGCGCATCTACACCTACGACAAGGCCAACGGGTTCGGGTTCTGGAACGCGGTGGCCACCATGGGCTCGATGGTCATCGCCCTGGCCACGCTGGTGTTCATCTACAACGTCTGGATCACGACCAGGAGGGGCGAGAAGTCGCCCACTGACCCGTGGGACGCCCGCAACCTGGAGTGGATGACCCTCTCGCCCCCGCCGGCGTACAACTTCGCCAAGATCCCGACGGTCCACTCCCTGGACGAGTTCTGGCACCGCAAGTACGACGAGGACGAGGACGGCCGGCTCATGCCCCGCCCGGGCGCCTCCGGCGAGCAGATAGCCACCGAGTACGGGGACGCCAGGGGCGAGCACGTCCACCTGCCTTCGCCGTCGTATTGGCCCCTGGTGGCGGCCACGGGTCTGCCCATCATCGGCTTCGGGATGATCTACGGCCGGGACGACGTGACCAACTACGTGATCGCCTTCCTGGGCGTCATCGTCCTGTTCACGGGCCTGTACGCGTGGGGGCTGGAGCCCTCCACCGAGCCCCCCGATCCCGAGGAGGAGGCCCTGGACCACGCCCCCGACGAGCACCGGGAGCCGGCCCTGGTGGGCGCCGGCCCGGAGCCCCAGGCCCTGGAAGCGGGCGCCGAGCCGGCCGCCGGCGGAGAGGCTCCGGCCAGCGGAGAGGCGTCGGCCTCGGGCGAGGCGCCCGCAGGTGCCGCCAGCGGAGAGGCGTCGGGCTCGGGCCAGGTGCCCGCAGGTGCCGCCAGCGGGGAGGCACCCCCCTCGGGCGGCGATCCGAGCGCCGCGGGCGGCGACGGAGGATCAGTAACTCCACCCGAGGCGCCGCCGGCGCCGGAAGGAGGGACGCAACCGTGACCGACGCGGCGATCACCGGGCCTGCCCTGGCCGGCCACGACGACTCTCACGTGGTCATCACCAACACGGGCGTCTCCAACGAGAAGCTGGCCATGTGGTGCTTCCTGGGCTCGGAGTGCCTCCTCTTCGGCGCCCTCATCTCGACCTACATCCTCTACCGGGGGCGGAGCATCACCGGCCCCAACCCCAAACAGATCTACGACATCCCCTACACGTCGATCAGCTCGTTCGTGCTCCTCATGAGCTCGCTGACCATGGTCCTGGCCCTGGCGTCGATCCAGCGGGGCGACTACCGCCGCCTCCGCATCTGGCTGCTGGCCACCGCCCTGCTGGGCTCCAGCTTCATCGCCGGGCAGGTCTACGAGTTCACCTCCTTCATCCGCAAGGGCCTCACCATCAAGACCAACCTCTTCGGCAGCAGCTTCTTCGTGCTGACCGGGTTCCACGGCGTGCACGTGACCCTGGGCATCGTGATGCTGCTCTCCCTCTGGAACCTGTCCCTCCGGGGCCGGCTCACCAAGGAGCGGTCCGAGGTCGTCGAGATCGCCGGGCTTTACTGGCACTTCGTCGACCTGGTGTGGATCGTCATCTTCACCGTGATCTACTTGATCCCCTCGCCCACGCACCCTGGCGTGCTCCACACGCTGCCGGGCCCGTGAGTGGAGGAGGAGTCCGATGAGCGACGCCGAGTCGTCCACGACCACCACCGACCCCGGCTCGGGCGCGGCCACGGCTACGCCAGAGCCCGGGCTCCATCAGGTCCAGCCCCCACCCCACCTGGCTGAGGACGAGCACGGCCCCCACCCCACCGACGCCCAGTACATCCGCATCGCCGTCTTCCTGGCCGTGGTCACCGCCGTGGAGGTGGCCCTGTACTACCTCAAGCTCCAGCGCACCGCGTCGAACTCGCTCCTGCTCGTCTTCGCCCTGGTGAAGGGGAGCTTCGTCGCCCTCTACTTCATGCACCTCAAGTTCGACAACCGGCTACTGCGCCGGCTGTTCCTGGGGGGGTTCATCCTCGCCGTGTTCGTGTACATGGCCTACCTGACCACCCTGGGGGTCTTCGTCAAGTGAGCGGGCGGTGAGCCTGGCGCCGGTGGCGGCCCTGGCCCCGCTGGCCGGGGGGCCGGCCGGGCGGGTCAACCCCTGGCGCTACCACGCCCACCCCGAGGTCTGGGCCATCTTCACGGCGGCGGCGGCCCTGTACGTGCTGGCCCTGGCCAGGCTGGGGCCCAGGCAGGTGCCGGAGGGGACGCCGGTGGCGACCAGGCGTCAGGTCGCCTGCTTCCTGGGCGGGGTGGCCCTCTTGTGGGCCGTCGCCGACTGGCCCGTGCACGACATCGGCGAGCGCTACCTCTACTCGGTCCACATGTTCCAGCACATCGTGATCACCCTGGTGGCCCCGCCCCTGCTCCTCGTGGGCATGCCCGGATGGCTCACCCGATGGATGTTGAGGCCGCGCCGGCTGGGGGACGCGGTCCGCACCCTGGCCCGGCCCTTCTGCGCGGGCATCTTGTTCAACGTGGTCTTCGCTCTGTCCCACTGGCCCGCGGTGGTGAACTTCACCCTGGAGCACGACGCCTCCCACTTCTTCGCCCACCTGCTGCTGTTCGCGTCGGGGCTGCTCATGTGGTTCCCGGTGGTGAACCGTCTCCCCGAGTTCCCGACCATGTCGGCCCCGCTGCGGATGCTCTACCTGTTCCTGCAGACGGTGCTGCCCACCGTGCCCGCTTCCTTCCTCACCTTCGCCCAGGGGCCCGTCTACTCGTTCTACGCCCGGGTCCCCCACGCCCTGGGCTTCGACGTGGTCGAGGACCAGCAGCTGGCTGCCGCGCTCATGAAGGTGGGCGAGGCCGCCTTCATCTGGTCGGTGATCGTGGTGATCTTCTTCCGCTGGACGGCGGAGTCGGAGCGGACCGAGCGGGCCGAGAGGGCGGCGGCCCGGGCCGCGGCTCACGCCGCGGCATCGCACGAAGGGACCCCGGCCGCAGGCGACGAGGTGCTCACGTGGGCCGACGTCGAGCGGGCCCTACAGCAGGCAGGCTCCGCGCCTCCGGAGCCCGCCCGCTGACCGCGGCCCGGGCCGCCCGGGGTGACCCCGATCAGGTGCCGGGGAGCTTGTAGGTCTTGGCCGAGTCGGACTCGAAGTTGTACTTCACCTTCTCCAGCCCCACGGGCTTGGCCGGGTTGACCTTGAAGATCGTGCTGGCCCGGGGGAACACCCGCTGGGCCGGGCTGGCGTAGGTGTAGTCGCCGGTCAGGCCGTCGAAGCTCACTGTCCCCAGCTTGTTCAGGGCGTTGACGATCCCCTGCCGGCTGAGATCGCCCAGCGCCACCGCCTTCTCGAGGAGCGCGGTCACGGCCCGGGCCTCGTTGTAGCCGAACCCGAAGTAGTAGTCGGGGGCCTGGGCCGGGTCGTACTTCTGCAGCCGGCTGATCATGTCGGCCATGCCCGGCACGCTGGTGTCGCCCCACTCGGTGCCCTCCCCCGCGACCAGGAAGTGGGCGGCCAGGTAGTCCTTGAGGGGCGACGCCGCGAAGGCGCCGATGTAGCTCGGGGACTGCCCGATCCACTGGGGGGCGAACTGGAGCTGGGCCGCCTTGGCCATGAGCTTGGCCGTGTCCGACGGGGTGGAGGTCAGGAAGACGACCTCGCACCCGGCCGACTTGAGCTGCTGCACCTGGGGGGTGAAGTCGGCGTTGCCGGCGGGAAACTTGGCCGTGCTGACGATGGAGACGCCCTGGGCCTGGGCGCCGTAGGTGAGGCCGGCCTGGCCGGCCTGACCGTAGGCGTCGTCCTGGATGGTGTCGCACCACTTCTTGGACTTCAGGCCCGCGTCCTTGGCTATGTAGTCGGCCGCGTTGATCATCTGGATCTGGTACGGGCCGCCGATGGGGATGAGGTTCTGCTCGGGGACCCAGTCGGCGTCGAGCGACGCCGGTTGGGCCACGACGTTGTCCTGCTTGAGCAGGGGCAGGACGGCCTTGGTCACCGGGGTGCCCAGGAGCTGTTCGATGGCGACCTCGTTGCCCTTGATCTTCTGGTAGGCCTGCACCGCGTTCTGGGGCACGTACTGGCTGTCCTCCTCGTCGAGGGTCACCTGGTACTTGCCCGCGATCCCGCCCTTCTCCTGGTTCAGGTACTTGAACCACACCTCGTTGCCGGCCGTGAGCGGCTTCCCTATGACAGCGACGGGCCCGGTGAGGGGGGTGATGACGCCGACGTGGATGGTCTTGGCCACCGGATCGAATCCCGGAGCCGGGGCCAGGGTCTTCTTGGCCGACGTGCTGGTCTTGCTGCTGCCGCCGCAGGCGGCGGCGACCAGCGTCACCGCGCCGAGGACGGCGATCAGTTTCCCCATTCCGGATGTGTGCACCGAAGTCTCCCTTGTCGTCATGGTTGTCAGTAGGAGAAGGGCCAGGCCCTCAGGTAGGTCTTGAGGCGTTGCCACACTGCGGCCAGCCCCCGGGGTTCTAGCACCAGGAAGAGCACGATCAGCGCACCGAAGATGATCTGGTTGAGCTGGAAGACGGAAAGGTGGAAGCCGCTGCTGCCCACCGCCGTCTTGGCCACGAAGGGGATGCTCTTGCTGTAGCGGTCTACCAGCTGGGGGACGGCGCCGACGAAGAGGGCACCGAGGACCGACCCGTAGATGCTGCCGATGCCGCCCACGATGATGATGGCGATGTACTGGATGGACACGAAAAGGCTCCAGTTGTCCGGCTGCACGAACTGCTGGTAGGCACCGAAGAGGGCCCCCGCCACCGCGGCCAGGGCGCTGGAGACCACGAAGGCGCCGATCTTGTAGCGGGCCAGGCGGACGCCCACGACCTCGGCGGCCACGTCCCTGTCGCGTATGGCCTGCATGGCCCGCCCGGGACGGGACCGCACGATGTTCTTGCTGACCAGCGCGGTGAGGCCGACGATGGCCCAGATGAGCAGGAAGAAGCTCTGGTTGCGGCTGTAGACCTGGTTGCCGATCTGCAGCTTGGTGAAGTCAAGGGGGCCGAGCTTGAGCGGGGGCGCCACCGACGTCCCCCCCGGTCCCCCGGTCAGCTGCGTCCAGTTGCGGAACACGTGGAGACCCAGGAAGACCAGCCCCAGGGAGACGATGGCCAGGTAGCTGCCTCGCAGGCGCAGGGCGAAGGGACCGACGAGCCCGCCTATCAGCCCGCCGATGACCGCGGCCGCGCCCAGCCAGATCAGCAGGTTGACGTGGTGGTGGCCGCCGAAGAACACAGCGCAGTACGCCCCTACCCCGATGAAGAAGGCGTGGCCGAGGGACACCTGCCCCGTGTAGCCGGTCAGGAGGTTGAGGCCGATGGCGCCGATTGCGGCGATGCCCGCATAGTCGAGCACTGACAGCCAGAACTCGCTCTTGAACGACAGGGGGAAGAGGACACCCCCGACCAGCAGGGCGAGCACGGCGGCTCTGGCATATCGGGAGCGGAAGAGGCGCAGGTCGTCCTGGTAGCGCAGGGTCATGTGAAGGTTGCGGAGGCGGGGCATCAGATTCTGCGCACCTCCCTGGTGCCGAACAGGCCGTAGGGGCGGACCATGAGGATCACGATCATCACCACGTAGGGCATGACGCTGCTGAACCCGCCGCCCAGGAAGCCTAAGTAGTGGTTGGCCCCCGTTCCCTGGTAGCCGGCCGTCAGGTTCTGGGTGATGCCGATGATGATCCCGCCGACGATGGCGCCCCCGGGGGAATCCAGGCCCCCCAGGATGATGGCGGGGAAGGCGAGCAGGGCGATGATGTCGAGGTCGCTGTGCAGGCCTCCCCCGCCCGCGGCCAGCATGACCCCGGCGATGGTGGCCACGGCCGCGGCGATGGCCCAGGACACGGCGAAGACCCGCCGGGCGCTGATGCCCTGGGCCACGGCCGCCTCCTGGTCGAAGGCGGTGGCCCTCATGGCCACGCCCATGCGCGAGTAGCGGAAGAAGACGAAGAAGGCGGCCAGGGCGGCCGCGGCCAGAACGATGGTCCACAGGTCCTTCTGGGCCAGGTTGAGGCCGCCCACGGTGACCTTCTTGATGCCCCACGGATCGCCCAGGTCGAGCTGGTTGAAGCCCCAGATCGACGTCACCGCCTGCTCGAGGATGAAGAGCAGGCCGATCGTCACCATGATCACCGCGAAGGGGGGCTGACCCACCATGCGGCGCAGGACGACCCGCTCGGTGGCCGCGCCGACCAGGGCGCAGATGGCCATGGCCACGGGGACAGCCAGGTAGAAGGGGAGCCCCCATGTGTGGTGGGCGTTGTAGGTCAGGTAGGCGCCCAGGATGACGAGGCCGCCCTGGGCGAAGTTGATCACGCCCGTCGACTTGTAGATGACGACGAAGCCCAGGGCCACCAGGGCGTAGAGGGCCCCTAGGGCGAGACCGGCGAAGCAGAGCTGCAGGAAGTTGGTCACCGGTACATCGCCTCGATGAGGTCCGAGAACTCGCGGGCGATGGCGGCTCGCTTGACCTTCTGGGTGGCGGTGAGCTCGCCCTCCTCGTGGTCGAGCTCCTTGGGAAGGAGCGTGAAGCGCTTGACCGTCTCCACCTGGGCCAGGTCGCGGTTGACCTCCTCGACCCAGACGCCGATGAGCTCTGTGACCTCGGGCTTGGCCGACAGGTCCCTATAGGTGGTGAAGGACAGGTTCCGGCGGGTGGCCCAGTCGCCCACGGTGTCCGCCTCGATCCCGACGAGGGCGGTGAGGTACTTGCGGCCGTCGCCCACGATGACGGCCTCGCGCACATAGGGTGACACCTTGAGGCGGTTCTCTATCTCCGACGGGGAGATGTTCTTTCCCCCGGAGGTGATGATGATGTCCTTCTTGCGGTCGGTGATGGTGAGGAAGCCGGCGTCATCCAGCTCGCCCACGTCCCCGGTGCTGAGCCAGCCCTGGTCGTCGATGGCCTGGGCCGTGGCCTCGGGGTCTCGGAAGTAGCCCAGGAACACCCCGGGGCTACGCACCAGGATCTCGCCGTCGGGGGCGATGCGGAGCTCCACGCCCGGCTCGGCCGTGCCCACCTTGCCGATGCGCACGTCATGGAGGGGCGTGAAGGTGGCCAGGGCACTCCCCTCCGTCTGGCCGTAGCCCTCCCGCACAGGGACACCCAGGGCCCAGAGGAACTCGAGCACCTGGGGGGCCACCGGGGCCGCTCCCGAGATGGCGACCCGGACGCGGCCCAGGCCGAGCTTGTCCCTGAGGGGCCGGAACACCAGGACCGAGCCCACGGCCGCGCCGATGCGACCTCGGAGCCCGAGCCGTCCGGCCATGCGTCGCCGGGCCAGGCCTCGCCCCAGGGCCAGCGAGAAGCGGTAGGTGAGCCGCTTGAGCCGGCTGGCGTCGGCCATGCGGATCTGGATGGACGCCATCATCTTCTCCCACACCCGGGGCACGCCCAGGAACACGGTGGGCTGGACCTCGTAGAGGTCGTTGGGGAACGACTCCCCGCCCTCCCCGAAGTTCACGACGTACCCGGCGGCGAGGGCGTTCACGGTCGAGCCCAGGCGCTCGGCGACGTGGCAGAGGGGTAGGTAGGAGAGGACCTCGTCGTCGGGACGGGTGCCGAAGGCCTGGCGCAGCGAGGAGCCCGCGCTGAGCAGGTTGGCGTGGCTGAGCATGGCCCCCTTGGGCGGGCCGGTCGTGCCCGACGTGTAGACGATGATGGCCATGCTCGACGGGTCCAGGGCCGCGACCCGCTCGGCGTAGTCCTCCAGCTGCCTGCGCTCCCCCAGGCCTTCCAGCTCGGCCAAGGTCATGATCATCGGGTCGTCCAGCTGCTTCACGCCCCGGGGGTCGATGACGACGATGGTGCGCAGGTCGGCGAGCCGGCCCCGCACGGACAGGGCCTTGTCCAGCTGCTCCTCGTCCTCGGCGAAGAGCACGACCGAGCCGGAGTGGCTGAGCAGGTACTCCACCTCGGTGGCGGGCGACGTCGGGTAGATGCCCACGGTGACGGCGCCGATGCCCTGGATGCCCAGGTCGGCGAAGAGCCATGAAGGCCGGTTCTCGCTGTGGATGGCGACGCGGTCGCCGGCCTGGACGCCGAGCTCGAGGAGGCCGAGGCCGGTGCGGGCCGACCTCGTCCCGTACTCCTCCCACGAGTACTCGCGCCACCGGCCCAGGTTCTTCTTGCGCAGCGCCACCGCGGCAGGCCGGGCCCGGACGTGGGCCAGGAGCAGCCCGGGCAGGGTCGACGGGGCCGGGTCGTCACCCTGCTCACCCGACGCCACGGGGCCGGGGGCGGTCGTGATCACCGGTCGGCCCACCACGAGGCCGCGGCTGCGGCCTTGGCCCCGCCGCCGGCCGCGGCCGGGTGCTCGCCGGTCCCGGCCACCGCCTCGGCCGGGGTCCCGAGGTAGGCCGCGATCACGGCCGGGTCGGACTGCACCTCGGCCGGCGCCCCGGTGGCGATCACCAGGCCGAAGTCGAGGACCACTACCCGGTCGGCTATGTCCATGACCATGCGCATGTCGTGCTCGACGAGGATGACGGAGATGCCCAGGCGCTCCCGGACCTCGAGGATGTAGCGGGCCGTGTCCTCCGTCTCCTCCAGGTTCATGCCCGCCACCGGTTCGTCGAGCAGGAGGAGCTTGGGGTCCATGCACAGGGCCCGCGCCAGCTCGATGCGCTTCTTGATCCCGTAGGGGAGCGTTCCCACCCGGGCGTGGCGGTAGGGCTGCAGCTCGAGCAGATCGATGATCTCCTCGCATCTGCGCCGGTGGCTGACCTCCTCGGACTTGGCCCGGCCCCACCACAGGGCGCCGCTCACGAACCCGGTGCGCATGAGGTGGTGACGCCCGAGCATGAGGTTGTCGACCACGTCGAGGTTGGTGAACAGGGCCAGGTTCTGAAAGGTGCGGGCCACGCCCAGGGCGGCGATGGCGGCGGGCCGGCGCCCGATCAGCTCCGTGCCCTCCAGGCGGATGGAGCCCTGCTGGGGCCGGTAGACGCCGTTGAGGCAGTTGAAGATGGATGTCTTGCCCGCGCCGTTGGGGCCGATCACCGCCAGCAGCTCGTCGTTGGCGACGATGAAGCTCACGTGGGAGAGGGCCTGCACGCCGCCGAAGCGCAGGCTCACCTCCCGGAACTCGAGCAGGTCGCTCACGCCGTCCACCGCTTGCGCCGCCGGTAGGTCTTCACGTCCCGGTACGACCTGCGACCGGCCTCACCCACGCCAAGGTAGAACTCCTGGATGTCCCGGTCGGCGAGCAGCTCGGGCGCGGGTGCGTCCTTCACCACCCGGCCGTGCTCGAGGACGTAGCCGTAGTCGGCGATGGACAGGGCCATGGTCGCGTTCTGCTCCACGAGCAGGATGGCCGTGCCCTGGGCGTTGATCTCCTTGATGATCTTGGCGATCTGCTCGACGATGATAGGAGCGAGCCCGAGAGAGGGTTCGTCGAGCAGCAGGAGCCGGGGCGACGGCATCAGTGCCCGGCCCATGCTCAGCATCTGCTGCTCTCCGCCCGACAGGTAGCCCGCGACCTGACCGCGGCGCTCGGCCAGGATGGGGAACAGCCCCATGACCCTCTCGTAGGCTTCGCGCAGCCCGGCCCGGGAGCGGACCACGTAGCCCCCGGCCCGCAGGTTGTCCTCCACGGTGAGCTCGGCGAAGATCCTGCGGCCCTCCATCACCTGGCTCAGGCCCGCCCGCACCATCTCGGCCGGGTCCCGGCCGGCAACGGGCCGGCCGTCCAGGGTCACGTGGCCCTTGGTGATCCGTCCCCGGTGCAGCGGGAGCAGCCCGGTCACCGCCCTCAGCAAGGTGGTCTTGCCCGCGCCGTTGGCTCCCAACAGGGCGACGATGGACCCGGGAGGCACGGCCAGGCTGACGCCCCTCAGGACGAGGATGACGTCGCTGTAGACGACCTCCAGCCCGGTGACGCCGAGAAGCGTCGTGCCCTCACCTGTCGCGATCGTGTCCGCCTGGCGCATTGCGCCCACTCACCTTCTCTCCCCGAGCGTCATTGTGACACCGCTCACCGCGAGGAGGAAGAAGGCGCGCCCTACGAAAACAGCCGCCGCTGTCGGTCGCGGGTCTGGAGCGAAACCGCGAATCGGGCTTTCAGCGCCCCTTCACTCCCAACGGAAGGCCGCGGCCGCCAGCGCGGGGGCGACCACGGCCCACGCGGCCAGGACGGCCCACGCCCGAGCGGGCGTGGGGTCGCCTCCCAGGGAGGCGTGCAGGACGTCGGAGAGGGCGGCGGCCGGGAGCAGGCGAGCCAGGGCCCGCAGCCCTCCGGGAAGCTTGGCCAGGGGCACCACCATCCCGCCCAACAGCAGCAGGAGAAGGTAGAGGCCGTTGGCCGCGGCCAGCGTCACCTCGGCTCGCAGGGTGCCGGCCATGAGCAGCCCCAGTCCGGCGAAGGCGACGGTGGCCACCAGCACCGCGCCCAGTGCCGCGAGCACGCCGCCGGAAGGGTCCCACCCCAGCGCCAGGGCCACGGGAACGAGCACGGCCACCTGCACGACCTCGACCACGAGGATGGCCGCGGTCTTGGCCGTGAGCAGCGCGGGCCGGCCAAGAGGCGTCGTGCCCAGCCGCTTGAGCACTCCGTAGCTGCGCTCGAAGCCGGTGGCGATGCCCAGGCCGACCATGGCGGTGGACATGACCGCCAGGGCGAGGACCCCCGGGGCCAGGAAGGTGACCGGGTGACGGGTGCCCACAGGGAGCACGTCGACCTCGGAGAAGAACACGAGCAGCAGCACGGGGATACCCAGCGCCAAAAGCAGCGACTCCCCCCGGCGCAAGGTCATGAGGATCTCGGCGCGAGCCTGGGCGATGACGGGCCGCGGCTTCACCGACCCGCCTCCGCCCTCTCCCCGGTCAGGCGCAGGAAGACGTCCTCCAGCGTCTGCCTTCCCGCCCGCAGGTCGGCCAGGGGGAGCTGGCGCTCCGCCAGCCAGGCCGTGAGCGATGCGACCCGGGCCGGCGTCGCCGCCCCGGCCACGAGGTACTCCCCCGGTCGCTCCTCGGCCACGGCCGCCTCCACCGCCGCCCCCAGGGCGGCGGTGTCGATGCCGGCGGGCGCGCCGAAGCGGATCTCCCGCCCGCCCCCGGCGGAGACGAGCTCGGCCGGGGTCCCCTCGGCCACGGCCCGGCCGCCGTCGATGATCACCACCCTGTCCGCCAGCCGCTCCGCCTCCTCCAGGTAGTGCGTGGTCATGAGCACGCACACCCCGTCGTCGCGCAGGCGGCGCACGACGGACCACAGCAGCTGTCGGGCCGCGGGGTCCATGCCGGCGGTGGGCTCGTCGAGGAACGCCACCCGGGGCCGCCCGACGAGGGCCAGGGCCAGCGATACCCGCTGCTGCTCGCCCCCCGACAGCGTCCGCCACGGACGTCGGGCCACGGCGGCGAGATCGACGAGGTCGAGGAGCTGGGCCGGGCTCACGGGGTCGTCGTAGTAGGCGGCGAAGAGCCCCAGCGCGTCGCGTGCGCTCATCGTGGGATACACGCCCCCGCGCTGGAGCATGACCCCGATGAGCGGCGCCAGGCGCCTGCGATCGGTGACGGGATCCAGGCCCATGACGCGCACCCGTCCTGCCGTGGGCCTCCGGTAGCCCTCCAGCGTCTCCACCGTGGTGGTCTTCCCCGCGCCGTTGGGTCCCAGCAGCGCGAGGACCGATCCCGCGTCGGCCGAGAGGTCGAGGCCGTCCACCGCGGTGACCTCGCCGTAGCGCACGACGAGGCCGGAAACGTCGATGGCGGCCACGGCGGCGCACGCTACCGTGGCCGTTCAGATGATCGACATACGCCAGGTGCGCGCCGATCCCGCGGCGGTGAAGGCCGCCCTGGCCCGGCGCGGGGTCCGGGCCACCGAGGTCGGCGAGGTGCTGGCGCTGGACGAGCGACTGCGGGCGGCCACGGCTCACCGCGACGAGCTGCGAGCGCGGGTCCGCCAGCTCTCCAAGGAGGTCGAAGCCGCCTACCGGAGCGGAGAACGGGACCGGGCCGAGAAGCTAAAGCAGGAGAGCCGGGACCTGGGTGCCGAGGAGCGGGAGGCCGATGCCCTGGTCGACCGCCTGGCCCAGAGCCTGCGCGACCGGCTGCTCCTCGTGCCCAACATCCCCGCCGAGGACTGCCCCGACGGGGACTCGCCCGCCGACAACGTCGTCCTGCGCACCTGGTCGCCCGCGGGCCAGGCTTCCGTCGACGCCTACGCCGAGCACCAGCGGGTGCCTCACTGGGAGATCGGCTCGCACCTGGGGATCCTCGACCTCGAGCGGGGAGCGAAGCTGTCGGGCTCCATGTTCCCGATGTTCCGCAGGGGCGGCGCCACCCTGGCCCGGGCCCTGGTCCAGTTCGGCCTGGAGCTCAACCGGGACGCATTCGAGGAGATCCGCCCCCCGACGCTGGTGCGCACGGAGACCATGACCTCGACCGGGCACCTTCCCAAGTTCGCCGACGACGCCTACCACATCGAGCGGGACGACCTCTGGGCCATCCCCACCGCCGAGGTCCCCCTCACGTCGTTGGCGCGCGACGAGATCCTCCCCGAGGCCGACCTTCCCCTGCGCCTGATGGCCTACACCTCGTGCTTCCGTCGCGAGGCCGGGTCGGCGGGGCGCGACACCCGCGGCCTGCTGCGTGTGCACGAGTTCGACAAGGTCGAGATCCTGGCCTACACCACCCAGGGCCAAGCGGCGGGCGTCCACGCCGACCTCCTGGCCAGGGCCGAGGCCGCCCTGCAGGGCCTGGGCCTGACCTATCGCGTGGTGGACCTCTGCGCCGGGGACCTCGGGCCCTCCTCGGCGCGCACCTTCGACCTCGAGGTCTACGCGCCGGGGTGCGACCAGTGGCTCGAGGTCTCCTCGGTGTCGTGGTTCAGCGACTACCAGGCCCGGCGGGCCAACATCCGCTACCGCCCGGCCCAGGGCTCGGGTGCCGAGCCCTGTCACACCCTCAACGGTTCGGCGCTGGCCGTGCCCCGGGTGTGGGCCGCCATCGTGGAGGCCTACCGGCGGCCCGACGGCTACGTGGCCGTCCCCGAGGCTCTCCGAGGGTGGTTCGCCGGCGCCGAGCTCATCGCCTGAGCGATCTCTCCGCGACCATCACCGTCCCACCCGCACCGTCCGGGGTGGTGGCACGCGGGTGGGGGACAGGCCGACCCGCTCCAACTGGTGGGCCATGACGGCCGCGTCCCGCACGGCGCAGGCCCGGGTGTCGTTGTTGAAGTACACGTAGACGTCCTCTCCGTCGCCCCACGTGTCGGCCAGCCTGCGGGCCCACCCGGCCAGGGCCCGACGCCCGTAGCACGGCTCGGGGGTGGCCCGGCCCTGGTGCATGCGCAGGTAGCCCCACCCCGCCGTGCGCCACAGCGGCGTGCGCCGTTGCTGGCTGTCGGCCAGGCACAAGGCGGCCCCGTGCTCCTCGAGCACCTCACGCGTCCCGGCCTCGAACCATGAGGGATGGCGGAGCTCGACGGCCACCCTCACCTCTGGGGGAAAGCGGCGCAGCGTCTCGCCCAGCGCGGCCAGGTCGGCCTTCAGCGTCGGGGGGAGCTGGAGAAGAACCGGGCCCAGCTTGGGTCCCAGGTGGCGAGCATGGTCGAGGAAGCGCTTCACTGGCTCGGCCGGGTCGCGCAGGCGCTTGACGTGGGTCAGGTAGCGGCTGGCCTTGACCGCGGTGCAGAAGTCATCCGGGGTACGGGCGGCCCAGTCGGCGAACGTGCCCGGCGCGGGGAGGCGGTAGAAGGCGTTGTTGACCTCCACCGTGGCGAAGCAGGCGGCGTAGTGCTCGAGCCACGCCCGCTGGGGCAGCTCGGCCGGGTAGAAGGCGCCCCTCCAATCCCGGTACTGCCATCCTGAGGTGCCTATCAGCACGGTCACGGCGTGCGACGCCGGTCAGGCTTCGACGACGGTGACCGGTGTGATGACCGGCAGTCTCAGCACGAGCGCCAGTCCGCCGTCCTCCGGCGAACACACGTCGACCGTGCCCCCGTGGCTCTCCGCCACCTTCTTGGCGATGTTCAGGCCGACCCCGGCTCCTCCCGCTCCCGAGGGGAGGTCGAGCTCCATGCCCGCCCGTGCCGCGGGCCCGGACCCGTTGTCCCCGACCCTGATCTCGGCGAACCGGTCGGTCAGGGCCTGGCGCACGTGGACGCGGCTCCCGTCGGGCGAGCCCTGGACGGCGGCCCGCACCAGGTGGCTCAGCGCGGCTACGAGCTGGCCCCGGTCGCCGGCCACCGACATCTCGGGCGGCCCCTCGGGCCCCGAGGCGATCTCCACCGAGACCTCGCGCTGGTCGGCCTCGGCCCGCACCCGGGCCAGGGCCTGGTCGACGACCACGCCGACGGGGACGGGCCTGGTGGCGCTGGGCGGCTCCACCTCGGCCCGGTGGAGGAGGATCAGGTCCTCGACCACCTGGGCCAGGGCCGCGGCCTGGGTGTGGATGCGGCCCGCCAGCTGGCGGGTGACGGGGCCGGGCTCCTGGTCCACCAGGACCTCGGCCAGCGTCCGGATGTTCGACGCCGGCAGCGACAGCTCGTCGCGGGCATCGGCCAGGAAGTCCCGGCGTGTGTCGAGAGCCTCGCGGTCCGAGGACATGTCGCGCACGACGGCGACGACGCCGACGGTCCGCTGGCCGTCGTCGACGGGGGTGGCATCGACCCGCAGAGTCCCCTGTGGGGGCCCTGGGAGCTCGAGGCGACGCGACAGGACCTGATCGTGGCCTGTAGCCGCGGTCATCTCCTCCACGATCCCAGCCACCAGCGGCCCGGACCCAGGCTTCCCGATCAGGCGGCACAGGTGGCTGTTGCGGTAGACGACCTGTCCCTGCTCGTCGCACACCAGCACGCCCTGGGAGACGGCGTCCAGGGCCCGGGCCAGCAGGGCGCCCGACGTCAGCGCCCCCGTCACCGTCTCCTGGGCGTGTCCGGCGGCCCGTTCGAGGTGGGCCAGCGCCACCTCGAGGCCGCCCCTCCCAGGCAGGGACTGGCCCGCGCCCAACCGTACGGCCAGGGACTCGAGCCGGCGCCGGATGGCGCGCCGGGCCAGGAGGGTGCGGACGACCATGCTGCAGGCAAGCAGCACCACGCCCGACACCACGGCGAGCGCGGTGACGGAGGGGCTCATCGCGCCATCGAGCGTCGCGCAGTCGGAGGCGCCAGACGCGGATGTCCGTTCCCAGGCGCCTCCGGGACGCCCGCGGCCGCTCACGGGGACGGCGGAGGCCCGAAGCCGACGTGCAGGTGATCGCGGTGGGCCGCGTCGCTGAAGGCACCGGGGGCATGGAACGCGAAGGGTGAGCCCAGCTCGTCGGGCCTGAAGGGCGCGGGGCCGGCCAAGAGCTCGAGCACAGCCAGCCGGGCGGTGGAGCTCGTGGCCGACACCGCCTCCCCGTCCACGGCCACGATGTCTGCGGCTCGGCCGTAGAAGTGATTGGACACCCGGGCCGTCCCGGCCACGAACTCGGCGTGGCCCGTCCGGAGCACGCTCACCTCCAGGGTGTGGGCCCGGGCCAGATAGGCGAGCACGGCGAGGACCCGACCGTCCACGGTGCCCGCAGCCAGGTCGGCGCGCGCCCAGGGGCTGAGACGGACACGGGTGTCGGTCAGCAGGGCCGCGCTCGCGGCGGGGTCGGCGGGCCAGCGGACCCCGCCCTGGGGCCCTGGCGCAGGGGAGGGTCGGCCTCGACCGGCAGCGGCGCCGACCGGTGCCGCTGCCGTCTCTAACGGGGACCCCCCGAGCGCCTTCGAGAGCACCGCGGCCGGGAGGAGGGCGGCGGCCACGGGCACGGCGATCGTGGCCAGCAGGGCCGCGCCGCCGGCTCCGGCGAGCACCAGACCGGGGCGCCGGCGCTGCGGTCGTGCCACAAACGGAAAATACATGAAACTACTTGAAAGGTACACCCTGGCGCCGTCATGCTGGCCCCCGCACCGACCGAGCGAGACACGGAGCGAGGAGGAGAAGTCCTGATGCTGATGATCACGGGGACGCGCATCGAACCCACTGTCGAGGGGCTGCCGGGATGGGACGCGGTCAAGCACCTGGCCGATCAGATCGGCGGCGTCGCCCTGATGCTCGCCGTCCTCGGTGTCGTCATCGGCGCGGCGGCCTGGGCCCTGGGCTCGCACTCGCAGAACTACCACCAGTCCTTCTCCGGAAGGAGAGCGGTTCTCGTGTCGGGGCTTGCCGCGCTGGTCATCGGGGCCGCTCCCACGATCGTCGACTTCTTCTTCGGCGTCGGCCAGAAGATCAAGCAGTGAAGGGGCGGGCGTGGTTGGCGGTGGGCGCGCTCCCGCCTCTCGTCACCGGGCTGTGGTGGATGGCGCGGGCCCACACCCAGCCGGGAAGGGGGGTCCGGGGGATCTCCCTTCCCGCGTCGCCGTCGGTGACACCTGGCGGCCCGGGGCCCACGCCCGAGGGGGCCACCACGGCGGCCGATGACATCGCCGAGGTCATGGGGAGCGAGGCCATGCTCGACCCGGGGCGGCGGCGGGCCGTCCTCTATCCCGTGATCGCCCCCGAAGCCAGGCCTGCCATGGAAGCCGGCTACGACGCGGCCATGGCCCAGCTCGAGGGCAAGACGGGGTGGGGCGCGGACCTGGCCGCCGGGATACCGGTGCTGATGCGCTCGGCCGTGTTCGGCTCCCGGGTGGTCGCCTACGACGGTGCCACCGCGAAGGTCGAGGTGTGGATGGCCTCGGTGGTGGGATCCGCCCGAAGCGGCCCGGTGGCCGAGGCCTGGGGAACGACGGCCATGGAGCTGCGATGGGCCCAGGGGCGGTGGTGGCTGGCGTCGGTCTTCACGACCGACGGACCCGGGCCGACCGAGGCGTTGACTCCCCCGGCCCCGCCGGCCGATCTGTACGCATGGGCCGCCACCGGCCCTCGGCGAGATGCTGCGGCGCCGCGACCCTGACGGCGCGGGCCGGCGGCGCCTCGTGGGTGGCGCCGTGCTCGGCCTGGGGGCCGCTGCCGCCGCGAGCGTCGCCGTCCTCGTCCTATGTTCCCGGGCCGGAGCGGACGCGGCTCCCGCGGCGACGACCACGACGGCGGTCGCGGCCGGGCCCGCCTCTCCTCCCGGTTGCCCCCTGCTTCCCGCCGGTCAGCTCGCCTCGTGCCTGGGCGGCAACGGGTCCGCCACCCTGGCCAGTCCCGTGGCCGGGGCGGTGGGCGCGGCCTTCAGGCCCCTGATGGAGGCGGGCACCGGCATCGCCCTGCGGGTGGTGACGGGTTGGGTGGCGGACTCCGCGTCCTGGCTGCTCCACGGCCTGGGTGACCTGCTCGACGACCGGTCCGGTCCCACCCGTCCCCAGCTGCGATCGCGGTGGTTCGACGCCAGATACGACGTGATGGCGAGGCTGGCCGCGGTGGCGGTGACCCCCATCCTTCTGGTCGCGCTCGTGCACGCCATCGTGCGCCAGGACGTCGGTGCCGTGGTGCGAGCAACCTTCGTGCACCTGCCGCTGGCGCTGCTGCTCGCCTTCGTCGCCGTCAAGGTCGTCGCCGTGGGCGTGGAGCTGACCGACGCGCTCAGCACCGTCGCCGCCGGGGGCGCGTCCACCGACGCCCACAAGGCGCTCACGGCCGTCGCCGAGATCGTCGCCCGGGGATCACTGGCCGATGGCCCGGGCGCCCCCCTGTTCGTCGGGCTGGTGATGGGCGGCGTGGTTGTTCTCGCCGGCCTCCTGTTGTGGGTCGAGCTCGTGCTGCGCGCCGCGGCCATCTACGTGGCCGTCCTCTTCCTGCCCCTGGCCCTGGCCGCGTTCATATGGCCGGTCACCGCGCACTGGTCGCGGCGTCTGGCCGAGACGCTGGCCGCGCTGGTGCTCTCCAAGTTCGTCGTGGTCGCCGTCCTGGCCCTGGGCTTCTATGCCTTCCAGTCGGGTGCGCTGGGTCAGTCGGTCGGGGGTGGGCTCGTGCCCGGGGCGTCCCTCCTTCTCCTCGCCGCCTTCGCTCCCTACGTCCTGCTGCGCCTCGTCCCGCTGGCCGAGGCCGGCGCCCTGGCCCACATGGAGGGCGTGTCCCGCCGGGCGGTGGGGATGACGGGGCGGACGGCGTCGTCGGCCCTGGGCCATGCCCGGGCGGCTGCGGTGCGAGAGGGCCCCGAGCCGGCGCCGGCCGCGGCGGGGGTCGAGCCCGCCGTCGGCGTCCCGCCTGCGATCGTGCCCGCCTCCACCGGCCATGCCTCCGAAGCACCCACGCCGGCGGGCCCCGAGCACCCTCCACCGCCCTCCGAGCCGGCCGGGCCACCGGCGCCGGGCGACTCGTCCGGTGCCGCCGAACCCGACATCCACTTCCCGGGGCGCCCGTCGTTCCGGGTCGCGCTGGAGCAGTTGGGAGGGCTCGACGTCGGGCCCGTCCCGGGCGAGGACCCGTCCCCGGACGACGGCCGCAGTTGACGGCGGCGCGGTGACGACCGCCGAGGGCCGCCGCTACCGGTTCGCCCCTCTGGAACGGAGGGGCGTCATCGCCGGTGTGAGGGCCGGCCAGCTCGTGGCCGCGACCACGGGCCTGGTGGCTGGCGTCGCGGCCCTGCGTGCTGCGCGGAGTCCCCTCCTCGGCGCCGTGCTGGCCGCCTCCCTGGCTGCGGGGGGTGCGGCCGTCGCCTGGTTGCCGGTGAAGGGACGCACGACCGAGGAATGGGCCCCGGTCGGATGGTCTTGGGCCCGAGCGCGTCTCGCCGGGCGACACCGGCACGTGGACCGGGCCTGCCTGGTTGGCTCGCCCCCGCCTGGGCCCGGGGGTGGCACGACCGACGCCTCCGCCGGCCGGGGACCCCTGGCGGGCTGCGAGGTGTTGGTCCCGCCCGTTGGCCTGGGCGGCAGGCGCATGGCCATCGTGCAGGACCGCCAGTGCGGCACCTTCGTGGGCGTCCTCGCCGTGCGGGCCTCGGGCTTCGCCCTGGTGGGAGGGGAGGAGCAGAGGAGAAGGCTGGACGCGTGGGCCGCGGTGCTCTCCGGCCTGGCCCGCGAGGGCACCCTCGTGCATCGGGCCCAGTGGGTCCTGCGCGTCGTACCCGGTGACGCCGACGACCTTCTGCGCCATCTGGAGGCGGCGGGGTCGCCCGGCGCGCCGGCGGACGCTACGGCGTCGTACCGCGAGCTCGTCGAGGGCGCGGGGCCGGCCGCGCGGCGGCACGAAGCTTTCCTGGCCCTCGCCGTCCACCGGCGGCGAGTCCGCTCCAGGGGGGAAGCGGGCGGGGCACCCGAGGTCGTTGCCCGCGAGCTGCGGGCGCTGGAGGCGGCGCTGGCGCCGACCGACATCGAGAGCGAAGGGCCGCTGGGTGCCGGAGCCCTTCGGCGCCTCCTGCGGGAGATGGCCGACCCCGCGCTGGCGAGGGCCGGGACGAGAGGCAGGGGCCAGGTCGGCGCCTTGGGCGGCGTGCCCATGGCCGGCGACGGCGGGTGGTCCATGTACCGCTGCGACGGCGGGTACCACGCCAGCTACTGGATCGCGGAGTGGCCTCGCGTCGACGTGGGGCCCGAGTTCCTCACGCCCCTGCTCCTGGGCGCGCAGCACCGGCGCACCGTGTCCCTGGTGCTCGAGCCCGTCCCGGCCAGGCGGGCAGCCCGAGAAGCGGAAGCGGCCCGCACCGCGCACATGGCCGACGACGAGCTCCGCCGTCGTGGCGGCTTCATCACCAGCGCGCGGCGGCGGAGGGAACAGGAGGAGGTGCTCATCCGCGAGACCGAGCTGGCCGACGGTCACGCCCTGTACCGGTACTCCGGCTACGCCACCGCCTCGGCCCGATCATCGGAGGAGTTGGCCGCCGCCTGCAGCGAGCTGGAGGTGGCGGCCGCCCGGGCCCACCTCGACCTGCGCCGGCTGTACGGCCAGCAGGCGGAGGCCTTCTCCTGGACGCTGCCCCTGGCCCGGGGCCTGGCGTGAGCAGGCCGCCGCCGGCCCACCGCCTGACCACCGCCCACCTGGGCGCCGCCTACCCCTTTGTCGCCGAGGGCGGGCTGGGGACGCCGGGTGTGTACGTGGGACGGGACCTGCTGGGCGGGGCCTTCAGCTACGACCCCTTCGCCCTCTACGCCAGCGGCGCCCTCACCAACCCGAACATGGTCGTCATGGGCCAGATCGGCCGGGGCAAGAGCGCTCTGGTCAAGAGCTATCTCTGGCGCCAGGCCGCCTTCGGCCGCGGGGCGTGGATCGTCGATCCCAAGGGGGAGTACGGCGTCCTAGGCCGCCTGCACGGGGTGGCGCCGGTGAAGCTGAGCCCGGGAGGCGGCGTCCGCCTCAATCCCCTCGACCTCGTTGCCGCTTCGGGCCGGCAGGTGGAGGGGGAGGGGTCCCGGCGCGGGGCCCAGCTTCTCGCTTCCCTGTCGGAGGCCTCCCTTGGCCGGAGTCTGCGGCCGGCCGAGCGCACCGCCCTGGAGCTGGCCGTGGAGGACGTGGCCGTCGCCGGCGGCGTCCCGACCGTGCCCCGCGCCGTGACCGCCATGCTCGACCCGGCGCCGGAGGCGGCGCGCAGCGTGCGGACGACGAAGGAGGAGCTGGCGGCCGACGGCCGCGAGGTCGCCCTCGAGCTGCGCCGGCTGGTCCACGGCGACCTGCGGGGCATGTTCGACGGCCCCACAACGCCGCGCATCGACATGGGAGCCCGGATCGTGGTGCTCGACCTGTCGGCCGTCTACGACTCCGGGGCGCTGGGCATCCTCATGACCTGCGCGGCGGCGTGGCTGCAGGCGGCCCTGGTCGGGGAGCGAAGCGGTCCTCGCATCGTGGTGGTGGACGAGGCGTGGGCCATCCTCACGCACCTCGGCATCGCCCGCTGGCTCCGGTCGTCGTGGAAGCTGGCCCGGGCCCTGGGCGTGGCCCACGTCGCCGTGCTCCACCGCGTCTCCGATCTGCGCAGCGCGGGCGCCGAGGGGTCCGAGACCCTGGCCCTCGCTCAAGGCCTGCTGGCCGACTCGGAGACGCGCGTCGTCTACGCCCAGCCGCCGGGCGAGCTGGCGGGCACGGCCGACGCCCTGGGGCTGAGCTCGACCGAGGTGTCGCTCCTCCCTCGCCTGGGGAGGGCGATCGCCCTCTGGAAGGTCGGACAGCGCTCGTTCCTCGTCGAGCACCGGCTGGCTCCCGGGGAGAGGACCCTCGTCGACACCGACTCCCGGATGGTGCAGGAGTGACGACCTCGCGTCGGCGGGGTCAAGGTCGCAGGGCTTCGCTGAGGGGGCGAGGTCGCCCCGCGGCTGACTGCTCGGCGGAGCGCATGGCCGCCCTGGCCGCCGCCGGTTGGGTCGGCCTGGGGCTGTGGCTGTGGGCCGCGGGCGAGGCGGCCGGCCGCCTGGTGCGGGGCAGGTGGCCGGGGCTCGACCCCGGCCGGGCCCCGGGCCTGGCCCTGGCCGTGCTCGGCCGTCCGTCCCGGCCCGGTTCCGCTTGGCCGGCTGGGGCGCGCCCGCTCGTCCCCGGCGCCGTGGCCCTCTACGCCACGGCGGCCACCATGGCCCTGGCCGCAGCCGCCCTGGTGCTCGGAGCCAGGACCGTGCTGCACAGGGCGTCCGAGGCCCTGGCCCTGACCCGGCGACGGGGGGGCGGTGCCCGGTCGTGGCGGCGGTGGACCCCGGAGCCGCCGGCGGCGGCCGGGTGGGGCGGCCGGGCCGACGTGGCCGCGCTGGTCGTCGACCGCCCGGTGGCGGCCCGCTTGACCCTGGGCCGGTGCGGGCGGGCCCTGCTGGCCGCCGAGCCCCGGCAGTCGGTGCTGGTGGTGGGCCCGACGCAGACCCAGAAGACCACCGGCTTCGCCGTGCCCGCCCTGCTCGAGTGGGAGGGGCCCGTGCTGGCGACGAGCGTGAAGACCGATCTGCTGCGCGACACGATCGCCTGGCGCGAGTCCACCGGGCGGGTGTGGGTCCTGGACCCGACGGCCAGCACCGGCCTTCCCGGCTCCGGGTGGTCGCCGCTGGCGTCATGCCGGACGTGGGTGGGGGCTCAGCGCATGGCCAGCTGGCTCTGCGGCGGGGCGGTCCGCCGCGACGGCTTGACCGACGGCGAGTTCTGGTATGCGACCGCGGCCAAGCTGCTGGCTCCGCTGTTCCTGGCCGCGGCCACGTCCGGACGCACCATGGCCGACGTCGTGCGCTGGCTGGATGCCCAGGAGGAGCGGGAGCCCGCCCTGGCCCTCGAGGCCGCGGGCATCGAGGAGGCGGCGCTGGCGGCCGAGGCGAGCTGGGGGCGGGAGCCCCGCCAGCGCAGCTCCGTGTACACCACGGCCGAGATGGCCCTGGCCGCCTTCGCCGATCCCCGGGTGGCCGCGCTGACCGCGCGTCCGGAGATCGATCCCGCCCAGCTCCTCGACGGTGGGCGTCACACCCTCTACCTGTGCGCCCCGAGCCACGAGCAGGAACGGCTGCAGCCCCTGTTCGCGACCGTGGTCCGCCAGGTCGTCACCACCGCCTTCGAGTTGGCCTCGGCCGGGGCCGGCCCGCTGGAGCCGCCCCTGCTCGTCGTGCTCGACGAGGCCGCCCACGTGGCGCCCCTCGCCGACCTCGACGGCCTTGCCGCCACAGCCGCCGGTCACGGGATCCAGCTCGTGAGCGTCTGGCAGGACCTGGCCCAACTCGAGGCCCGCTACGGATCCCGGGCCGCCACCGTCGTCAACAACCACAGGGCCAAGGTCGTCCTCTCCGGTGTCTCCGATCCCGCCACGCTCGAGCACGTCAGTCGCTTGCTCGGCGAAGAGGAGCTGTTCAGCGCCTCAACCACCGTCGACGCGGCCGGGGCGCGCTCGACGACGGAGTCGCCGTCCCTCCGGCGGTTGGCACCGGCCGACGCCCTCCGCCGTATCCCGCCGGGCGAGGCCGTGCTCGTCTACGGCCACCTGCCTCCTGTCCACCTGCGCCTCCGGCCCTGGTTCCGGGAGGCCGAGTTGTCCCGGCGAGCCCGCGCCGGAGCGGTGGTGAGGGATGACGGCAAGGGTCGCGGTTGGAGACCACATAGCTTGTGAGGCGGGCCGCTAGCTCAACTGGTAGAGCAGGGGACTTTTAATCCCAAGGCACCGGGTTCGAGCCCCGGGCGGCCCACATCGCCGCAGGTGCTCCGCGCTTGTAGCCGAAGGCTCGGCTCCGGGACGTCGTCGAGGCCACCGGCATCGAGCCGCGCATGCTTCGGGCGTACGTCGCCCACCACGCGCTGCGGTGCACGTCCTGGCAGATCCACCACCACACCGACGACGTGCCCGCCAGCTCGACCGCGCCGAGCGCGTCCTCGATCGGTACCAGGCCTAGGAGCCCCGGTCGGTTCCGGTGCGACCACGACCATCGAGGCACGTCTCGAGTAATGGGCTTACCCTGACGTCGGTGGTCATCGGTCTGGTCCTCGTGCTCGCAGGTCTCTCGCTTGCTATCGCCCCTCTGGCCGCAGCCCGTGTCGCGAACGCCCTAAGGTTCGTGCCGTATAGCGAGAGCGCCGAGGCAACCAGGTACTGCCGCGCTTCGGGGCTTGCCGTGATCATCGTCGGTCTCATCGTCGCCACCGTGATGAGGTAGTAGAGATGACTCGCGCGTTGAATCGACACGGCCCGCCGCCTTCTGGTGTCGGCTCGGCTGTTCGAGACGGGGACCGAGGTGAGCGGTGAGTAGCGCGGAGCACGAAGCCGTGGTGAGGCGGTCGTTCGAGCGTCAGGTGCAGTTGTTCTCTGGCCCGGATGCACCCTTCGCCCGCCGCGCCACAGGTCCGCTGACGTGGATCGAACCCCTAGAGCCAGGAATGATCGTCC
Source organism: Actinomycetota bacterium (assembly GCA_005884125.1). GTDB lineage: Bacteria > Actinomycetota > Acidimicrobiia > Acidimicrobiales > AC-35 > AC-35. Next base: position 8,588 of record VAXP01000115.1, on the reverse strand, counting down.
TTGACGTCGCCTGTGGAGCGGGCCATGCAGCCGAGCAGGTGGCGCCGAGTGTTCGACATGTCGTCGGCATCGACCTCACCACTGCGCTGCTCAAGCTCGGCGCTGATCGCGTCCGCGACAACGGCATCGGGAATGTCTTGTTGCTGGAAGGCAACGCCGAACGCATGCCATTCCTCGACGAGTCGTTCGACCTGGCTTTCTGTCGAAGTTCGCTGCACCACTTCGCCGACCCCCACCAGGCTGTCTCGGAAATGGTGCGGGTGTGCCGCCACGACGGTCGAGTCGTGCTCCTCGACATCGTCCCGCCGGATCCTGCTGTGCGCGACCACTTCGACTATCTGCATCGGTTGCTCGACCCGTCGCACGTCCGAAGCTTCCTCGAGTGCGAGCTGGCCGACCTCCTTCCGGGTGGCCTCGATGGTCTGACGTACGCAGACACCTTCAGCTTCCGTCTACCAGTCGACGTCGCGATAACGGACCAGTCAGATAGCCAAGAGGTGCTGCGGTTACTCCGCGACGAGCTTCAAGGTGCCGCTCCACGCTCCGGATTGGAGCCGACGGACGAGGACGGGAAGGTGATGGTCGACTTCACGACCTGCGTCGTTCACACCCGTCGGTCGGATCGCGCCACGTAGTTGAAGTCATGATCCCGCCGTCGGAGCGCTCCTGCTCGGGCCCTCAGAGCCCCCCCAGCCCCAAGACGTCAAGGTTCTGCGGGTGAATCCGCCCTTCGCCGTGAACGGACGCATCGCCGTCTCGTAGCCCTGGTGCCCGCTCGCCTTGGGTTGGAAGCTCGCCGAGCCCGGGTAGGTGGGCGTCGCCGAGCCGAAGTCGACCGTCGTTCTGTACTCACGGACCGGCCGTGCCGAGTACGTCCGAACCGTCCACACGCGGGTGCAAGGCATGGCTCACCACTCGACGCCGGTGGATACACAGAGCTCGTTGTTCTCAGGATCTGCCATCGTGACCCAGCGCACCTGTCCGAAGCTCCGGACGCCATCGTGGAGTCGCCGTGCGCCGAGCGCCTCCAACCGCGTGACCTCGACCCCGACATTCTCGGTGACGATGTCCACATGCATCCGGTTCTTCCCGACCTTGGGCTCGGGTACCTGCTGGAGAATGAGCGGGGAAGCATTCACGTCATGGACAAGGACGGCCAAGGACGGCTCTGAATGGTGCACGCGGTAGCCGAGGGCCTCCCGCCAGAACCGCATCAGCTTCTCGGCGCATCGCGAGCGTTCCGCCTGGCCCTGTTGCCTCAGCGTTCTCGGCGTGCCAGAGCCTCGGCGGTGGCCGCCCAGCCCTCCCGAGCGCTCGTGAAGGCGGGCGTCCACCCCGTCGCGGATGTGAGCTTGTCGTTGGTGGCGCGGATCGATCGGGTGAGTGACGTCGTGCGGTGCCCGAGGAGCAGCGCCAGGCGCCCCGGGGCCTTGAGCCATGGGCGATGCCCAGCGGCGCGGGCCAGGGCGGTGGCGTAATCGCGCTTGGTGAGCGGTTCGTCATCCACGACGTTGTATACGCCGGCAGCCGCCGCCAGCAGCGCAGCCACGGCTCGGCCGCCGTCGGTGACGTGGATCGAGGACAGATAGCCGTCCGGGTGGCCGAGCACGGGCACGACGCCAATCCGTGCCATAGCGACGAACTGCTCGCTGTGCCGTGCTCCGGGGCCGTAGAACAAGCCGAAGCGAAGGATGATCCCGGTACGACCGGTGGCGGTGAACCGATTGGCGCTCGCCTCAGCGGCGTGATTGCCGCGTGCCATCGGATAGTGGTCGACAGGGGCCTGCTCATCGACCCACCCATTGCCGTGGTCGGCATAGAGCATCGCCACCGATTCCTGGACGAGGATGCCGACCTCCGCGGCCAGGGCGGCGTCGACGACGTTGGCCGATCCTTCTGTGCGGATCCGCTGGGTGGCACGCCACGCCCTGAGCCGTACGAACTGGAGGGTGGACGGCATCGCCGAGGCCAGGTTCACCACGGCATCGTGACCGGCGAAGGCCAGTGAGAGCCCGGGTACGTCGAACATCGACACCTCGACTGGTCGCGCCCCCCGCGCCTGCAGCTCGAACGCTCGCTCTCGGCTTCGGACCAGAGCGCTCACGTCGTGCCCAGCAGCGACGAGGCTGTCGACGGCCGGGCGTCCGATTGCTCCCGTTCCGCCGAGGACGAACGTCTTCACCACGCCACCCCTTCGGTCTCGGCGCGCAGCACGCAGAAGAGCCTGCCAAACCCGACCGCTCCAGGGAGCGAGCATGGCCGGATCGCTCAGCCGGAGCGGAGGTGCGCGCACCGGCGGCTCTCCCCTCGGCAGGAGGCGCCTCATGTTCCGGTTCCCGACGTGAGCACGCTCATGGCTCGAGCGCGGCGCGCAGCTCACGGATCCAGCCCATCGCCAAGGCGCGGCCGTTCGGGAGATCGTCACCCGGCTCGCAGCGCCACGCAGTGACCATCGCCAGCATGAGGATCCAGCACTCGCGGACCAGCGATTGATCGGCACCGGCATAGAGCGCGCCGACCTCGATCGGCGGCCCGCTGGCGTTAATGGTCGCATGAGCGATGTCGAACTCGATGGGCCCGCGGCAGCACGTCTCGAGGTCGACGAACAGCAGCCCGCCGCTCGTCCTGAGCACGTTGCCGGGGTGCGGCTCGCCGTGCAGCAGCTGCTCGGACGCACCTCGGTCGATGATCGCGAGCCTCATTGTTCTCAACGTCGTGCCGAGCAGCTCGCGATCGGCGCCGGCGATTTCAGGGTTGTTGGTGGGGTCGTCGACCAGGCGCTGCGCGTCGTCGACTCGATCCATGAAGTGCGGCAGCCAGTCGCCGGTCAGCTCCGCCTGCCGCATCCCGGCGTGCAACCGCTCGAGCGCGCTCGCGTACTCGTCCGGCGCGATGTCGTGCGGCGGCACAGTGTCGTAGTGGGTCCACAGCGTGACGGCGAAGTCGTCCTGCTCGTAGACGCGCGGCTCGACCCGAGGATCGAGCGTCGCCAGCGGTGCGCCGGTCTCGACTAGTCGCTGAGCGACCTCGACCTCGAACTCGGCGCCGTTCTGCCGGGCGCGAGGCGCGACACGAGCGAGTACGTCACACGGCTGAAGATGCACCGCAAGCCGGTTCGAATCGTTCAGCACGACCGCGTCATCGACGCGCAGACCGCATGCGGCGGCTGCCGCCCTGCACGCGGCCACCGCTCGCGGAAGCTCCGATGCGTCCACTCCCGGCACTCTAGGGAGCCGTCCGCGCCTCCCCTCGATCGAAGAACGAATGGCGGGATCGGCGTCGGATACATACCCCGGGTAGCGTTCGGCGTCGATGAGGGCGCCGGACCGTTGTTTGGCGGAGTTGCGGGAGCGGGGCTATCTGGTGTTCGAGAGCTTCCTTGGGGCCGACGAACTGGCGGCAGCCCAGGAAGCCCTATGGCTCCACTACCCCCGGCCCGAGGAGTACTTCGCGAACCCGGCTGCTCACGCCTGGCTGGCGACGAGCCAATGGGATGGCCTCATCAGGGCCCCGTGGCGATCGTGGGACCTGAACCGGCTGGTCTTTCATCCTGACCTCCTCGACCTGGCCGAGCGTTTCCTGGGCTCGGCCGACCTGCGTCTCTACGAGGCGGAGCTGTGGGCCAAGTACGCCGGGGCCGTCGACTACGACCAGCGCCAGCACCGCGACTTCGGCAACCACAGCCTCGTCGTCCCCAAGCGATCCGACCCGGCCGCGCAGATGACGAGCTGGATCCTCCTCTCAGACGTGAGTGAAGAGGACGGCCCAACGAAGGTCGTCCCCCTGCGCGTCGGAGAGAGCGTCCCCTACTGGCCGGACGCGCTCGACGGATCGGCGAATGAGTACGTCACGAACTACCTCCCGGCCGGCGCCTTCGCCGAAGAGGAGGTCTCGGTGACTGGTCCGGCGGGGACGCTGTTCTGCTTCCGGCCCGACATCGTGCACCGTGGGTCGCGCATGACCGGCGACCGCTCGGCCCGGTTTTCCCTGCTCGCGAACTACGACGTGTGGGGACCGCGCTGGACGGGCCGGGTCGGCTGGGCCACGCACTCGCTCAGTCCGGACTGGGGCGAGCTCATCGAGCGGGCCACTCCCCGCGAGCGGACGGTGTTCGGGTTCCCCGCTCCGGGCGATCCGTACTGGGACGAGCAGACCTTGGCCGACACCCAAGCGCGCTACCCCCGGGCTGACCTGACGCCCTACCGTTGACGAGCGGCGACAGCCGGTGTGCCTCCCAAAGGGACCGTCTGGCGGGAAGGCGCTCAACTCGTGCGGACATTCGGGACACCCACCTCGTCCGTGGTTGCGCGCCCGTATCCGTCGATGTCTTGCAGCTCTCGGAGAGACAGCGCCGCAGGGGCGCGCGGCCATTCCCCTGATCGTCACCTACCAGTGCCCGGGACGGGCGACCGTTTTCAGGCGGCCACACCTAGGCGACGAGGTCGGACAGGTGCTGCAGTGAGTTGTCGAGGTGGTCCTGTCCGAACGGCGGGAACTCGAGGTACTCGCGCACCTGGGCGGGGACCGCTGACCAGTCGTAGGTCAGTGTCACCGTGGTCCGCGACGGGTCCGTCGCCTCGAGGTCGTATCGCCAGATCCAGCCGCCGAAGCTGAGTTCTACCGTCTCGGGCGACTCCGTCCCGGGCTTCCACGCGATGGCCCGCGGCTCGTCGAACACCTCGACCAGGTTGGCGATCTTGTAGTCCTTGTCCGGGTGGTTCGGGTGGTACATCGCCATCCGGAACACCTGGCCAGCGGCGGTAATGCGGTCGACGTCCAGGGCCTCGCGCACCCATCCGGTGCCGTCGATGTCGGCGTGGGCCGACGGGTCGGCCAGCACCGCGAACACCGCCTCCGGGGCGGCCTCGATCGTCGTGGACGCGGTAACGCGCTCGGTTTCCATACCAGTGAGACGGTTCGCCGGGCCCGAACTCATCGCCGCACGGGACGTCTTGCCTACGTCGGAAGCCGCACCGTGGGCGGATGTGCGCGGGATGGCGACCGCGGTGACAATGGCAGCGTTCTGACAGGGTCATCTTCGTCCCGGGCATTCCGAATCGGCCGCGACCAGCCAGGGCTGCGGCCGCGGAAGAGGGCTAACCTCTGCGTCTCATCGCGTCGAGCCGCAGGGGGATCGGAGTGAACCTCGGTCTGGTGATGGGCGGAGGCGGGCTGGTGGGCATCGCCTGGGAGCTGGGGGTACTCGCCGGCCTGCAGGAGGCGGCGGGCCTGGACCCCACATCCGCCGCCGTCATTGTGGGCAGCTCGGCTGGGTCCGTAGCTGGCGCCCAGGCGGCGCTGGGACGCGACCTGGTCGATCTGGTGGAGAGCCAGCTCCGTACCGCTTCGAGCGCGAGCGGGCCGACGGAGGCAGCAACCGCGGCGAGCAGGACCGCGCCGGACGGTGACCGAGCTGGCACTGCCGGCCAGGCGCGGTCAGTCCCTCCGGAGATCCTCGAAGCCATGATGTCATCCACAGGCTCGATCGAGGAGCGGGCGGCCAAGATCGGCCAGATGGCTTTGGAGGCCGACGTCCCCATGGAGGAGGACGCCTATGTGGAGTCCTTCCGGTCCTTCCTCGGTGCCGACGGGTGGCCCGGGGTGGACCTGCGGGTGACGACGGCCGAGGCCGAGACCGGTCGCAGCGTCCTGTGGAGCCGCGACGACGGGATCGGTCTTGTCCGCGCCGTCGCCTCCTCGTGCGCCATTCCCTGTTTCTTCCCGCCCGTGAGCTTCCGCGGGAAGCACTACGTGGATGGACCCAGGGGCGGGTACATGGCCGGCCTCGCCGGAGAGAAGGCCCTGGACGGGATCCTCTTCGTCGGCCCGAACGCGGCCATGCCACCCCAACTGGTCCGTCAGGTCGAGCTGGAGGAGCTGGCAGACAAGGGCATGCCGGTGGTCATGGTCACCGGCGGGGAGGTGGTGGCCGGCATCGGCATGGACCTCATGAACCCCGCCCTGCGCGCCAAGGCCGCCGAGGCGGGAGTTGCCGACGGACGCCAGGCGGCGGGACAGGTCAAAGCCCTCCTTCGGCTAAGGCCAGCCCGGATCCGCTCGCGAGAGGCCGCGCAGTTCTCGTCCGCGAGCTCGAGCGTCGGCGACCCTGGCGGGAGGCCGGAGCGACTCTCGGCTGAGGGACCAAGCGGTCAAGGCGAAGTTCCCTGATCGACGGGTTCGGGGCCGGTGCGAAGGGCCGCCGGGCGAGCTCACAAGAACGGACATGACAACCAAGCGCGGATTGAAGTCCGGCGCTGTCTCCGAGCCGGCGATCTGGGCGAGGCGATCCCGCCGTCGCACGTCGATGTTCTGCGATAGGCACCGCTGACTTCGCCATCCGATGTCGTACCTTCGTTAAACGCGGCTACGTCTCGAGTGCTGATTGACGAGATGCGCTCGGCGTCACGATCTCCGACTCGACCTCGTGGTCCCTGTGCCAGGATGCGATGTGATGGGAGATCTCGCCGAGGACACCTCGGTCACGCAGGCCAGCGAGGACCGCTGGGGCGCTCGTCTATCGGACGAGTGGGACATCTGGGGGCCGAACGGTGGCTACGTCGCTTCCGTGTGCCTCCGGGCCGCCGGGGCTGCGGTTGGTCTGGCGCGACCCGTCACCGTCGCTTGTCACTACCTCTCCGTCGGCCGGTTCGACCACGTCGATCTGGACGTCACCGTGCTGCGATCGACCCGGCGTACGGCCGCGGTGCGGGTGCACATGTCCCAGGATGCCGTTCCGATCGCCGACGCCACCGTGTGGGCCATCGCGAGCGGCCTCGAGGGCTACGAGTGGGACGAGTCGTCCGCCCCCGACGTCGCCAGTCCAGCCGAGGTCCCGTCGGTGGAGGAGAGACTGGCGCACGAGCCGGAGGCTCCCCGGTCCCCGTTCGCGTTCGCGCGCAACCTGCAACAGAAGCCGCTCGAGTGGCGCTCCCAGGAAGAGCTGGCGGCGTTCCCGGGTGGCGCTCACAAGGCGCGGGCGTGGATGCGATTCGTCCCCACGGCCACATTCGCGGATCCATGGGTGGACGCGTGCCGATCGCTCATCCTGCTTGACACCTGGGCATGGCCCGCAGCGGCCAACGGCGTCCCTGCCACCGAGCGCGGACGCTTCCTTGCCCCGAACCTCGACGTGACCGCACGGTTCCATGCCGATGCCTCGGAAAGCGAGTGGCTCCTCGTCGATGCTCGCGCGCCGGTGGCAGCTGACGGACTGATTGGTACCGAGGTATGTGTATGGACCACCCACGGGCGTCTAGCCGCGTCGGGAGGGGCTCAGCTGTTCTGCCGGCGCGGGCCGGCCCATCCCCAAGACAACTGATGGGGGGGCGAGCAGGCGACGTCGCCTGGCGCCGGCGTACGGAGACACCGTTCCCCGGCGCGAGCACCCGCGTCACTCCGACGCTCCGCCGGGACCGGCTGCTCATGACAGCGCCATCAGCACCTCGACCCAGCTCGGAGGCTCGTCACAGTCGAGGTAGAGCTCTCTGAACTCGCCGGTGCCCGTCTCACGGTCGCGCCGGGCCACAAGGGGAGACCGAACGGCTTCTCGAGTGCGACGTCGACGATTCGGAAGAGGGTCGGGAGGGCACTGAGCCTCAGTTTCGGTCGGCAAGCACCCTGACCGTGACGAGGGCAACTGCCATCAACCGGTTGTCGTTGCCCCTATCGACGATGCGGACCTCTGCAACCGCGTCGTGGCGCCCGACCCGAAGGGTCACACCTGTGGCCCGAATCGGCCCCTCGCGTCCTGGAGCAAGGAGGGAGATCGAGATCTGTTCGGTGGCGACGAGCGCGGTACCGACAGCGCGGGCAGCTGCCGAAGCACCTGCGACGTCGGCCAAGGTTGATACAACACCGCCTTCGAGAGAGCCTGCCGGACCTCGCAGGTCGTCCCTCATCTGCATCTCGACCACAACCGAGGTGGGATCCCCCTCGACACCGCTCCACCTGAAGCCCAGCGACTGCTGAAACGGGGTCCCTACGGTCTTCTTGTTGTCGACCACCTGAGCCCTCCGGATCAGCCTGGTTCCATCATCATCGAGCGGTCAGCGGGAGCCGAGCCGGAGCGACGGTACCGCCCTCCATCCGGCCCACACCTATAGCCGCCCCGATTGTCCAACCGGAACAGGGCCGGGGGCCCGAACGGCACGCGAGCGTCCACGAGGCGTCGGTGGGTGTGGCCGGCGGAGCGCTCCATGCCCTGGCCTGTGGCAGGTGTAAGGAAGGCGAGTGCCCGCCCGGCGAAGAGCTGTGGATCGCGAAGGCGCTCGATCGGTAGATAAGGTCCGGGCTATGGACGTCTCCGGCTACAACCATTCCGATTTGATCACCGTCAACCGACCGCCTACTGAGCTGTACTCGATCGTCAGCGACGTGACCCGCATCGGGGAGCTCAGCGCGGTATGCCAGTCCGGCGCGTGGGATGACGCCGCCCAGGCAGGCAAGGAAGGCGCCTGGTTCACCGGCCACAACGCCGTCGGGGAGTTCACTTGGGACACCCACTGCAAGGTGGTCGCCGCCGAGCCGGACCGTGAGTTCACCTTTGTCAATTACGGGCCGAACGGCGACGTTGAACTCGTTCGCTGGAG
>VAXP01000157.1 GCA_005884125.1 Actinomycetota bacterium | reverse complement strand
GGGCGACGACCACGGCAACAAGGACAACAAGGGCGACGACCACAGCAAGAAGGACGATGATCCGGCCGAGACCTGTGAGAGCGGCTCTGTCTCGCAGGCGAGCGTCGGAGAGCACGGCGACGGTCATGAGTCCGACAACGAGTCCGGCGACAACGAGCAGGGCGGCGAGAGCGAGAAGCCTTGCCCGACCCCGCCCGGCGACCCGGCGAGCAACCCGGCCAGCAACCCGCCGGCAACCGGTACGACGAGCACGCCTGCGCCCGTCGCCGAGGTGCTCGGGACGACTGCAGCGGTTCCCACGCCTGAGGTCCTCGGCCTGACGCTCGGGCCTGTGGCCACGGCCATCCCGTCGGGGACGCTTCCCCGCACCGGGGGCAACTTCGGCCTCATGGTCGTCACCGCCATGGCGATGATGGCGGGAGGCTTGGGCATCTGGGGCGCCTCGAAGCGGATGGGTGCGACGGCAGCCGTCGGCTCGTCCCAGAGCGATCGTCAGTCGTGAGGGGCCATGGAGGAAGACCGGAGTGAGGATCCGGGGGCGTACACCAGGTTGCTAGGTGAGCGCCTCCGGGCCGTCCGCCGCCAACGCGGGCTCAGCCTGGAAGCCGTGGACCGAGCGTCCAAGCGAGAGTTCAAGGACAGCGCTCTCAGCGCCTACGAGCGGGGGGACCGGACCATCTCGGTCCCCCGGCTCCGGCGTCTGGCCGAGCTCTACGGAACGACCGTCGACGACCTCCTTCCCCCGATGGGGGAGTCCCGGGGGACGAAGGACGGAGACGACATCATCGACCTGAGGGGCTCGGACCGTCCGAGCCCCAGGCCGGTGGAGGCCATGGCCGAAGGGTCGGCGGCGCGACGGATGGAGGAGCTGGCGGTGGCAGCCCAGGAGGTGGCCACCGACGCCAACCGCCTCTCGGCGGCGGCGGTGGCCCTCCTTGCCTCACTGGCCGGAAGCGCCTGGCCTGCTTGACCTGCTGAAATTGGCCACCGCGGCATCCCCTGTCGCATTACTATGCGGGCTCCCGTATAGTGAGGGACCATGGATGTCGGGGTGGTCGGCGCATCGGGCTACACCGGGGCTGAGCTGCTGCGCCTGTGTGCGGCTCACCCCGCCTTCGAGGTCAGGGTGGCGACGGCCGACACCCAGGCCGGCACCCGGGCCGCGGCCCTCTACCCGAGCCTGGCCGCCGCCTACCCGGGGCTGAAGTTCGCCCCCCTGGACCCGGCCGGGCTCGACGGCCTCGACCTGGCTTTCCTGGCCCTGCCCCACGGGGAGGCACAGCGCATCGTGCCCGACCTGCGCAAGCGCGTCGGGCGGATCGTGGATCTGTCCGCTGACTTTCGCCTGCGGGACCCCGGGCTCTATCCCACGTGGTACGGACACGAGCACGCCGCGCCGGAGCTGCTCTCCGAGTTCGCCTTCGGCATACCCGAGCTCTTCCGGGACGACGTGGCCGGAGCCGACCTGGTGGCCGCGGCCGGCTGTTACGTGACGGCCGCGGCCCTGGCCCTCGCCCCCTTCGTCCGGCTCGGGGTCATCGAACCGACCGGGGTGGTGGTGGACGCGGCCAGCGGCGTCTCCGGCGCCGGACGAGGGCTGAAGCACTCGACCCAGTTCGGCACGGCCAACGAGGACTTCGTGGCCTACGGGCTCCTCGACCACCGCCACACTCCGGAGATCGAGCAGGCCACCGGCGCCCAGGTGCTGTTCACCCCCCACCTGGCTCCGATGACCAGGGGGATCCTGGCCACCTGCTACGCCCGGCCCGCCTCGACCACCTCGGCCACCTCGACCGCGGGCCTTCTGGACGTCCTCCACGAGACCTACGACTCGGAGCCGTTCGTGGTCGTGGGGGAGGACCCGCCCTCGACCAAGGCGACCTATGGGTCGAACACGGCCCAGCTCACGGCCCGTTTCGACGAGCGCACGGGCTGGGTGCTGGTGCTGTGCGCCCTCGACAACCTGGTGAAGGGCGCCTCGGGACAGGCCGTGCAGTGCGCCAACCTGGCCTGCGGGCTGGAGGAGACGACGGGCCTTCCCACGGTGGGCGTGTACCCGTGAGCGTCACCCACGCCGCCGGCTTCGTCGCCTCCGGTGTCGGCTGTGGCGTCAAGCCCGATGGAGCCACCGACCTGGCCCTGGTGGCCACGGACGACGGCGTCCCCGTTCCCGCGGCCGGGGTCTTCACCTCCAACCTGGCCACCGCCGCGCCCGTGCAGGTGAGCAGGGCTCACCTGGCGGCGACGGAGGGACAAGCGGCCGCGGTGGTCCTCAACAGCGGAAACGCCAACGCGGCCACTGGTGCCTCGGGCAGGGCTGACGCCGAGCGCATGTGCGCGCTCACCGCGGCCGAGCTCGGTTGCACGGCCGACGACGTGCTGGTGTGCTCGACCGGGCTCATCGGCATACCCCTGCCCATGGGGCCGGTGCTGGCCGGGATCCCGCCCCTGGTGGCCGGCCGCGGTGTCAGCACCCAACACGGCGAGGCTGCGGCCAAGGCGATCATGACCACCGACACGCGGCCCAAGCTGACCGCGGCCACGTCCGATGAGGGCGGGTTCCGCATCGGGGGGATGGCCAAGGGCGCGGCCATGCTGGCGCCAAACATGGCGACCATGCTGGCCGTGCTCACCACCGACGCGGCCCTGGACCCCGCGACCCTGCACGCCGCCCTGGAGGCGGCCGTGTCCGAGTCCTTCAACGCCCTGTCCGTAGACGGGTGCACCTCGACCAACGACACGGTTCTCGTGCTGGCCAGCGGCCGGGCCGGGCGGGCCGACCGGGGACGGTTCGAGGAGCTCCTGGCCTCGTGCTGCGCCGACCTGGCCAGGCAGATGGCGGGCGACGCAGAGGGGGCGACCAAGGTCGTGACCGTGCGGGTCCAGGGCGCGAGCAGCGTGGAGGAGGCAAGGCGGGCGGCCCGCAAGGTGGCCGAGAGCCAGCTGGTCAAGTGCTCCCTCTACGGCGGCGACCCCTACTGGGGAAGAGTCGTGAGCGAGCTCGGGTCGGCCCAGGTCGCCTTCGACCCCGACCGGGTGTCGGTGGCCTACAACGGGGTGACGGTGTGCCGGGACGGGGTGGCGGCCCCGGGCCTGGACGAGGCCAAGCTGGCGGCCCAGATGCAGGAGCGGGAGATCGAGGTGGTGGCCGACCTGGGTCTGGGCGCCGGCGTGGCGACGATCCTCACCAACTACATCGACGAGAACATGGGGACGTCGTGAGCGTGGAGACCCCGGAGACGGGCGTCCTCGACGCGGGGGCCAAGGCCGCGGTGCTGGCCGAGGCCCTGCCCTACATCCGCCGCTTCTGGGGCAAGGTCGTCGTCGTCAAGTACGGCGGCAACGCCATAGAGGACCCGCAGGGTCTGACCCTGTTCGCCCAGGACATCGTCCTCATGCGGTCGGTGGGCATGCGCCCGGTCGTGGTCCACGGCGGTGGTCCCCAGATCGGCGAGCTCATGACCCGGTTGGGCAAGGTCGCCGAGTTCCGTGACGGGCTGCGGGTCACCGACGCCGAGACCCTGGACATCGCCCGCATGGTGCTGGTGGGCAAGGTGAACCGCGACATCGTGGGCGCGGTCAACGTCCACGGACCCCTGGCCGTGGGGCTGTCGGGGGAGGACGCCGGTCTCATCCTGGTGTCGGCCCGCGACCCCGAGCTCGGCTTCGTGGGCGAGGTCCAGGCCGTGAACCCGACCATCGTCGAGCGGCTGCTGGCCCAGGAGCTGATCCCGGTGGTGGCCACCATCGGCAGCGACGAGGCCGGCCAGGCCTACAACGTCAACGCCGACGCGGTGGCGGGCGCGGTGGCGGCCGCGCTGAAGGCGGAGAAGCTGGTCTACCTCACCAACGTGGAGGGTGTGCGCCGGGAGCGGGACGACCCCGCCAGCCTCATCAGCACCACTTCCACCGAGGAGCTGGAGGAGCTTCTGACGGAGGGCCGGGTGGCCGAGGGGATGATCCCCAAGGTGGTGTCGTGCGTGCGGGCCGTGCGGGCCGGCGTGGGCCACGCCCACGTGCTCGACGGGCGCGTCCCCCACGCCCTGCTGTTGGAGGTCTTCACCCATGAAGGCGTGGGCACCATGGTGAGCCGGTGAGCCACCTCATGCCCACCTACCCGCCCCAGCCCGTCACCTTCGTCCGGGGCCAGGGGACCGAGCTCTTCGACGAGTCGGGCCGGCGCTACCTCGACTTCCTCTCGGGGCTGGCCGTGACCTCGCTGGGCCACGCCCACCCCGCGGTGGCCGAGGCCCTGAGCGAGCAGGCCCGCACCCTCCTGCACGTCTCCAACCTCTACGGGACCCGGCCCCAGCACGAGGTGGCGGGCACCCTCGACCGCCTCATCGGAGGCGGGGGCAAGGTCTTCTTCTGCAACTCGGGGGCGGAGGCCAACGAGTGCGCCATCAAGCTGGCCCGCAAATGGGGAGGCCGGGGTCGCCACGTGGTCGTGAGCGCCTACGGCTCCTTCCACGGCCGCACCCTGGCCACGCTCCACGCCACGGGCCAACCCCAGAAGCACGAGGCCTTCCAACCCCTGCCCGAGGGGTTCCGCCACGTGGCCTGGAACGACCTCGACGCCCTGGAAGCCGCCATGGACCCGTCGGTTGCCGCGGTCCTGCTCGAGCCCGTGCAGGGCGAGGGCGGCGTGAACCCGGCCAGCGCCGAGTACTTCCGGGGCGTGCGCCGCCTGTGCGACGAGCGCCAGGTGCTGTTGGCCGTGGACGAGGTCCAGACGGGCCTGGGGCGCACGGGCCGGTGGTTCGGCTTCCAGCACTTCGACGTGCGTCCCGACGTGGTGACCATGGCCAAGGCCCTGGGCAACGGCGTGCCCATCGGGGCCTGCTGGGCCCGGGCCGAGGTGGCCGACGCCTTCCGGCCCGGCGACCACGCCACGACCTTCGGAGGCCAGCCCCTGGCCACCGCCGCGGCCGCCGCCGTCCTCGCCACCATGGAGGCCGAGCGTCTCCCGGAGCGGGCCGCGGCGGCGGGGGAGCGCCTGTCCAAGGCGCTCGAGGCGCTCCCCGAGGTGGCGGGCGTGAGAGGGCTGGGCCTGCTGCTGGCCGCCTGCCTCACCGAGCCCGTGGCCAAGGACGTGGCCGCCCGCTGCCTGCAGGCGGGCCTGGTGCTCAACGCGGTCACCGACGACGCCCTGCGCCTGGCCCCGCCCCTCACCGTCTCCGACGCGGAGATCGACGAGGCGGTGGGCGTACTGGGCCGCGTGCTCAGCGAGCGCAGGCCGGTCACGCCCGGAGCCCACGGGTGACCCGTCACCTGCTCGAGGTCGACGAGCTCAGCCCCGCCGAGCTGGGCCGGATCCTGGACCTGGCCCAGGACCGCCGGCCCTCGCCCGTCCTGGCCGGCAGGACGGTGGCGCTGCTGTTCGAGAAGCCCTCGGCCCGCACCCGCAGCTCGTCCTCCGTGGCCGTGGTCCAGCTCGGTGGCCACCCCGTCGACATCGCCGGCTCCGAGGTGGGCCTCGACTCCCGGGAGACGGTGGAGGACGTGGCCCGCACCCTGGCCTGCTACCACGCCGCCGTGGGGGCCCGGGTGTTCGAGCACTCCAAGCTCGAGCGCATGGCCGCGGCCGTCGACGCATCGGGTTCACCCGTGCCGGTGGTGAACCTGCTCTCCGACCGGGGCCACCCGTGCCAGGCCCTGGCCGACCTGCTGACCCTGCGCCAGCACCTCGGGGCCGTGGCTGGCCGGACGCTCGCCTACGTGGGAGACGGCAACAACGTGTGCCGCTCGCTCGTCTTCGCCGCCGCCCTGGCCGGCTTGAGCATGCGGGTGGCGACGCCCGCGGGCTACGAGCTCGAGGAAGCCGACGTGAAGCGGGCGCTGGCGCTGGGCGCCGATCTGCTCATGACCACGGATCCGGCCGAGGCGGCGTCGGGCGCGGACGCGGTCTACACCGACGTGTGGGCGTCGATGGGCCAGGAGGACCAGGCCGAGCAACGGCGCCTCGCCTTTGCCCCCTTCACGGTGGACGAGGGTCTCATGGCCCGGGCCCGTCCCGATGCCGTGTTCCTGCACTGCCTCCCCGCCCACCGGGGCCAGGAGGTCAGCGCCGAGGTGATGGACGGGCCCCGCAGCCTGGTGTGGCAGCAGGCGACGAACCGCATGCACGCCATGAGGGGACTCCTCCTCTGGCTCATGGCCCAGCTGGAGGGCGCGGGCGGATGACGGCCAAGAACCAGCGTCAGCACCGCATCGTTCGGCTGCTCGAGCACCACGCCGTCACCAGCCAGGGTCAGCTGGTCGAGCTCCTGGCCGGCGAGGGGGTCATGGCGACGCAGGCGACGGTGTCGCGCGACCTCGACGACCTGGGCGCCATCAAGGTGCGGGTCCCGGGTGGGGAGACGGTCTACGCCATCCCCGAGATCGCCAAGGAGCGGATCGCGCCCGAGGACCACCTGCGCAGGGTGCTGGGAGACTGGGTGGTCGAGGTCGCCCACTCCGGCAACCTGGTGGTGCTGCGGACGCCGCCGGGCTCGGCCCACGTGGTGGGATCGGCCCTGGACCGCTCGGGGGTGGAGGGCATGATCGGAACGGTGGCGGGTGACGACACGATCCTGGTCGTGGCCGCGGAGGGCACGGGCGGGGCC
>VAXP01000008.1:44918-53054 GCA_005884125.1 Actinomycetota bacterium | reverse complement strand
AGTCCTCTCGACGGTCCCCGAAGTCGGTCGTGACCGAGGACAACGGACTTCGCAATATCAGGTCCTCATAGTGTTCCACACCCGACGTCGGCCATCCGGACCACGAGCTCGTCCACCCACGACGAAGGCGTGCCTCCGCCCGGCAAGGCCACGTTTGCTTCGCTCCGCCACAGGGCATCGCCCAGCGCGGTGCGGATGTGCCATGCCATGACCCGCTCCGGCGCGATCTCGCGGCCGCAGGCTGTCGTGTAGGCACGCGCAACATCGCGGAAGACCTCGACGGTCGGGGCCTGGGCGGGCAGGTAGCGGAAGTCGTAGGCGGGATCACCCACGCCAGCCGTCTCGAAGTCAGCAACCGCCCGCACCGCCCCGGTCGCTGAGTCCCACACCAGGTTGTGGCCATGCAGATCGCCGTGGAGAAGGACGGCCTCCGCGGGCCCGGCGAGCACGACGTCGACCCAGTCGCACCACCTGGCCACCAGTTCGCGCTGTGCCCGATCGATGAGGCGAGGAAAGCGGAGCCGAAGCGAGGCGGTGTCGGCCTGGGGCTCCGGGGGGTCCAGCGTGACGCCGGCCGACTGCACCGCGGTGAGCGTCCCCCGTTCGTGGAGGCGGGCCAGGAACCGGGCCAGGTCACCCACGAGGCAGCGACGTGGGCCTTCAGCCAGTCGGCCGGCGGCTTCGGAGGTCAGGGGCCCGCCGCGGATGCGGAGCGTGACGATCAACGCCGGGTCGGCCGAGGCAACCACGACCTCTGGTATGGCCAGGTCCGGTGCGGTCCGGCCGAGGGCGGTCAGCACGGCGCCCTCCAGAGCCATCCGGCGAGCGGCCGGTTCCGACCAGGCGAACTTGACCACGAAGGCGCTGTCGATCACCGCGCTTCCTTGGAAGAAGCGGGGATCGGAGGTCACGACGCGCTCGTTGACGGCGATCGGACGCCCAGCCAGCTCGGGCGCCACCTTCGCCAGCGCGTCGCGCAGCGCCGGCATTGATCCCTGTGGCAGCCAGGAGAGAGGTCTGTTCACGGTGGCTCCGGGCGGGGGTGGGAAGGACGGAGGTGCCAGGTCAGGCCACGACCGTCATCGACTCGGCGTCCTGTCGTTGAGCGCGAAGGGTAGTGCCGCGTACCGAGCGACCAGCGCGGAATGCTCAACGGCGCCGTCGGCGACGGCCTGCATTTCGGCGCGTACGCACGCTCCGGTGGCGGGCAGGGCTATGGGTCTGGTGCAGTCCAGGCGTCGAACCGGAGATCGCCGGGACGGCGTGCGGGAGAGGTCGGCCTATTCGCCGAGAAGCGGCATGACTGCGGCCAGGAGGTGCCGGTTGAGGTGACCGAGGTCGACATCGGTCAGCTCATCGAGGCGAAACCACCCAACCTCGGATGTCTCGTGTCCGTCGGGCGCCGGACTGCCTGACTCCACCGTGGCGTCGTAGACGATCGCCACGCAGGCGGCTTCATCTCCGTTCGGATAGGTGATCCGGTACTCCGCGCCGCCCAGGGCTGCGAGGAGCCGGCCGAGGCGGACCACCACGTTCGCCTCCTCGGCCGCCTCCCGAAGGGCGGCTTCCGCGGGCGACTCATCGGGTTCTATCGCGCCGCCGATGGTGGCCCACCGGCCAGAATCGTTCTGGCGCACGAGGAGGACCCTTCCTCTGGCGTCGCGTGGGAGCACGGCGACAGTGGGAAGGAGCAGAAGGTCAGTGCCGATCCGTTGGCGGATGGCCGAGACGTAGGGCGAGATGGCCACGGCGCGACGATAGGGCGACCAGCGGCGCAGCCGGTGTAGCCGCGGAGGCGTCCGGGTCTGTGAAGGCGCTTACGGGGCGGGTCATCCGACGTCCGTGCGGTCCGAGAGCTCGTCCTTTCGTCTTCAGATCAGCGCCACCTCCCAGCTCCTGCTCCTGGCCCGAGCAGGTCAGCGGCCTTGCGTCGGCCCGGTCCCACCTCCGTCACTCGTCTCACTGCCTCTACGGTCGCCCCGCTTGGCGCGTCCCTGCTCGCTCGGCTTGGTGACGCGCCCGAGAGGCGTCGCCGCAGGAGGGCGACGCCCCGGGGCAGCGAGGGCCGCTGGTTACGCGTTCGTCTCGATCGGCGCACGCATGGGCCGGGCCAGCGCCTTGGGCGAGGTATCGACCTCATCGAGAGCGATGTCGCCGGCCAGGACGGCTGCCTTCCACTGCTGGTGCTCGTCGTCGCGCGCCACGAACTCGGGCATCACCTCGCCTGCGAAGAGCTCGAGGCTTGAGCAGATGTCCTCGTGGCTGTTGCGCCCGGCTTGGTTGATGAAGACGACCTGGTCGACGTGTGAGGCCTCGAACTTTTGCAGCTTGACACGGATCGTCTCCGGCGAACCGATAAGGCCGCCCGCGTGCATGTTCTCGAACTGCGGCGTCCGCCGGAACAACTGGTACTCCTCCCACAGGTTCTCGGCGGTCCCCGGCGCGCCGGGCACGTGGGTGGCGTAGTAGCGCAGGGCGAAGGCGAAGAAGGTCCAGCCATCGGCCTTTACTTGGGCCTCCTCGTCGGTTGGGCAGCACATGAAGCCCCCCACCACGGCCACGTTGGGATTGACCGCATAGTCGGCGAGCTTCTCCTGGCGCTTCGTGAATGCGTTGTAGTAGGAGCTCACCCACGCGTGCGCCTCATCGGCGCTGATGAACTGGAAGCTGAGCGCGCCCATCCCCCGTCGCCCGCAATACTCGATCGTGTCACGCTGGGAGCAGGCCACCCACAAGGGTGGGTGCGGCTTCTGCATCGGCTTCGGGATGACGTTGCGTGGCGGCAAATCGAAGTACTTCCCGTGGTGCTCGGTGCGGCCCTCACCGAACATCGGGATGACCGCCTGCACCGCCTCTTCCCACACCTCGCGCTTGTCCCGGAAGCGACGGCCGAACGGGTGCAGCTCTGTCGTGCTCGACGCCTCACCAATGCCGAGCTCGACGCGGCCGTGGCTCAGCAGGTCGAGAGTTGAGACGCGCTCGGCCACCCGGGCCGGGTGGTTGGTCGTCAGCTGGATAATGCCGTGGCCCAGTCGGATGTTCTTGGTGCGTTGAGAAGCGGCGCCGAGGAAGACTTCGGGCGCGGAGGAGTGCGAGTACTCCTCGAGAAAATGGTGCTCGACCTCCCACGCGTAGTGGTAGCCGAGGCGGTCGGCCAGCTCGATCTGGTCGAGCGACTCGTGCAGCAGGCGATGCTCGCTGTCGCCGTCCCACGGCCGAGGCAGCTGGTGCTCGTAGAAGATCCCGAACTTCATAACCTCGACCGTACTGTCGCCAAAGGGTCCCGCGCAGATCCGTGCGTCGGGTGCCACCCGACGGGTCCGGGACCAGCCTGTCGGCGGCGGCTCTGCCCCCACCCCCCGCCGGCCTACTGGGCGAGCTGGCCTCCGCCGGGCACCGCTTCGTCGCCCTACTGCCCTGACCGGGCCAGAGCCCTCAGCCGGCCGAGGTCTCGCTCACCTCGCTCCCAGGCGGCCCTGGCCTGGCGCGAAACCTCGTCGCCCTGAGAGCCGGAGCGCACCACGCGATCGTCGTCGGGGTCGATGTCGGCCTTGACCCGACCCACCTGAAACCCGGCCGCAGCGCGGACGACGGAGGGAAACGAGTAGGTCGGGCGGAGGATGCCGGGATAGATGAGACGCTTGCGCTCTCTGCGCAGAGCCCGAACAACGCGCTTGGCCAGCGCATCCGGTCGCCCCGGACGGAGGCCGCGGGCCGCGGCCTCGAACCCGGGCACCAGGTGACTCTCGCCGTAGATCGGGGTGTCGACAGGCCCGGGGATGACCTCGAGCACATGCACACCTGAGCCCCGGAGCTCGAGCCGGAGCGTCTCGGTGAAACTCGCCAGGGCGGCCTTGGACGCTGTGTAGTGACCCATGAACGGCCACGTCATCAGCTGCATCATCGACGTGACGTTGACCACCGCTCCCATGCGGCGTGCCCTCATCGCCGGCACCAGTCGCTGGACGAGCGCGAGCGGGCTCCATACGTTGAGCTCGAAGACATCGCGTCCCTCGTCCCGGTCGCCGACGGTCGTCTGCTGGCCTCCCAGACCGCCCCCCGCGTTGTTGACGACGATGTCCACCCGGCCGAGGCGCTCGATCCCGGCCGACGCGAGTTGAGCGGCGGCGCCGGCCTGGGACAGGTCGGCCACCAGGACCTGGGGCCGGGGCGCTCCTGCTTGCTCGATCTCGTCGGCCAGGGCTTCCAGGAGGTCTGGGCGGCGCGCGGAGACGGCCAGCTGCGTGCCCTGGGCGGCCAGCCGGAGGGCGACGGCGCGTCCGATGCCGCTCGACGCCCCGGTGATCAGCGCCCGCTTCCCGTTCAGGTCCATGACGCCTCTCCTCTTGGGACCATCCCAACTCTGAGGGGGAAATTACGGTCCTCTTGGGATGCTGTCAAGAAGACAGAAGTCACACCGGGCGTGGGAACTCAGATGACCGTCCGTCGCTCTACGACGAGACTGCCGCTGTGGCCATCCCGTCTTCCCCGCCACGTCAATTCCCCCCGTTGTTCCAGCTCGAGAGGGCGCGTCTGTCGGAACTCCTGCGCTCGTTGAGCCCCGCCGACTGGGGACGGCCGAGCCCCTGCCCGGGCTGGAGCGTGCTCGGGCTCGCGTGCCACTTGCTCGGCGACGACCTGAGCCTGATGGCGGGGCAGCGCGACGGCCATCACGGCACGCCGGCGCCCCCAGGGCTCGATGAGGAGGGATTCATCAGCTGGCTGGACGAGCTGCAGGTCGAGTGGGTCCAGGCCGCCAGGCGACTCAGCCCCCGTCTCGTCGTGGAGCTTCTCGACTGGGCCGGACCTCAGGTGGTCGAGATGGTGAGCGGCCAGGACCCGTCGGCCCTCACGGCCAACGTGTCATGGGCCAGCGCCGTCCCCGTGCCGGCATGGCTCGACCACGCCCGCGAGCTGTCGGAGCGCTGGATCCACCGCCAGCAGATGCTCCAGGCAGTGGGAGCTCCGGCTGACCTTCGAGAGGACCTGATCGAACCGGTGCTCGATGGGCTCCGTTGGGCCTACCCGTTCCGGCTCGAGCTTCACCAGAGACCGGCGGGCGAGGGCGTCGAGGTCTCGGTGACGGGGTCCGGAGCGGAGCTGCGCTGGGATCTGGTCTCCGATGGCACCGCCTGGCACTTCCGGCCCAACCCCGGCCGTCCACTTGTCGCGGAGCTGCGTATGACGTTGGAGCAGGCGTGGCGGCTCCTCAGCAACAACCTGGACAGGGACGGCCACGGTCAAGTGGTCGCAGCGGGTGACGCCGACATCGTCGCCGCCCTCATGCGCACCAGGGCGATCATCGGGACGCCGAAGTAGGCCCTGCTTCGTCCGGGCCAAGCGAACGTGGCGAGGGAGGGCGAGCTGACGAACTCGACGCACCCTGGCCTCGAGGACCGCCGTCGAGCCGGTCGAAGAGCCGTTCGCCTCCTCCGAGGAGGATGGGCACCATGGCCTGGTGCAGCTCGTCGATCAGCCCGGCGCCCAGGTCCTGCGCTGGGCCATGGTCGCCTCGGGGACGAGGAAGCGGAGCCGATGTCGCGGGTGGTGAGGCCGCCGACTCCTGTGACAGGGCGACCGCGAACTCCTACCATTCGCCCCCACCCGGCAACCGAGGAGGCGTGGTGGGCAACCTGGCCACGGTGCAACGCATCTACGAGGCCTTCGGCCAGGGCGACATCCCCGCGATCCTGGCCTTGCTCGCCGATGACGTCGAGTGGGAGAGCTGGGCCGACAACACGGCGGTCAAGGCAGGGCTGCCGTGGATGACTCCACGACGGGGCAGGGCCGAGGTCGTCCACTTCTTCGAGGCGGCCGGCCAGATGGAGATCGTCGACCTCCAGATCCTCAACATGATGGAGGGCGGCAACCAGGTCGCGGTGGAGTTCGTGCTGGAGGCGAATCTTCCCGCCTGGGGTGGTGGTCACTACCGGGACGAGGAGATCCACCTGTGGACGTTCGACGACCGGGGCAAGGTCGTCCGCCTTCGCCACTGCACCGACACGGCAAAGCAGATCGCGTCCTTCAAGGGCTGAGGGCGTCGAGGGACGGGGCGGGACCTCGAGCTCCGATGTCGTCACTCCTCGTCGTAACCGGGCCTCCGGGAGCCGGGAAGTCCACGGTGGCGCGGGTGCTCGTCAGCCGCTTCGATCCCAGCGTGCTGGTGGAGGGCGACGCCTTCTTCGCCTTCCTGGCCCGAGGCGCGGTCCCGCCCTGGCTACCGGCGTCGAGGGGACAGAACGAGATCGTGACCCAGGCAGCCGCGTCGGCGGCAGGACGATATGCGTCCGGGGGCTACGCGACCGTGTACGACGGGGTCGTGGGACCCTGGTTCCTCCCGACCTTTGCCACAGCCACCGGTCTTGCCCGGCTGGACTACGTCATCCTGCTGCCCTCGGTGGAGCGGTGTGTGGAGCGGGTCGGGACGCGCCAAGACCACGGGTTCACCGACGAGGGCGCCACCCGCAAGATGCATCAGGAGTTCGCTCGAGCGGAGATCGAGGCCAGGCACCTGCTCGTCGACCCGCCCGAGCGACCGGAGAGCGTCGCCGACCTGATCGTGGCCGGGGCGGGCAACGGGACCCTGGTGTACCGCTGCGGAACGGGATGAGACCGCGCCCTACCCGTAGTTCCCGCCCGCGTTGGCCAGGGCTTCGAGCTCGACGACGGCCTGCGACCCCCCGTCGATGTCGCCAATGGCCGCGGCCAGGCGTCGTGCCGCTGACCGGTACCGGTCGTCGCCGATCACCTCGGTGATGGCGGAGCGCAGCTCGTCGACGGTGGCGCCGCGGCCCAGGACGAGACCCGCGCCGGCGGCCTCGACGTGGGCCGCGTTGTCGGGCTGCTCACGGCCGAGAGGGACACAGACCATGGGCACGCCGAAGGTCAGCGCCGCCCCGATGCCGCTGAGCCCGGCGTGGGTCACGAAGACGCTGGCGTGGGGCAGGACGGCGGCGTGGCGCACGTATCCGGACACGACCACTCGGGCCGGCGGCCGCAAGGCAGTGGGGTCGAGATGGTCGCCCACGGTGACGAAGCCACGGACGTCCATTCCTCCCAGCGCGTCCAGGACGAGCTGGACGACGGGAGCCTCGTCCATCGGGGTGGTGCCCAGGCTGGCCACGACCAGGGCACCGTCGCCCGGCGGAGGCGTCCATACCGCGTCAGGACCGGGCTCCTCGACCAGGGGGCCGACGAAGCGGAGGTTGGGCGGCAGAGGCGGGTCGGGGCGGTCGAGCTCCTCGACGGTGGTGACGATCACGAGCTGGGCGAGGTCGAGCAGACCGGGCATGGCGTCGACGGGCGCGAGGCCGAGCTCGGCCCGCAGGGCGTTGACGTGGCCCACGCCGGAGATCATGGTCATGGGCGAGCTCGGACCCACGGCCTGGGTGCTGTAGAGGGTGTGCACCAAGGCGGCGGTTGGCACCCCAGCGTGCTCGACAGCGCAGAGGGCGTCGGGCTGCATGTAGTCGACCACGGCCACGTCGGTGGGCTGGCGCTGCACCTCGGCGATGACGTCGGCGGCCATGCCCCGCAGGCAGGCGGCCTGGCGCTCGTCGGCTGTCCGGGCCGCGCGGGCCGGGCCCCCGGTCCACTCTTGGGGTGACCGGTGGGCCCGGGAGGGGATGCCGTCGGCCTCGAAGCGACCGTAGAGCTCGGCGGGGCCCAGGGCGCGCACTTCGTGGCCCCGGTCGACGAGGCGGCGGGCGAGGGCCCACGTCACCAGCAGGAACCGGGCCGTCGGAGTCGTCACGAACTGGTTGTCATTGAGTGGGGGTCAGGCAGAGCCGCTTCCGTCGGGATCTTGTAGCACGACATGCGTCCGTCCGACCGGGACACCGACGGGTCGGCCCCCATCCCCGCGGGCCGACCCGGTCCTGGTGCCGGCTCCCACTGGCAGGATCGTCCCCGTGACCAGGAGCCTCGACGATCTGCTGGCCGAGGCGCAGTCCGCACCCATCCGGGGCTGGGACTTCTCCTGGCTGGACGGCAGGGCGAGCGAAGAGCGGCCCTCCTGGGGCTACTCCCGCCTGCTCGGGCGCCGCCTGGCCCAGGCCGCAGCCGCGCTGGACGTGCAGACGGGCGGAGGGGAGCTGCTGGCCGGCCTCGACCGGCTCCCGCCCCTGATGGTGGCCA